>JAAYEV010000100.1 GCA_012728565.1 Clostridiales bacterium
GACCTGCTCCTGTTCCCCGCTGACCAGAGGGACAAGGAGTTCCCTGAAACTCTGCAGGTCAAGTTCGGGCTTGAGGTCAAGGGGTGTCATGGTGTTCAGTTCTTCGATTGTATATCCCAGGTTTTTTCTGGCAGCGCGGTTTACAGCAACAAATTTTAAGGACTTAGGATGAAAAATATAGAGTTCATTCAGGGAGTTTTCAAAAAGCCGCTCAAACATTCTGGCATGGGTATTTGCTTCATGAAGTTTCAAAGCCATTTCCACTGTGGATAGCAATGCAGCTTTGTCCGTGTCTTTTAGCACGAACCCATAAGCCTTAACCTCTTTTATTTTATCAATAATTTCCCCGGATGTGTTGGCGGTGAGAAATACAACGGGAATATCTCGGGATTTAAGTATTCTGCGGGCAGCATCTATTCCGTCCATTTCCCCCACCAATTCGATATCCATCAGAACCAGTTCCGGCGGAGAGCCGCCGCTTATCTTTTGCACTGCTTCTTCCCCTGTAGCGCTGGTTTCCACCTCATAGCCGTTTTTATTCAGAAGCCCCGTTACAACCTTAGCAGTAAAGCGGCTGTCTTCCACCAGCAGTATCTTTTTACTTTTTTGCATATTCTCTACTTGCAATTTTTATCGCCTCTCAGACTGTTGATTTTTACCGTTTTCTCCTTAATCTATTAATTTTGGCTGCTTTCCTCTGATTAAACATTTGTTTTATAAGATGCACTGTATGTCTTCAGCGAACTTTTGACATCCAGGCGTTTTTAAATGTGGTCAGCAGTTGCCTGGGTGTTGAGTAAACTTGCGTTACTCCAGGGTTTGGGCTTTAAGCCTTCTCCTGTTCCTCAGCATCTTGGTCTTTTTTATATACTCCTTTGATGCTCTGACAGCTATCTCATTTGCCTTGGCAAACAGGCCATTTCTTTTGATTACCCGATAGACACTGCTTTCTGAGATGCTGAATTTGCCCATGACGGTTATGGTGTAGGCATATTCTCTCGGTGTCGGGTCAGGTATCTGCAGGGCATATCGTAAAATGTTCAGCGTCAGCAAAAATCGGACCCTCAATCTCCGTCTGTATTTATTTCCATTTTCGCCGCAGCATCAGTATTTCCTGGCAATAACCGATGACAGACATAGGACTCATCAACATCTGATACAACAGAACATAAAGAACAAATCCTAAACGGTTGCGCCGAATCCGTAAATCAAGTTTTCTAAACACGTTGCGTTGATAGCTATAGAGTATATAGTTTTGAAGCAGGGCAAGGGGAACGACAAACAAGGTCGCGGGTCCCACTATCCAGTATTTACCGAAGAAAGCCAGGATCAGCCCTGGCATCCAACAAAAGGTGTAAACAAGATCTAAATAGGGCATGATCAGGTTAATACCTGTCAGGTATTTGACATATTTAACCGGCTGCTGCCAGGGCTTAAATAGCTTTAGGGCTTCAATCATCCCCCGTGCCCAGCGGCTTCTCTGACGCAGCAGGTGTTTCAACGTCACGGGAACTTCAGTAAAGGCTACGGCTAATGGTTCAAAAAAAACTTTTTTCTCACTGCTTAAGAACTTCCAGGTCAAGACGATGTCTTCACCAATGGCATCAGGCCAGCCACCGGCCTCCCGCAATGCTTCCGCCCGGTACAGAGAATAGGCTCCTTGTGCAACCAAGGTACCCTGATACAAGCCCTGCATGCGCTTGATACTGGCAATGCCTAAAAAGTAGTCCCATTCCTGAAGGCGGGTCAACAGATTTTCCCTGCTGTTTCTGACCAGCACCGCCCCGGCTACCGCGCATACTTCTCTGGGGGCAGATTTAATGCGGGAAACCAAATAACGGATTGCCGATTTATGCAGCAGGGTATCGGCATCCAGGGTAACTGCATACTCGGTATTTACATGTTCCAGTGCTTTATTTAACGCATTGTACTTTCCAGGCTTTTCTTCAAATAAGACTTGTATGTCAATTCCGAGGTCTTCTCCCGCCTTTTGGGCCGTTTCTGCTGTTTTGTCTATAGACGCATTGTCCACCACAATGACTCGGATCAATCCTTGATAATCCTGACCCTTGATATAGCGAAGTGTATGGCCTATGCTTTTTTCTTCGTTGCGGCAGGCAATGATGATGGTGACCGGGTCTGTAGGGTTAGTAGTCTTAAACTGAGGCTGCCGATCTAACAGTAGGCTTACCGCTATAAACATATTAATATATCCGGGGATGTATCCTATACCGGCAATCAGGATAAAAGCAAGGGGTTTGCCAATGAGGGCACCGAGGTCGTTCAACCAGGGAACGGATACAATGATTGAGAAAAGTAACCATAGCAAAGCCGCACCATGCCCAATCCAAAACTTTTTGGTTACCTCAATATAACGGCGCTTTTTAATGATGGTTTTAACTGGCCATTGTCCCCGCGGCACATTGGGCATTTCCATACGGTCAAACTACCCCCTTTCTGCCTTCTTTGATTGGCATGTAGCAACAAGTTTGCTGTTTGCTGCATTTTTTCTTCTGCCTATTTGCCCTTATCCTGTTTTTCTGGTGAACTGGCAAAATACAAGGACGTTCGATGGTGGATTTCCGCTGTATCAGCAAAGCCGACAAATTATTTTTGAATAATGAGCAAATCTTCCCCAAATACTGCAGGTTCATTTGCCAGCCACTCCTGCAGATGTCCCTTAAAATATCTATTTATATAAACTATGTGGCTATGACCGTATCTCAGTCTTAAAACAGAATTATACTATTTTTTTTTTTTTTTCAACGAGTTTCTTCATTTTTCTTTATATTTCTTGTTAATTTTACATCATATGACTTTTTATAAAACCTCTCTCACCTGAATATAATGACCCCCCGCCTTCAATACAAACACCACCTCTACCAGCGATACTACCCTAATCTGTTCCACCAGCGCTGCAAATAAATCCTCATCAAATGCCTTTACCACATCACGCTCTCTCAGCATCCTTTCAATCTCCCAAACCCTCGAAAGGGTGTCTTTGCGCATTAACTCCGCCTGCGTAAAAGCCGAATGCTGCTGTCTGAGTTCATCCATCTCCCAGGTTAAACCGGGCATGGTTTTTGGTATTTGTCCCTGTGATTCCCTCGTCGGCATATATATGCATACTCCCAATCCAGGCGCTTTTAGATATAATCGCACGTAATAGGCAACCTGTGTCTCGTAGCTGGAAAGCTGTTTTTCGGTGTCAGTGCTCACACGGCAGTAGGGAGGAAACAGATCCAATTCCTTATAAAAACCCATAAAGCCTTGCTGCGCAAGGCTTTATGGGTTTTTCTTTTAAGCGATACCACGGCTTCCACGTGCGTTGTATAGGATTATTTATTTTCGTTGTTTGGGTTGTCAATGGTCATAGGAATAACCTCACTTTTCCTGATGGATTTCTTATATAGTCGTTTCGAAGATTTTTAAAGACATATCTTGCTCATCATCTTCTCTATACAATCATCATCCTCCAGAAAAAGCACATTCCTGCTTTCAAACTCAGGTCTTCTAACTCCAAAATGTGCGCTGGCGTCCGCAGCAGGTGTGCCGGAAATGATGAAGGAATTCAAAATTATCTGTTTTTCTGTACAGGATGGCTGCAACTGGGCTTCCTTTTCCTTGATGGTTTTATAAAATTGGATTTTAGGATTATTAATATTCTTTTCCAGCATCATAATGCCTTTTGGGTCAATAAAGGTAATATACTGCTTGTCGTCTTCAGCAATCCACATAATAAAGTCCGGGTAAAAATTTCCTGCTTCAAAAAAGCCCACACCTATTTTGCTCTTGTTGCGGAGCAAGTACAGCCTCTTTTCGATAAAAGCCGACGGATTATCATCGCAATATTTCTTTAGCCTGTCAATAAACAGCTTTTCATCGCTGTTTAAGCTGACAGGCGAAACCTCGATACGGATTCCTTTATCAATAGAGATAAGGGGAGTATAAAGGTGGTTGTAAAAATCAAAGTAAAGAAAATTCAAATGCTTGTCCTCGTACTTACCCAAACGCCTGTTTTTTTCTAAAGCCTCCTTAATTCCCTCAATCAGCTCTGCAAATTCGTCGAATTTCTCTTTGTTAAAAAGAGTAATATTATACTCATCGATAAAATTCTTATCACTGGATTTTAAGTCCCCGTAAACCAGGTGCGGCGCTTCCCATTGGGCCTTATGATATTTAAAAAATCTGTCCAGATAGTTTTTCAGAAGCA
>JAAYEV010000101.1 GCA_012728565.1 Clostridiales bacterium
AGCGTAAAACTTGGCCACCTCTTTACCTTTTCTGTTGGTTATTACCTCTCCGCTCTGCGGGTGCACCAGGATGAGCCTTATATCCATCCATCCCTTTAACCCGAAGGCGAAGCTTTTATGGAACTTAAACCTTTTTACCGCATTTGCCACATCCCGGTCGGGTTTTTCCGCCGTCACCATAACCCCCGTAATTATGCTGGACATATGCTCGTCATGGGGCGTCACCAGTTTATCGGCGGCGCATTTCAGGCTGTCGGTAAAATCGTCAACGTCCTTGACCCCTACATCATGGAAATATTTTACAATACAGTGTTCATAGTTTTCAAAGCCGTATATCTTGGCTTTCTTTGTTAGGATGTATTTTTCATTCTTAATGTAGGACTTTGCGTATAGGTCACAGCACAGGTTTTCCATCTGCCAGTCCTTCTCAATATCAAAATACGCGCTCAGTTTTTCGGCCAGTTTGTCAATGTATCCATAATCCTCCATACCGTCACCATCCCGTTTCCTTTGTTATCAAGTATTATAGCACAAACCGCCGGTAATCACACCTTGTATGGACACAAAAAACTTTCAAACGGCATAAAATGAATGAAGAATGGCATCGTTCGGGAGGTATGGATATGGATGATATTCTCCGCTTCCTTTCACTAATAAATTACGCCCTGGGTATCGCCATCGGGGGCGCAGCCCTATACGAATACAAAAGCCACCACAACATAACCCCCATGTTAATAATACTCGCCGTGGTAATAGCCGGACCGCTGGAGGACTTCCTGGTGCGCATGGTGGAAGAAAAACCCCTTTCCCCCGGTGAAAAGGAAAGACGCATCCGGCTGGTGGACCAGCTTACCAGCCTTGGTTTTATGCTGTTTTTGCTGCTGGCCGCCCTTAACTCCAAGTAGTGCCGGCATCCTGCACCGAAACCTGTTGCCTATTCCTTGGACAACGTTTATTATTATAACAAAGAGCTCTTAGGAAGGAGGCGGTCGGAAAGTGTGCGGCAGGTATTCCCTTGCTATTGATGCGGTAATGTTCGCCAAGTACTTTAATATGGGTATCGAGGGGCTGGACTTTTATTCAAGGTACAACATAGCCCCAAGCCAGCCGGCACCGGTTATCAGCAACATTGAGGGAAAACGTGCGCTTTCCAATATGCATTGGGGCCTTAGGCCGGAATGGCTTAAGGAAAGCAAGGGCAGCAAAATTCTTATAAACGCCCGGGCCGAAACCCTGTGCAGCAAACCGACCTTCCGGCACTCCTTTGAGCATCGTCGATGCCTCATACCCGCCGACGGCTATTATGAATGGATAAAAAATAAAGGGGTTAAAACCCCCTATAGAATAATACTCCCCGATGTGCCGGTTTTTGCCTTTGCCGGGATATGGGACTTTTACACCGACGACCGGGGTACCAGAAAGCCTTCCTTTTGCATAATTACAGTGGCCGCGTCCAGGCAGATTCAAAACATCCATCCAAGGATGCCCGCCATACTGCCGGATACCCGTTCCATGGACAGGTGGATGGGTACAGCTTCCCCG
>JAAYEV010000011.1 GCA_012728565.1 Clostridiales bacterium
ACCGGTACAAAGTCTCCCGCATGGGGGTTCCCATCCAGGATTACAAATTTTGCATCCGGGTACTTGTCCTGGGCCTCGAATATTGCGGTCTCAAACTTGAAACCCGGGCATACTATGAATTTAAAACCCGCATCGTACATATTGCCAATTTCTTTCATATAATCGGCTTCGGTTGTCCCGCCGGGCTTTAAGTACTGGTACTCAAGCTTCAGTTCCTCGGCAGCCTTTACCACGCCCTCCCAGGTACCCTGGTTAAAGGACTTGTCGTCTATGGTACCGGCATCGGTGATCATGCCTACCTTGAAACCCGCCGCTTGCTGGCTGCAACCGACAATGGTCATTGCCAGCACCAGCATAAGTGCCAAAAACCCCACACTCTTTTTATACACAGAAAAAACCTCCCTTGTTTTCTTTTTCTGTTTGTCCCTATCGGGTGCTAGTTATATTTTAGTCAATTTGGATAATAGTTTCAAGACAATTCTATCCAACCTTCTAACTCCTACATAAAAAAACAATGGGATGGCAGCCTGTGTGCAACGTCACAGATTGCCATCCCCTCCATTTCCATAACTACTATTTTTTAGGCGGCTGCCATACTTTCCAAACATTTCCCGCCAAATCTGCATGAGGTTTTAGTGTCTGGCCACCTTCCTCCCAGCCGGACGGCAGCACTTCTCCGGTATTTCGGTTATGCTGAAACGCTTTAATCTGTCTAAACAATTCCTCAGGATTCCTCCCCACCGGAGGACTTAATACTTCAGCGGCCTGTATTATGCCATCCGGGTCTATCAGGAACCTGCCCCTAATATTGGTTCCCGATTCCTCATCGTAGACGCCATATAGCCTTCCTATTTCTCCCGTCTGGTCGGACAGCATAGGATAGGGTATCCCTCCGTCCACCATTTTGCTTAACTCGGTTTCATTCCATATCTTGTGTGAAAAAACACTGTCTACGCTGACCGAAAGTACTTCTACATTAAGCTCCTTGAGTTTTTCATAGCCTACGGCTATGTGTGAAATCTCTGTGGGTCATACAAAGGTGAAATCTCCCGGATAAAAGCATAGTACAACCCATTTCCCTTTATAATCCTCCAGTGAAACACTTTTAATTTTGCCCTGGTGAAAGGCTTTGGCAGTAAAGTTCGGCGCCTTCTTTGTGACCAGCATGAGCAAACCTCCTTTTTTATTTATGAACCATATGGTCCATTTCAGTACATGCAGCCCTCGCTATTATATATATTGTCATTAATAGGGCTCAGTAAACAGCTCAAAATGTGCCTGGGGGTGGATGCAAGCCGGACACTCCTTCGGTGCCTCGAGCCCTTCATGTACATAGCCACAGTTGCCGCATTTCCACAAAACCTTGCTGCCTTTTTTGAAAACTTCACCCTTTTCAATGTTGGCGGCAAGCTTATTGTACCTTTCTTCGTGCTTTTTCTCGGATACAGATATCGCCCTGAAGGCTCTTGCTATATCATCAAAGCCTTCCTGTTCCGCAACATCTGCAAAGGCTGGATAAAGGTCCGCCCATTCTTCGTTCTCTCCTGCAGCTGCAGCCTTAAGGTTGTCAAGGGTGTTGCCTTGGGCGACGGGATAGGTAGCGTTAATCTCAATCATAGTCGGAAGAACACCCTCGAACCCGGCCAACAGGAATTTATAGAACCTTTTAGCATGCTCCTTTTCATGGTCGGCAGTTTCCAGGAAGATTTTCCTTATCTGCTTGTAGCCTTCTTTGTCTGCTACCGATGCGTAATAAGTATAGCGGTTGCGCGCCTGGGATTCCCCCGCAAACGCTTTCAATAGATTCTCCGCTGTTTTTGTACCCTTCAGACTCTTCATAATATCAAACCTCCATATTATTAATTTATTTTTTATCAAGGCATCCGGAACAGGTGCCTTTAAAATAAACATCCCTTTGATTTACTTTAAACCCCGACAGGCCATTCGGCTGAAGTGCTTCCACGTCCATCGGGAAATCATATATTCTGCCGCACCGGGTGCACTTGAAATGCCCGTGGTCGGATATGTCGGCGTCGTATCTCACCTCGTTGTCCTCAATGGTTATGACCCTTGCCAGCCCCGCCTCCACAAATGCATTCATTGAATTATACACCGTGGTCTTTGACAGCGTGGGTATCTCGCCCACCAGGCTGCCGTATATCTCATCCGCGGTGGGATGGCTCCGGTTTGCCGACAGGTATTCCATGATTCTCACCCTGGTGTAGGAGGGCCTTATACCCTTGCTTTTAAATATATCCATCAAGGTCTCTACCGAAACTTTCATACGAAAACCGTCCTCCCGCTCTTTAATATACCCAGAAAAATTTATTGTAAACATTACTATGTTGTATCTATTACATTTTTATTATACATACAATATCATTCCCTGTCAACATATAATTTAACACTCAATCGCCGCACCGTTCATTACCTTTATCCATTTTATGCTTTTCATGTCCTCCATAAGCCTAAAAAGTGCCCGGTCCTTGTACTTTGCCTCGACCATCACATCAAAGTCCTGTCCAACCTTCTTCGCCTTTTCCAGGAATTCCAGGAAGAAATCCGGGTCTATGTAATCCGAATGCCCCCTGAAATTCTTCTCGCTTTTGGGACTGGAGATATGAACTTTGGGAACAAGGGGCTGCCCCTTCCACGTATCAAAAATATCCTCCAGCAGGCTGCCCGTATCCTTAATACCCCTGTTGCACCAGTCATGATGCACATCCAGAACCATCGGCGTCCCTGTTTTTTGGCATATACCCAGCACATCCTCCGCCGTGTATATCTTGTCATCGTTTTCCAGGGTAATTCGTTCCCTTATATAGGGCGGCACAGCTTTATAGTTTTCCAGAAACCTGTTCACTGATTCTTCCTTGTTCCCGTACAAACCGCCCACATGTATTACAAGCTTTGCGGAAGCATCCAGTCCCATACCTTTAAAAACGCTGTGATGATACTCCAGGTCCTTCAGGGCCTTTTCCAGCACTTCACCTTTAGGTGAGTTTAGCAGCGTGAAATGGTCGGGGTGGGCACTTGTCCTCATCCCCCGCTCTTTTACATAACTGCCCAGCGACTTCAGTTCATCCCACAGGTCCTCCATCCACTTCCAATCCGATGCAAGGGGATGGGTGGCAAGGGGTATAAGCTTAGAAGTAAATCGGTACACCGATATGTCATTGGCGCTGTTATGATAAAGAAGCCTTTGGGTGTTGTGCAGGTTTTCCCTTGCGAGCCTCAAAAGCTTGGATATCCTGGCCTTTGGCTCTTGTATCCTTTCAAGGTTGGTAGCAGTAACCGTCCTGGATGGCGAGCAGTCCTTAAGCACCATGGACATAGCTACATATCCGAATCTTACTATCATATTTTCCCTCAGCTCTTTCCTATTTTTCATTTATAGACTTCGCAATTGCAGTGGAAATATACCGCTTCTGACCTGTCGGGCGTTTCAGGGAGTACCAGGTATATATGCCGGGCAAATCCGGCATTATAAATAATGTATGCTTCAACAAAGGAGTTATGCAGTATGTTTAAACATATCTTCAGGAAGAACAAATCCGAATCAAACAAGGCTGCCCAGGCTGTACAAAGGGAGAAATTTTCGAAGGATTTGGACGAAAATATAAAGTGCGTCCAGGAGGTGCTGGCCAAGTGCTGCGACCTGGAATCCCGGCCCATAAGGATAGGCCGGGACCGCCAAATCCGGGCCCATATTTTTTTCTTGGACGGGATGGTCGACTCGGGCTTTATGGCGGCAAACGTCCTGAAGCCGTTGATGCTGTTGGACCCCGGGGATACCGGCGGGCCAAAACTTGACGATGAAATATTAAACAGCCTGCTGCCGGCCGGGACGGTGGATATTGTAAAAAGCCCTAACATACTGGTATCCAGGATATTGTCCGGCAGTATTGCAATGATAATAGAAGGCCGGGAAAGCGCTTTTGCCATCGAGGCTATAGGCTGGCAGGAAAGGGCAGTGGAAGAATCCCAGACCGAAACGGTTGTTAAGGGAGCCCGGTCAGGTTTTGTTGAAAACATCCGGGTTAACAGGTCGCTTATTCGAAGAATGATCAGATACCCCGATTTGAAGTTCGAACGGCTGAACCTGGGCAGGATCACCAATACCGAAGTCAATATTGCATACATAGACGGTATTGTTATGGAAGGATTGGTAGAGGAAATAAAGAGGCGTATCGCGAAAATTGATATAGACGGAGTGGCGAATTTTGGAATGCTGCAGGAAATGATAGACGACTCCACTTTTTCGATATTTCACCAGAGTTATTCCACCGAGCGCCCGGATAGGGCGTGCAGCTGCTTGCTGGAGGGGCGGGCGCTAATCCTTATGGACAATTTCCCCTTTGTTGTTGTCGTACCCTCGGCTATCACCCACTTTTTCCAATCGGCCGAGGATTACAGTTCAAAATACGTGGTTGCCAGTTTTGACAGGCTGTTAAGATTCGTCGGATTAAATATAACCGTTTTGCTTCCTGGACTCTACGTAGCAATCTTTTCATACCACCACGAAATGATACCCACCGAGCTTTTAAAATCCATTTCCCAGGCACGGGAGCAGCTTCCCTTCCCAATATTCCTGGAGATGCTGGTTTTGGAACTTTCTCTTGAGGTACTCAGGGAAGCCGGAGTCCGTCTCCCACGTCCAGTGGGGCAGGCGGTCAGCATTGTCGGCGCCCTGGTCATCGGTCAGGCGGCGGTTGCAGCACGGCTGGTTTCACCCCCTTCAATAATAATAGTAGCCCTTACCGCCATCGCCTCCTTTACCATACCCATCCCCGAGGGCTCGGACGCTCACAGGCTGCTTAGGTTCCCCGTATTATTGGCCGCCGGGGCTTTCGGACTGCCGGGAATCATTACGGCCTGGCTGATGCTTCTGGTGCACCTGGCGGGGATGAGAAGCTTTGGCGTGCCCTACCTTTCTCCTATAAGTCCCTTTTTCCTCAGTGACTGGAAGGACTTCCTCGTAAGGGTTCCATCCTCCTTTATGAAAAAAAGGCCAATCCAGACGGCAAAAACCAACATCCGACGGCAAGGCAGCTGGAAACGGGGGGGAAAGTAGCCCATGGCCAAAAAAGTCTTGGTGCTTCTTGCAATTATTCCGCTATTACTGCT
Organism: Clostridiales bacterium; assembly: GCA_012728565.1. GTDB lineage: Bacteria > Bacillota > Clostridia > Ch29 > Ch29 > JAAYEV01. Next base: position 5,128 of record JAAYEV010000011.1, read on the forward strand.
GCCCGGCGGCTGCTGGGACCGCAGGGAAACCGAAGACCTGCTTCTTGTGGACTCCATAGTTTTCGGCAAACCAAATACCGGCGACACCGGACAATACAGGGTATCCTTCATCACCACCAGGCCCTCTTCCGGCGGCGGAGAGCAGATGGGAGCAAGCGGCGAAGAAGGCACTGCACAGGCTGCGACGCAATGGGAAGTAAGCTCCTATGGGACCACCCTGGAGGAGGCCATACGAAAATTTTCAATCCGCTCGCCCAGGTATGTATACCTTGCCCATAACAGGATAATCATGTTTGAAGAAGGCCTGGCCAAAGAAGGTATTTCGCAAGCCGTTGATTTTTTGTTAAGGGCCAGGGGTACCCGGCTCAGGAATTACGTTTTGATTGTTAAGGGAGATACACCCGACTTGCTGACATCAAGTCCGCAGTTTGAAGATACCCTGGCGGGGGAATTGTACTCCATCCTGGAAACAAGCGTCGGCGAAGGAGATTATTATTATCCTTCCGATTTAAACATCATCGCCCAGGGCATTCTCACAAACGGTTTGGACCCGTGGGCCCCTTTTATTGAAACCTTTTCCACCGACCAGGCATCCGACAGTAGTGCGGACCAACCTGTTATCATCAGGGGAACGGCATTGTTTAAGGCCGACAGGTTGGTTGGATACCTGGATGCCGAAGAAACCCAGCGGTTTTTGCTTCTAAAGGGTTTGTCAAATGCCGGCTATTACGATATTGAAATAAACGGAAGGAAGCTGTCATACAGGTATGAACAGGCCAAGGTCAGGCGAAGGCTGACCGTTGAAGACGGCCGGGTTAATGTGAGCTTTGATGTCACGTTGAAGGGACTGTTGGAAGAAATACACTTTTACTCAAATCTATCCAAAACCGAAATTGCCAGCCTTGAAAAGAGCCTTTCCGCCAAGGCCGAGGCAGCCCTTTTGGGAACTGTTAACAGGTGCAAGGAACTGGGGTCTGATGCCCTCGGCATAGGGCGCTTAATTCATTCAAGAAAGCCTGAAATATGGAAAGAATACAGTAAAAACTGGTACTCTATATATCCTGAAATAGGTATTGAAATTAATGTAAAGGCACAAATCGCCGGGACTGCCCTTGGCACCAAGCCCATAGTCCCCAAAATCAGCGAGTAGGTGAAGAATATGCAAAAATACGGTATAAGCGCCGGCCAGATTATAGGAATGATGTTCTGGACCATCATGGGAACGGCAGTAATCAGCCTTCCGGTTACCATAGGGCTCCATGCCCCGAGGGATGCATGGGCTGCAGCGGTATTATTCACAATAGGCGGTATGGCACTGGGCCTCATTGTGGGAGCCCTGGCCAACCGCTTCCCCCGAAAGGATTTCGTTGTTTATACCCAGCAGGTGCTGGGGACATTCATAGGTAAACTGTTAATCCTGGTTTTCCTGGTATGGCTGTTTCATACCATAGGTCTTGTACTCTGGCAGATAACAAACTTTGTAAAACTTTCGCTGCTGCCCGAAACACCTATCGCACCAATTATGGCCATTGTGCTTCTTCCATCCGCCTACGTAGTCTATGATGGAATCGAGGGTATTGCCCGCAGCAGCCAGGTAGTGTTCCTGCCAACCGTTATAATTCTGTTTTTCCTGTACCTACTGCTAATACCCGATGTCAATCTGCAGAATCTGCTGCCGGTCTTTGAAGACGGAGCGGCCAATATACTGAGGTCCAGCATAACCCCCCTCGCCTGGGCCGGTGAAATCATGTTTTTGATATTCCTTGCTCCTTCAATAAACAAAATTAATAAAACTGCCAAATACTCTATTATCACAATGGCTTTGATTGGGTTTGGCGGATTTATTGGCGAGCTTTTTTACACCGGGGTTTTCGGCCTTCTCCGGCAGCACGTCTCAAACCCGTTTTATTCCTTAATTAGATACATAAAACCCACCGCCTTTATTGAGCGGTACGATATACTGTTTGTTACCATAAATTTGCTGGGCAACTTTGTGAAATTATCGGTATTCTTATATGTCTTTGTCCTGTGCCTTTCGCAGTGGTTGGGCATGAAAAGCCACCGCCCCCTGGTACTACCGTCGTCAGTGGCACTGCTTTTTTCTACCCAGTATTTTGTCAGCAGCCCCAATGAATTAGTATTGTTTCTGGATAACGTATTCCCCCTGTATACCATACCCCTTCTATACGGCTTTCCGTCCTTGGTGTTGCTTGTGGCAGTAATCAGGGGAATAAAAGGTTAAAGAATCTTATATACATCTCCAAGCTGGCTTCTTCGGGTTTCGCTCTCAGAATGACAGATGAAGAGGTGTAATACTATTATTGCGTTATACGTAGAATTAGTAGTATAATAACAACGATGTATTAATTAACCAATGTTTGGAGGATTTGTTATGAAAAAACTGTGCGCACTGCTGACTCTGGTCATTGTCCTGTGCCTGCCTGCGGCCGTGCCGGCAGCGGAGCAGGAAGCCTTAATTACAAGGGCGGCATTCGTAAAGGAAATATTGTCCCAGGCGGGCACCGAAATTGAGGAGGCAGCCCAATCGTCCTTTATCGATGTGACCGACCCTGATTTAATCCCTTACATAGAAACCGCTTATAAAAAAGGGATTGTGTCCGGATACGGCGATTACTTCGCTCCCGGGCAGAGCATTACCAAGGAAGAGGCCATCAAAATAATCGTGGACGTATTTGGAGAAAAAGCAGGTTTCAAGGAAGCGGCCAAAACGTTTACAGACACTGACCTTGAATTTGCAGACAGCGGGGATATATCTTCCTGGGCAAAGCCCTACATAGCCTACGCACTGAAAACCGGCCTTATAACAGGGGAGAGCGATTCCTTTTGCCCCAGGGATGCTGTCACAGCCGTTCAGGCCGGTGAAATGATAGCAGCGGCAAAGGATGTATACCAGCGGCTGTTTACCCGGGACGGGTTATCGGCCCCGGATATGCTTGTGCGTATAAATGAAAAGCTGGCAGAGCTTGAAACCTACAAGCAAAAAGGCACAATGCTCACAGAAATGCAGCTGATTTTTGAGGGCATCACACAGGAACAGATTGAGGAAAATGAAGACCTTGAAGAGTTCCTTGACGGCGGGATGGAGATAAGCATGAATATGGAGATGGATGTCTCCTTTCAGGCTCCCGACAGGATATATATGAAACAATCGCTGGTGTCAACCGCCGGAGTGGAAGAAGTTATGCAGGACGTGGAGACCTTTATGGACGGGCCCCTTATGTATCAAAGAATGGCGGGCAGCGACAAATGGGTTGTGCAGGACCTTGGCCCGGCCATGGAACAAATTCGGACAATAACCGACCGCGAGCCCTACCAGATGGCCCAGTTGTCCGAATACGAACTTAGGATGTTTAAGGAATTTGCAAAGTATGAAGACGACATTGAAACCGACAAAGGGCAATACTACGTAATAAGCTTTGACATAGACCAGGAAGCCTACAGGGAGTATTATATGGAAATCATGGAGAAAGTCATGGAATCAATGGTAACGCTGCAGGTTGAAAGTCCCACCCTTCAGCAGGACCCGGACTTTGACCCGCAGCAGTATAAACAAATGATGGCAGCCCTTGTATCCGGAATGGAAGTGGAACTCTCCTACAGGTATTACATCAATAAGGAAACAGGGCTGTATGAGAGGGTGTGGATGTCCCAGGACATGACAATGCCCATGGAAGGATTCATGAAAGAAGTGGTTGAATCCCTTGGCGAGGATGCGCCGGACTTCTCCATTAAAGTGTTGAGCCATTCGGAGGGAGAGTTCGAAATATATGACTTCAACGGAGAAGTAGAATTCCCGGTAATCACCGAGGAAGATTTAATGGACCAAAATCCCCTGGCACCTGAAGAGCCTGAAGCCTCCCAGGAGGATTAATATCTATTCCAAGCTTAAGCCGTCCCACAGGGCATGGGGGACGGCTTTTTTACAAGTCTTAGTCTTCCACTATATAGAATTCTTTTAACATGTGGTAGAACCTTGCCCCGTGACCTTCCGCGGCCTCAAGGAAGTACCTCTGGGTTATTACGAAACTTCCCTCTTTCCCGTTGCTTATCACGTAAACCCTCTCTACCGGGCTGTCCCAGCTTCTGCCGCCAAGCCCCCTTACCGTCCAGCCCTTAACCGGTTCTTCCACCGGCTGGGGCGCGGTCACGTCATCGTACTTTTCCTTAAGCAGCGATTCCATTTCCCTTACCAGCCCTTCAGGGCCCTTATCAGCAACCTGCCTTATCTCCATGGACACTTCCGGATACCCTTCAGGAAGCGGCGGATTCGGCACAATCCTATCTACATCGGCGTCCTTAATCATCTTGTACCTTTCCTGGTCCACGTATATAACATACTCCGCGTTTGCGCCTTCATTGAGCTGTACATTCTGCTCTTCCTTGCTGCCCTCTATGTCCTGGGTGATGTTCTTCTCCGGTTCAAACATTTCCCTTATACGGTTGACCAGCGCCAATCCCGGCTGGGTGTTTAGCCCTATAACTATTACTGCCACCGCCGCCACCGATGCCGCCAGCCTTACCAAGTTCCTTTTTCTTTTCATTCCAGTTATGTCCCCCTTTTTGCCGTCT
>JAAYEV010000102.1 GCA_012728565.1 Clostridiales bacterium
CCCTACGCCGGCAGGGTGGGGGACAAAAAACCCGGAAGGGCGGAAGGCAGCCGGGGCGGTTTTGAGGAAAACCTAAACAGAGAGCAGTCCCAAAGGATGGAGGAGCGGATCGCAGCACTGCTTGAGGATATAGACCAACAGGGCAAAAAGTTGACCGGCTCCATGTCCCTCAAGGAGCTCCTGGCTTACAAGGCCAAGGTAAAGGCTTTCATGGAGGAGGTCCTATCCGGCATGCTGAAGTATGCCAAGAGCTCCACCATGGACAGAAGGGGAAGGCACAGGATTTATACGCTGGTAAAAAGAATAAACAAAGAGCTTGAACAATTGACCGAAGAAATGCTGGGCGAGCAGAAGAACCGTTTAAAAATATTGGAGAAAGTAGACAATATTAGGGGTCTTTTGGTTGACTTGTATACCTGATTGGGGTGGCGTTTATGGAGGCGTACGGTTTTATAGAAAAGGCAGTAATGCAGGGCAGGGTATCCCATGCCTATATAATCAACGCAGCACAGCAGCAGGCGAAGGACCTGGCATTATTCCTGGCTAAGGGCGTAAACTGCACGGCCGAGGACCGGAAACCCTGCGGTCGGTGCAGTTCCTGCCGGAGAATAGAGGCCTCAAACCATCCTGATGTAACCATAACCCAGGCCGGGGGCGCGAGCATAGGAATTGACGACATAAGACAGCTGCAAAAGGAAATATTCATAAAACCCTATGAAGGCAAAAAAAGGGTGAGCATAATCCTGCAGGGCGAAAAAATGACAGTGCAGGCGCAAAACTCTCTTCTGAAAGTGCTTGAGGACCCGCCGGGGGATGGAATAATAGCAATCACCACTGCCAACCCCGCCGGCCTTTTGCCCACCATCCTTTCCCGCTGCCAGGTTTTAAAGCCGGAAACCGGCCAAAACATACCCGACCATCATTTGTACCATGAAACAATGGTTAGCATGATGGAGGAGGACTTTACCCGGGCCTCCGCTGCCATAGACCTCCTGGTCCGGGACACCGACCGGTCGGTGGAGGACTTCCTGGACTATATGCTTTTACAGCTTAGGGACCTTTTGGTCCTTAAGCTTGCTCAGAAGGAAGATTTGCTGTATATTAAAGACAATGGTGAATTTGCACGAAGGACGGCGGAAAGGTTTACCCCAGCCGAACTGGGACGAATGATTGAAGCGGTGTCCGGGGCCAGGGAAAATCTGAGGCAAAACGCCAATGCACAGTTGACGTTGGAAGTTCTTCTGCTGGATATACAGGAGGTATAAAAAATGTTGACAGTAGTAGGGGTCCGGTTTAAACGGGCAGGTAAAATATACTATTTCGACCCCGGCGACCTGGATGTACAGGCCGGGCAGAAAGTGATAGTGGAGACCGTAAGGGGGATTGAGCTGGGGGACGTGGCAGTGGGACCCAAAATGGTCAGGGAGGAAGACGTGGTTGCCCCGCTAAAGCAGGTAATAAGGATAGCCACCCCCGAGGACATTGCCACCGAAAAGGAAAACAAGGAAAAGGAAAAAAAGGCCTTTGACATATGCCAGGAGGCCATTGCCAAGCACAACCTGGAAATGAAACTGGTGGACGTGGAGTATACCTTTGACGCCAATAAAGTGATATTCTACTTCACCGCCGACGGACGGGTGGACTTTAGGGAACTGGTGAAAGACCTGGCTTCCATTTTTAAAACCAGGATAGAATTAAGACAGATAGGCGTCCGGGACGAAGCCAAGATGCTGGGCGGGCTGGGACCCTGCGGCAGGTCGCTGTGCTGCGCCACCTTTTTGGGGGACTTTGAACCGGTATCCATAAAAATGGCCAAGGAGCAGAACCTGTCGTTAAACCCCACCAAGATTTCCGGTATTTGCGGGCGGCTTATGTGCTGCCTGAAGTACGAGGAGGATGTATACGAGGCAATAAAACAGGAAATGCCGCCGATAGGCATAAAGGTTTCCACCCCCTCCGGCGACGGGATAGTGGTGGATACCAATATCCTGAAAAGGATGGTCAAAGTGAAGCTGGTGGAGGGTGACGAGACGGATATCAAGGAGTTCAACCTGGACGATGTCCATCCGGTCCCGGAAGAATAACGGGATGTCCCTGAAACTGAATATTTCTCTTTGAAAAATCCTGTTTAAATGTTACAATATTAACGGTAGTATTCGGTTTGAGATACTCAAGGAGGTGAACAGTATGGCATATGTTATAACTGATGACTGCATCAGCTGCGGTGCATGTGAACCTGAATGCCCCGAGGGGGTTATAAGCGAAGGTGAGGATAAATACGTTATAGACCCGGAGGGGTGCATTGAGTGCGGTGCGTGCGCGGATGTATGTCCGGTGGACGCCCCCAAACCTGAATCGGAAGTTTAATAAAAGACCCTGGTAAGGGTCTTTTAACATAGTATGGCAGCGGCCGGTATCATATAGGCCTTGACTGCGCAACCTAAATAGGGCGGCGAAAGTGCCGCACCAGGAAAAACTGTCCCGGGAATCGTGGAGGATTATTACCGGGCATGGAGGTTTTAAAATGAGGAAATGGACTTTGACTGCCGCCTTGGTGCTGCTTGCAGTGCTTATAGCAGCATGGGCCGCGATGCAAAATGACGGTGCCCTTCCGGATTTAAGCCCTCCCGACAACAGCCTCAACCAGCCCGGGGCCGCCCCGGAGCGAATGGGGGAAGAAAAGCCCGGCGGCAGTGATATGCAGCAGTCCCCGGGCCGGGAGCAGGGCGGCTACGGCGTATACCCCGGCGACATGGCCTATGCCTTTGAACTGGCCGATATTGAGGGCAACACCGTCAAACTGTCCGACCACCGGGACAGGGTGGCGCTGCTGTGCTTTTGGCAGACCAACAGCAGCTGGTGCCTGGAGCAATTGCCCCTCCTGGACCGGCTGTATGAAGCCTACAAGGATGGTGACGCGGTGGTGCTCGCGGTAAACGTAGGCGAAGAAAAGGAAGAGGTCTCAAGGTTTATCCGGGAGAAGGGTTTTACCTTTCCGGTACTGCTGGATTTGGACGCGGAAGTTTCAAAGAAGTACCTTGTGTCCTACCTGCCCACCAATTACGTGATAAACCGCCGGGGCGAGATAAGCGCCGTTCATATAGGCCTTATGGACTATGACCAAATGGTGGAATATATAGATGCCGCTTTCAGGGAGTGACACAGGGAAAACAACGAGGCGGCCCGGCGGCGGGAGTGGATTTAACGATGGAAAAATACCTGAGGGACGGAGAAAGGATAGACGACCTGGGTATAGCAGGTTTGCGCATAATACAAAACCCCAACAAGTTTTGCTTTGGCATTGACGCGGTTATGCTTGCCAATTTTGCCACCGTAAAAAAAGGGGATACCGTGGTGGACTTTGGTACCGGCACCGGCATAATACCGATAATCCTTGCCGGTAAGACAAAGGCGTCCAAGATAATCGGGATTGAGATTCAAGAAGACATGGCGGAGATGGCCCAAAGGAGCGTCGCGATGAACGGGCTGGACGACCGGGTAAAGGTGCTGGCCGGCGACCTGAAATGCGCATGCTCGCTGGTGGGGGAAGGGAAAGCTGACCTTGTGGTTTCAAATCCCCCTTATATGAACGACGGCGGGGGCCTGAAAAATCCCGACAGCAGCAAGGCCATTGCCCGGCATGAGATACTGTGCACGCTGGAGGATATTGTGAAATCGGCGGGCAGGGTTTTAAGAAACGGGGGCAGGCTGGCAATGGTACACCGCACCGGCCGCATGGTGGATGTGCTGCTGGCCATGCGGGAGGGGGGCATAGAGCCCAAGAGGTTAAGAATGGTCCATTCGGCCATTGACAGGGAATCCAACCTATTCCTGGTTGAGGGGGCCAAGGAGGGCGGAAAGTTTTTGAAGGTGTCAAAGCCCCTTGTGATATACCGGCAGGACGGGAGTTACTCGGAGGAGATACACAGGATTTACTACGAGGGAGAAAGGATGTAGGCGGCATGGAGGGGGAAGGTGTACTCTACATATGTCCCACCCCGATAGGGAACCTGGAGGACATAACCCTGAGGGCCTTAAGGGTACTGGGGGAGGTTGACCTTATTGCGGCGGAGGATACCAGGAGAACGCAGCAGCTTTTGAACCATTACCGGATAAAAACCCCCATGACCAGCTACCATGCCCACAACCGGCGGAAGAAGGGGGAATACCTGTTAAAACTGCTGGACCAGGGTAAAAAAATTGCGCTGGTAACCGATGCGGGCACCCCCGGTATTTCCGACCCGGGCTACGAGCTTATAAGGGACTTCATTGAAGCCGGTGGCAAGGTGGTATCCCTGCCGGGGCCTACGGCGATAATGACCGCCCTGGTGGCTTCGGGGCTGCCCTCCGACAGGTTTTACTTCCAGGGTTTTTTGCCAAAGGGCGCCGGCAAAAGGCGGGAGGTCCTTAAAGGCCTGGAGCATCAGCAGGGCACAATAATACTTTACGCACCGCCCCACGGTTTAGGCGGTCTCCTGGAAGACTTAAGGAGGGTGCTGGGCAACCGAAGGGGGGTTATAGCCCGGGAACTTACCAAGAAGTATGAGGAGTATGTTAGGGGCACGCTGGACCAGCTCATTGAGTGGGTCGGTGAAAGGGAAATAAAAGGCGAATTCGTGATTTTACTGGAGGGCGCTTCCGGCGAGGCAGGACAGGTGCAGGCGCCGTGGCAGGGCATGACCATAGCCGAGCACTTGAACTGGAACATGGAAAAAGGCCTCTCAAAAAAAGAGGCCATAGCCGTGACCGCCCGGGAACGCAATATACCCAAAAAACAGGTTTATGCCGAGAGTATAGTAAAAAAATAGCCGTTTTGCGGCTATTTTTTAAAGTCTGGAATTTTTGAGTTCCTGTGCACAGTCCGGGCAAATGTTTTTCCCCTTGTAGTTTATTACGTCCCTTGCATTGCCGCAGAATATGCAGGCTGGCTCGTATTTCTTGAGAATTATATGCTCCCCGTCCACATATATCTCCAGAGCATCCTTCTCCGCTATGTTGAGAGTCCTGCGCAGCTCTATAGGGATTACCACCCTGCCTAGTTCGTCCACTTTCCTTACAATGCCTGTCGATTTCAAAGTCTTCGCCCCTTTCATAATCCAGATATATTTCGACAATATTTTCAATTAAAAGCATACCAGAAATGCCAATTAAAGTCAATGTAATTATTTAATATTTTTTTGTCATATTTACAAATACCACCAGGCTATTCCAACCGGGAGAAAAAGGCGGCGGGCGGAGTTGATGTGGACGACGGCGGGGGAATATAATAAAATAATAGTAAATTACCGGGAATCCAAGACAGCCAATTTCTACATAAAGGAGGGCCGTTATGGAGAGATATGAAAGACAGATGCTGGTAAAGGAAATCGGGACCGAGGGCCAGAAACGCCTCGGCCAGGCCAGGGTACTGCTGGTGGGCTGCGGAGGATTGGGGACCAATATTGCAAATATACTGGTTAGAGCCGGGGTGGGCTTTATAAGGATAATAGACAAGGACAGGGTTGAGCTCAGCAATTTGCAAAGGCAGTGCCTGTACGACGAGGAGGACGCTGCCGGTAACCTGCCCAAGGTGGAGGCGGCCCGCAGAGTGCTTACGCGCATCAATTCCTCGGTGGAGATTGAGACGTTGGCGGAGGAGCTTACCGCGGAGAACATCAAGAAGTATACTGCCGATGTTCATCTTGTGATGGACGGCACCGACAATTTTGCCACGCGCTTTTTGATAAACAGGGCCTGCGTGGAACGGGGGCTTCCATGGATTCACGGCGGGGTACTGGCCACCAGTGGGGTGGTGATGGGTTTTACCGACCCCGAAGGCCCCTGCCTGGAATGCGTATACCCCGAAAACCTTGCGGGTATTGCCTTGCCCGGCACCGGCACGGCTGGCATATTGGGCACGTTGACGTCAACGGTGGGAGCAATACAGTCCAACGAGGCCATAAAGTATCTTACCGGTAACACCGGCAGCATGATGAAGGGAATGCTGTATATCGACCTATGGCACGGCACCTTTGAAAGGTTTGATATACAAAAAAGGCCCGACTGCCGCTGCTGCAATCATAGCAATCAAAGGGACGGTTCTTTTGATTAGTAATCATAGGTAATCATAGGGACGGTTCTTCCGATTAGGTAATCATAGGGACGGTTCTTCCGATTATTGGCCTCCTTCGAAAGTCATCCCGAAGCGATGGCGCAGGGCCTTTTCATAAGAGGGGTTCTTCGGGCTTTGCCCTCGGAAGGACAGGTAAAGAAATGCAGCGCTGTTAGTGCGATTTAGGCGGCATTTTGCAGCACGTGCTTCCAAGACGGGGGGGGTGGTAGTTTGTTAAAGGCTGGAAGGCTTCACAGAGGGGATACCGTAGGTATTGTGTGCCCGGCGGGCCCGGTAAGGGAGGACCTATTGGCAAGCGGCATAAAAACCCTGGAATCCCTGGGGCTTAAGGTAAAGCCCGGGCACCATGTAAGGGCGGAGCTGGGCTATCTTGCCGGCAGCGACCGGGAAAGGGCGGAGGATATAAACCGGATGCTCGCCGACCCCTCGGTAAAGGGAATCTTTTGCGCAAGGGGAGGATTCGGCTGCACCCGGATCCTGGACCTTGTAGACTACGGGGCGGCGGCGCAAAACCCCAAGGTATTTGTCGGCTACAGCGATATCACCGCCCTTCACCTTGCGCTGGCCAAAAATGCGGGGCTTGTAACATTCCACGGCCCCATGGCGGCGGAAATGACCGAAGACTTTCCCCGGTATAACCTGGACTGCCTGGAAAGGGCGCTGTTTTGCCCCGAGCCCCCTCGGGGAGATTAAAAACCCGGAAGGGGAGGACCCTCCCGTTACGCTTTTCCCCGGCAGGGCGAAAGGGCCCATAAAGGGGGGCAATCTTTCCCTTTTATGTTCCACCATAGGCACCCCCTACGAGATAGATACAAGGGGATGCATATTTTTCGTGGAGGAGATCGGGGAGCCGCCCTATAAAATTGACAGGATGCTGACCCACCTGCGGATGGCGGGAAAATTTGAGCAGGCGGCGGCCATTGTGTTCGGCCGGTGGAAAAAATGCACCGACGAAAAACACCCCGAGGCCCGGGTGGACCACCTGCTGGCCGAAATAGCAAAAGCGGAGCAAAAACCATGTATTTCAAACGTGATGATAGGCCATGACAAATACAATATTACAATCCCCCTGGGCTGCAGCGGGCTGGTGAAAAACGGCCGGCTGTATATTACCGAACCCGGCGTACTGTAGCACAGCCGGGCCGAAAAGTTACCCGGCCCCGGTTTGGCGGTGCCGGGTTAATACCTACAGGGGTAGCCACATATAATTAATTGTACGGTTTTTTCGCATCAATTTTCGGGTGAGAGGAGAATTCCTATGATTAATTCGGTGTGGCTGTTTTTGATTATATCCGGTATTGCCGTGGCGGCGGCCCGCGGCAGCATGGGGGATGTATCGGCGGGTATAATGGCCGGCGCATCCTCATCGGTGGAGCTTTTCCTGGGCCTTATGGGAATAATGGCGCTGTGGACCGGGGTGATGCGGGTGGCGGAGAGGGCCGGGCTGGTGGAAACACTGTCCAGGGTGATAAGGCCGGTGCTGGTACCCATTTTTCCCGGGGTGCCCAAAAACCATCCCGCCATGGGAGCAGTGGTGATGAACCTGGCCGCCAACATGCTGGGCCTTGGAAACGCGGCCACCCCCATAGGCATAAACGCGATGAAGGAGCTGCAAAAGCTTAACCCCAGACCTTCCAGGGCCACCAATGCCATGTGTACATTCCTCGTTTTGAACACCTCCTCGGTACAGGTTATTCCCGCCACCGTAATAGGCCTTAGGGCCGCGGCGGGTTCAAGCAATCCCACCGAAATAGTGGGAACGGCGCTTTTGGCCACCACCATATCAACGCTGGCGGGTTTACTGGCGGTTAAAACCCTTGAGCGGCTGTACTAGGGGATTTAAGAATGGAAACAGCGATTAAAACAATTTCAGCCTTTGCCGTTCCGCTGGTGGTTGCATTTATACTGGTCCACGGGTACATAAAGGGTGTAAAGGTATACGAGGTGTTCGTGGAAGGCGCCGCCGAAGGAATTAAGACATCTTTGAGAATACTTCCCTATTTAATTGCCATACTAATGGCAATAGGAGTGTTCAGAAGCTCCGGGGCCATGGATATTTTGCTGGCGCTGCTTAAGGTACCGGCAAGGCTCCTGGGCATTCCCGCCGAAGTGACGCCCCTTGTGCTCATTCGCCCCCTATCCGGCAGCGGCGCCCTGGGGGTGTTAAGTGAAATACTCAATACTTACGGGCCCGACTCCTTTGCGGGCAGGGTCGCCGCCACCATGATGGGCTCCACCGAGACCATATTCTACACGATAACGGTGTACTTCGGGGCGGTGGGCATAAAGGACACCCGCCATGTACTGCCGGCGGCCCTTGTGGCCGACCTGGCGGGGGTAATAGCGTCGGTGGTTATATGCAGCATAATTTTCGGTCCGTCTTGACAAAAGGGGAAAACTTCTGTATATTCTAGGGAAAGGATATACAAAGATTTAAAGGCAGTGAAGGGAAGAGTAGGGACCCGTCCAAGGCAGCAGAGAACCGGGAAGGGTGGAAACCGGTGCCGCGGTAAGTCCTGAACATGGCCCCGGAGCCTTGCCGCTGAAAGGGCGAGTAAGCGGTAACGGGTGCCCCCGTTAGAAGGGCAGGCAATCACTGGTTGCCGGTAGAGGCTGCCGATATGGCAGTGAAGTAGGGTGGTAACGTGGCCATAGACCGCCCCTACCGTAATGGTAGGGGCTTTTAATTTTTCGCCGCCCAAGGCCCTGCGGCTGTGCCGTCCGCCAACCGACAACTTGAAAACCTTATGCCCTACGGCCCGAAAGTCCGTGGGCAGGGGAAATGCATTACGGGGTTTATCCCCATACTACCGGAAGGAGGAGATGCAATGAACAAAAAAACCTTTTACATCACAACCCCCATCTATTATCCCAGCGACAAGCTGCATATAGGGCATACCTACACAACGGTGGCCGCCGACGCCATGGCCCGGTTCAAGAGGCTTACCGGGTACGACGTAATGTTTCTTACCGGCACCGACGAGCACGGGCAGAAAATCCAGAGGGTGGCCGAGGCCAGCGGGATGTCCCCGCAGCAGTACGTGGATAAAATCGTGGACGGTATATTAAAACTGTGGAAGCTGATGGACATTTCCAACGACGACTTTATTAGGACCACCGAGCCGAGGCATGTAAAAGCGGTGCAGAAGATTTTCAAAAAGCTCTATGACAGCGGTGACATATACAAAAGCTATTACGAGGGCTGGTACTGCACACCCTGTGAGGCCTTCTGGACCGAGCACCAGCTTAAAGACGGCAAGTGCCCCGACTGCGGCAGGGAAGTGGAACTAACCCGCGAGGAGGCGTACTTTTTCCGCCTTTCCGCCTACCAGGACCGCCTTATAAAGTATATCGAGGAAAGCGATTTCATCCAGCCGGAGTCACGAAAAAACGAGATGATAAACAATTTCCTAAAACCCGGCCTGGAGGACCTGTGCGTTTCCCGTACCTCCTTTGACTGGGGCATACCGGTGGACTTTGACGAGGGCCATGTGGTATACGTATGGGTGGACGCGCTGTCCAACTATATTACCGCGCTGGGGTACGCGTCGGATGACCCGTCACTGTACGAAAAATACTGGCCCGCCGATGTGCACCTGGTGGGCAAGGAGATAGTCCGGTTCCATACCATAATATGGCCGGCAATGCTGATGGCCCTGGGCGAGCCCCTTCCCAAGAAGGTATTCGGCCACGGTTGGCTGATCCTGGAGGGCGGGAAAATGTCCAAGTCCAAGGGCAACGTGGTGGACCCGGTGGTGCTGGCCGACCGGTACGGCGTGGATGCTATCCGGTATTTCCTGATGCGGGAGATGCCCTTCGGCGCCGACGGAGTGTTCTCCAACGAGGCGCTGATTGGCAGGATAAACGCCGACCTTGCCAACGACCTGGGGAACCTGGTGAGCAGGACGGTGGCCATGGTGGACAAGTACTTCAGCGGCATAATTCCAAAGCCTGCCGGTGAAGAGGGCCCAGACGCCGAGCTTAAGGCCCTTGCGGTTTCAACGCCGGGCCTGGTTGAACAGCACATGGATAACCTGCAGTTCAGCAGCGCCCTGGTGGAAATCTGGAAACTTATAGGGAGGGCCAACAAGTACATCGACCAGACCATGCCTTGGATACTGGCAAAGGACGAGGACAAGAAGGACAGGCTGGCCACCATCCTATACAACCTGGCGGACTGCATAAGAATAATATCCGTGCTGATAAGCCCCTTTATGCCCAATACCCCGGCCCGAATATGGACCCAGCTAGGGATGGACCACGGCCAGGGCACCGCGTGGGAGGATATTAAGCAGTTCGGCAAGCTGCCCACCGGCATAAAGGTAAGGAAGGGAGAAGCGATTTTCCCAAGGATAGAAAAAGACGCGCAGCAGCCGGTGCAAAAATCCAAGGACAAGGAGGATAGCAAAATGGAGCAAAACTACATTTCCATAGACGATTTCGCAAAGGTGGACCTGAGGGTTGCGACGGTGTTGGAATGCGAAAAGGTGGAAAAATCCAAGAAACTTTTGAAGCTTAAGCTGGACATGGGGGAAGAGACAAGGCAGGTGGTGTCCGGTATCGCGGACTTTTACAGCCCCGAGGACCTAGTGGGCAAACAGGTGGTAATAGTAGCGAACCTTAAACCCGCCAAGCTGATGGGTATAGAGTCCCAGGGTATGATTCTTGCCGCTTCCACCCCGGGTGACGAGGAGCTGACGGTGGTGACGCTGCTTCAGAAAATCGCCAACGGCTCGAAGATAACCTAGGGGGTGGGGAGAGTGCTTGTGGACACCCACGCCCACCTGGATGACAGGAGGTTTGACGACGACCGGGAAGAAGTTATAAAAAGGTGCGAGGAGGAGGGCCTGGTGTGCATTATAAATCCCGGGTCCAACCTGTCCTCCAGCATAAAGGCCCTGTCGCTGGCGGCGGCGCATCCCATAATATTCGCTGCGGTGGGGATACATCCCCACGACGCCAAAACCGCCGACCAAAACACTGCGGAGATTTTGCGGCCGCTGGCGGGCAGGGAAAAGGTGGTGGCCATAGGAGAGATAGGGCTGGATTACCATTACGATTTTTCGCCCCGCGACAAGCAAAAACAGGTCTTCAGGGAGCAGATAGCCCTTGCCAGGGAACTGAAGCTGCCGATAATAGTACACGACAGGGAAGCCCACGGGGATATTTTAAACATACTGAGGGAGGAAAGGGCTTGGGAGGTGGGAGGCGTTATGCACTGCTTCTCGGGCAGCAAGGAGACCGCCAGGGAGTGCATGGACATGAACTTTTTCATTTCCTTTGCAGGGCCGGTAACCTTCGAAAATGCGAGAAAAGCAAGGGAGGTGGCAGCTTACGTTCCCATTGACAGGCTGCTTGTCGAGACCGACTGCCCGTACCTTACCCCGGTACCCCTAAGGGGAAGGAGAAACTATCCCGGTAATGTAAAGTTTGTGGCCGAAGAGGTTGCCAGGATTAAAGATATGGACGCCGATGCGTTAATGGAATGCGTCCTTGACAATACCCGGAAGCTTTTTGGTATCGATTCCCGTCACTACCTTTCGAGTTGAACATATAATGGTACTGAAGTAAAGGTGATTGGGGGGAACTGTTAATTGGATAATATGTGGAACCATATGGCAGGCTGGCCTTATTCGGCAATGAACAACGGGGGTATGAATGGACCCGGATACTGGGATATGCCGTGGGACGACCAGTGGATGGGTTTTGGCCCCGGATACGGCCCCGGCCCGGGACCCTGTCCCTGGGAAGGGTTTGATCCCTGGATGCCGCCCAAAAAAGGTATGGACTGCTGCGCCATACTGCGCTGCATCCATCAGTGCATGCACAATTACATGGGACATATGCCTTATGATGACCCAATGGCGAACTACGGACCGGCGGCGGGGTATGTACCCGGACTGGGCATGCCTTCGGTACCGGCCAATGAATAAACAAGACATGTAGGATGAAAACCCCGGATTTTTTCATGCCGGGGTTTTTCATGTAATTTTCCGGTGGACTTAAGCCGGGAATGCCTGTATAATTATTCCAGGGAAATGGGGGCATGTTTCTGGTATAATTACCATTGTAATGGCACCCTTGGTTTTTAAACGAATACATAGGCTGACAAAGGTAAATAATACAATAAAGGCTGTCAAAGAATGGAGGAAAAACCGTGACAAGGAAATATAATATTGTCCTGGTCTCGCTGGGCGTGCTGCTGGTTGTGGCAGGCCTGCTGGGATTAATGGGCAAACGGGTTACCATTGTCGACGGGGAAGAGACGGTAAGGGTTTTTTGCTTTGAAAGCACCGTGGCGGAAGCTTTGGATAAAAGGGATATTGTGCTGGAGGACGGGGATATAGTGGCCCCGGAACCCGAAACCCCCTTGAAGGACCGACTGGAGATAACCATTAAAAGGGCGGTCCCCGTTTCTATAATAGCCGACGGGGAGGAAAAACCCTTTAGAACGGCCGCCGATACCGTGGCCGATGCCTTAAGCGGGGCGGGTGTCCGATTGGGCGACCAGGACCTGGTGGAGCCCGGTCTAAACAATCCCATAGAAAGCGGCATGAGCATAAAAGTGGTAAGGATAACCCATGAAATTCTGACCGAGGAGAAGGAAATCCCCTTTGAAACGGTGGTGCAGTACGATGACACCATGTACAAGGGCATGGAGAAGGTGCTGCAAAAGGGGGAGAGCGGCAAATTAAGCCGGGAAATAAGGGTTACCTATCATGACGGTGAAGAGGTGGGCCGCGAAAAGGTGAAGGAAGAGCTTTTAAAGGAGCCCTCTAACAGGATTGTATCCAGGGGCACCATAGATTCCATCGAGACTTCCAGGGGTACCGTGCGGTTCAAAAAGGCCATGGTTATGTCCTCCACCGCCTATGACGCCACCTTTGAAAGCACCGGCAAAAACCCCGGGCATCCGCAGTACGGGATAACCCGCAGCGGCACAAGGGTGAGGCCTGGGGTGGTGGCGGTGGACCCGAAGGTTATACCGCTGGGAACCAAGCTGTACATCAAATCACTGGACGGAAGACCCGATTACGGCTTTGCCAGTGCCGAGGATACCGGCGGGGCCATAAAGGGGAACAAGATAGACCTGTATTTCGAGTCCCCCGAGGAAGTGAAAAAATACGGCAGGCGGAACGTGCTGGTCTATATCCTGGAATAGCCAAAAAGGGACAGGGGACGGTTCTTTGTCCCTTTTTTTTATTAAGCCCAGTTACCGGCTGCTTGGCGGGGTGCAAAGGGCCGGCAGCCCAATCGGGAGAATTAATCAAACTCCCGGGCGGGGGCAGAGGGGATTTGGATATTTATTTTATTTGAAAGGGCGGGAAGAGGATATGACGGGCGGATTTACCTATAACGAGACAAGGGAAATCATGAAAAGGTTCGGTATAAAGCCCAGCAAGGGCCTTGGGCAGAATTTCCTTGTGGACAAGAATATACTGCAAAAAATGGTGTCGGCGGCGGAGATAGGCAAGGACGACCAGGTACTGGAAATCGGCCCCGGCGTAGGCACCCTTACCCGCGAACTGGCTTCAAGGGCCGGCAAGGTGGTGGCGGTGGAGCTTGATAGGCGGCTTGTGCCGGTGCTGGAGTGCACCGTGAAACCCTTCGGCAACGTCGAGCTGATAAACGGCGATATACTGGACCTGGACCTTGCGGCCCTATGGGACAGCCATTTTACCGGAAGGGTTAAGGTGGTTGCAAACCTGCCCTATTACGTGACGTCCCCGATAGTAATGAAACTGCTGGAGCAGCGTTTGCCGCTGCAGAGTATTGTAATAATGGTCCAGAAGGAAGTGGCCCGCCGGATGAGCGCACAGCCGGGCAGCAAGGACTACGGGGCCCTAAGCATAGCCGTACAGTACCGCTCGGAGCCCCGCATGGTGGCCGAGGTCCCCCCGACGGTGTTTATGCCGCCGCCAAAGGTGGATTCCGCGATAGTAAGGCTGGATGTGCAGCCCGGGCTGCGGTATTCGGTAAAGGACGAGGCGCTGCTGTTCAAGCTTGTTAAGGCCGCCTTCGGCCAGAGGCGCAAAACGCTGCTCAACGCCCTGGGGAGCGCTTTTGTGACCCTTGACAGGCAGCGGCTTGGAAAGGCGCTGGAGGCTTCCGGCATAGACCCCAAAAGGAGGGGCGAGACCCTCTCCATTGACGAATTCTGCCGACTGGCGGACTACATATACCGGGAAATGCGGTAACTAATTACCTCCCCCGCGAATATAATGGTAACAGAGCCTTATTTTTCGTGGAGGGGGTCTTAACAAGTGGCGGCTGCGAGGAACTATCGCCGGCAGCTTCTGATGCTGTACCAGGAGGATGCCGGTTTCGGCAGTGAACCGGGCAAAAAGCCCGCGGGTTTTCTGAAGCTGGAGATAAAGGGCGGTATGGGGCTTCTTACTTCGCTTGTTCAAAACCTAAGGGACATAAAGGACGAAGGCATGGTATACAAGGGATTTATAGGAGCAAGCGAGGGGCCGGTCTTTGTAGTTACCGGGACAATACCGGTTGACGGAAGGGGAAGGGGAGAAAGCGCCTGGCGGTTTGACCCCGACAACGTGGGCGGAACCGGGTATGACATAGACCGTTTTGATGTATTCGGGGTTATGGCCTTAAGGCCGGGTGATCGGTCACTGGGGATTGTTTTGCCGCTGTCGGGGCATATAGGTAAACCTAAGAGGGACTGGAAGGAACTATTACGCAAAAGCCTGGCAGGGGATGCCGACGGAACAACCCGTGAGAACCGGGAACCGGATAAAACGCCCGAAAAAGACGCGCCGGCAGCAGCGGATGCCAAGGCTGCGGAGCGGCCGGCCGGGCACCCGGAAACGGCGGAGGTGGTACATAAGCTTAAGCATGAGGATATGACTGCAAAGCCGGGCACCCTTGAATCCCGGCAGGCAGCGGAAGTCCTTGGGGAGAGTGAGACGAGCCCTGGCTTACAACAAATAGGACCGGAAGCGGCGAAGCATTCCGGTCTTGAAAGAATTATAGAGGAAGCCCTCAGTCTTTATCCCCGCGTGCAGCCCTTTGAGCAGCCTGAACGGGACTGCCGCTGGTGGCGCATTAACAGCTACAATTACCTTTTCGGGGTCAAGTACCGTCGAAACGGCGGTATCGGGTATTATATCTACGGCATTCCAGGCATTTACCATACCCAGGCCCAAATGCAGATGGAGGCTTACGGTTTTCTCGGGTGGCGTCCCCTTAAGGGGGAAGGCCGTACCCCCGGGGACAGCGGGTACTGGCTTGCCTACGTGGACGCCAAAACCGGGGTCCTGGCAAACCCGGCCGAGTTGGGAGGATAGCCTCCCTTGTCTTGCCTATTTTGAAATATTCACGTCGGTTACCAGTATACCGGTAATGGTGCCGGAGGAATTTTTCACCGGTATTGCCGCCGTTATGCAAAAGTCGTTGGTAGCGGAGGATATGTAGGGCTCGGTAATATAGGTTATTCCCTTTATGGCCTCCCGGAAATAATTCCTGTGGGATATGTTGTCACCCCTTATTGAATCCAGCGTTGTTGCCTGGAGGCTGCCATCCGTGGTCACAAATGCCAGCAGTTCTATATTCTCGCTGTCCGCCTTGCACTGTTTCAGCAGGGCCTCTATACCTCTTATATCCATGTTTTCAAAGGCGGCGGCCTTTATAAGCCGTGATACGACGGCCTTTGCTTCCTCCACCCGCTGTTTTTGGTCATCCGTAAGCCGCAATCCCTTTTTGTATTCCTTAAAGCTGTCGTCCAGTTTCTTTGCCATGTCATCGAGGTGGGTAATGAGTTCAAGCACCTGCGCCATTGCGGCGGACTGCTGCTGGGCCCCGGCGGCCGCCTGCTGGGCTCCCGCCGATGACTGCTGTACCGATGCCACGATGTCTTCCATCAGCGATCCCACTTCTTCCGCCCTTTGTTTCAACTGCTGCGTCAGGTTTTGGACCTCCCGGAAGGAAAGTACGGTGGCGTTTGTCACCTCGTTCACCCTGCTGAAGTCTTCCCTTGACATATCCGCCAGGCCGACATCTTCCTTGGCCTTGGCGGCCTGGTCTTTCATGGTTTCCGAAACAAGGGCCACCTGTTTTGAAATGGTGCCCACCAGCTTGTCTATCCTAGCCGCGGAGGCGGTTGACTGTTCTGCAAGCTTTCTCACTTCATCCGCCACCACTGCGAAGCCCCGGCCCTGTTCCCCGGCCCTGGCCGCTTCTATGGCTGCATTGAGCGCCAAAAGGTTTGTTTGGTCGCTTATATCCGTTACCTCCATTGTAATTCCGGATATCTGTTTTGCATACTCCTCCAGCAGCGCTACTTCCCGGGCCAGGTTGGCGTTGATGTCGGCGTTGGCGCGAATCCTGTCCACCAGGTCGGACAGCCTTTGGATGCTGTCATTTATCGTCTGCTGCATTTTCATTGATTCTTCCAGGGTCTTACCGGCAAATTCCTCAATCCCTTCGGTGGACCCGGCCATCTCCCGGATGCTGTCCATGGTCTGGGATGCCGCAGTTGATATGGCTTCAATGCCCCTTGCAATTTCCGACACACTGATGGCTATTTCCTCCGCCGAGCGGTTGGTGTCGTTTACGTTCACCAGCAGGCTTTCGACATAGTTCTTTGTCTTTTCGGAGGAGGTTAGTATGTCTCCCATAAATCTTTTACTGTCGAACAGGACCCGGTTCATTGAAGCCGCAACTCTCTTGTAGTCCCCCCCAAGGTCCTCCGGCAGTTTCCTAAGCATGTCACCCTTTTCGATAAGTTCAAGGCTGTCTCTTATTCTTTTAATAGCCTTATCCCGTGGACGAACAAGCAGTACATAGAAAACCACAGCCAAAACAACAATTACCACAGCAAGTATCCAGAAGTCGTCCGGTGAGAGAGCAGCCAAGTTCAAAACAGCCGTAACACCGGTTTTCAACATCGGTACACCTCCATGACTTTTATTACCTCTCTTCCTTGTTTACTTCTATAAAAACCTGAAAATTCCTTTAAACGAGTTTTTACGACATCAAATATATAAAGACGGCAAAAAAATGCTCCGCCTGTTAAACGGAGCATTCTGTCCCAAGGGTTCGGCTCATCCGGCCGTAAGCGACGGGCCCAGTACCATAAGGGCGATATTGAAATACACCAAAAGGGCCAGGGCGTCTATGATGGTGGTGAGCAAAGGCGCCGCGATAAGCGCCGGGTCAAGGCCTATCGATTTTGCGACTATGGGCAGTATCGAGCCGGTAAGCTTCGCGAGAACTATAGTAAGGAAAACCGTGATGGATACGGTCAGCGCTACCGTTGTGCTCTCCCCTGCAAACAGTATTATCCTCGCATAATTGACAATACCCAGGGCGGCACCCACCACCAGCGACACCCTCAGTTCCTTGAACAGCACCCTCAGGGCATCCCTGCGCTTTAATTCTCCCACCGCCATACCCCTTATAATAAGCGTGGAAGACTGGGCCCCTGCGTTGCCCCCGGTACCCATAAGCATGGGAATAAAAACGGTAAGGCTCAGCGCCGAATGCAGCACCGCCTGGAAGTGGCCAATGATGTTGCCGGTTATGGTGGCGGAAACCATAAGCACCATCAGCCACAAAATCCTTTTTTTGGCCAGCGTGAACACCCCGGTTGAAAGGTAATCATCCTCGGTGGCTTCCATGGCGGCCATCCTGTAAAAGTCTTCGGTACCCTCCTCTTCTATTACGTCTATTATGTCATCTATGGTTATTATGCCTATTAGCCTGTTCTCATGGTCCAAAACCGGTACCGACAGCAGGTCGTATTTTTTGAAAAGGGCGGCCACCTCTTCCTGGTCGTCGGTGGTCTGCACCGAAATGGTTTTTTCCTCCATCAGTTCTCCCACCGTTATATCGGGGTCCGCCATTATTATGTCCTTGAGTGATACGGTGCCCCTTAGACGCCTGTTGCCGTCAATTACGTAGCAGGTGTATATGGTCTCCTTGTTTACGCCGGTTTTTCTTATGTGGTCCAGGGCATAGCCCACGGTATAATGCTCCTTCAGGTCCACGTATTCTATGGTCATAATGGACCCGGCGGAGTTTTCCGGGAATTTCAAAAACTGGTTTATTATTTTGCGCTCGTCTCCGGACACGTTCTGCAGTATCTTTTTTGCCACGTTGGCAGGCATTTCCTCCAGCAGGTCTATCTTGTCGTCAAAGGCCAAGCCGGCCAGCAGGTCCCGCAGGCTGTGGTCTGTTATTGCATTTATAAGACCCATCTGCTCTTCCTTTTCCATGTACGAGAACACCCTTGCCGCCAGGTCCTTCTTCAGGAACCGGAACAGTATAATCCTCTCGTCGCCGTCCAGTTCCTTGAAGTACTCTGCCAGGTCCGCCTCGTGCAGCCCGTTAAGTTCTTCTATAAGCTGCTGGAAATTCTTTTGCCTGTACAGCTCTCTTAAATGCTGCATACCATATACCTCCCTTCCCGGTGAAAGCTTCAAAAGCCGTTCGGTGTCCCGCCCACATCAAGGGAAAAAATAAACTTCTTCAAACGGGAAGAAGCTTATAAATGGGCTTCCCCTCGTTGAGTTTTGACACTGTACAGCTTTGGAACAAATCCAGCTGCATTAGGTTAAACCTTACTCCGGTAAAACCTGTTGACCCGTTGGCGTCTCTCGACATTTCCGGGCAGCAGCGTCTATCTGTACAGGAGCCTCACCTAACGAAATATTGGCTTACTACTTTATTATATATAACCTTCTGACATATTGCCATTATTTTTTATACGGCGCCCGGTATCGGTCGGTCAAAGGGCACACACCATAACCGCCCTTCATAATATATACTAATCAATCTATTAAATAATATGCCGGGAGGTATGGATGTGAGCGAAATAAAGATTGGAGACCTGGTTGCACGAAAGTCCTATAAATGCGATATCCTTTTCAAGGTTACGGATATTATCAACCAATCCGGCAAGGAAACGGTTTATATATTGAAGGGGGTAAACATGCGAATCTTGGTGGATGCCCCCGGCGAGGACCTGGAACTTCAGACCGGCAGTGACCTTCGCAAGTTCGAGATTTCCAACCGCCGTGCCGTGAGAAAGCGCATGGACGGTATTGTCCGCCAAGGAAAGGCGGGGGAACATTCCAGAGGCATAAGGAACGCTTTTTTATATAGAGGCCCAAAAACTTTTGGCAGGTCGGGACGGATTCTGCACCTGGACGGGGACCAGGACTACCTTGATATGTGCATGGAGGCCTACAGGGAAATGGGCCTTAACGTGGAGGGCAAGCACGTACCGGAGAGCGAGCAGCCCCAGGAGGTGGGCCAAATGCTCAGGGAATATCTTCCGGACATATTGGTGCTTACCGGCCACGATGCGATTGAAAAGAACAGGGACATAAACGATATAGAAAGCTACAGGAATTCAAAGTACTATGTCGCCGCCGTGAAGGAAGCAAGGAAGTTCGAATCCTCCTACGACGACCTTGTGATTTTTGCGGGGGCGTGCCAGTCCCATTTCGAGGCCCTGTTGGAGGCCGGGGCCAACTATGCCAGTTCTCCCAAGAGGGTTCTTATACACGCCCTTGACCCTGTATTCGTATGCCAAAAAATTGCCTGCTCCAGCGTCGACAGCGTGGTATCGGTGGAGGACCTCATATCCAAGACCATAACCGGTATCGAGGGGATAGGGGGACTGCAGACAAGGGGCAAATACAGGGAAGGTTTGCCCGGGACAGGCCGGACCAAGGCGCGGAGGAGGTAAGGGGGTTGAAAAAGTACAGCGATATTGACCTAAGGGTGTACAGGGGGCATGAAAAAAGGATTGAAGTAACACCCCTTGAGACCCTGGTGGCGGAAATGCTGCCCTCCAGTATACCCGAAGGGCTGGACGGCGAGGCGCTGAAAGCCCAGGCTGTCCTTGTTAGGACAAATATTGCCCGGCAGCTTCCGGTTTATGACGGAAGGGGCTGCAGCCTGCACCCGGGTGCAGACCTATGCGACGGCGGGCACTGCATGGAGTGGCTGCCCTCGGCGGGGGAAGCGGTGGAAAGCATGGATAAAAACAGCCAAAAATGGGCAACAATAAAAGAGGCGGTGGAAAACACCCGGGGAGAAATAATCGTGGTAAACAGAAGACCCATAAGGGCCCATTTCCACCTATGCTGCGGAGGGGCAACCGAAAACTCCGAAAACATTACCGGCAACAGGGTGGTATATCTAAGGAAGGTGCTGTGCAGCTACTGCAAGGACTCGCCGGCATGGGAGCAGCAGAGGGACCTTACCATTGAAGAGATAGAGCAGAGGCTTGGCATAAGGGCGGACGGGTTCAACTCGGTTAAGGGTTCTCCCATCGAAGGGTTAATTGAGGAAATAGACCGGGACGGAGAAGGAAGGATAAGAAGCCTAAGGATTGGCGGCAAGTATTTTAAGGGCTCGGATGTGAGGGACCTTTTGGGCCTAACATCCACCCGGTTCGGGTGGAAACCGGTTACCCTAAGGTTTATAAGCGGCGGCAGCGGCCACGGCCTGGGGATGTGCCAGTACGGCGCAGCCGCCATGGCTGCGGAGGGCAAAAGTTACAGGGACATTATCAATTATTATTTTACCGGGGTGGATATAGCCACCGTAAAGGGAGGCGGCGGGGATACACCGCTTGCCGGAAAGGTGTTTGTACTGGACCCCGGGCACGGGGGCGAAGACGGTGACAACACGGGTCCCGGGGGACTTAAGGAAAAGGATGTGAACCTGGATATTGCGCTGAAGTTGGAGACAATGCTTAAAAAAGCCGGCGCGGAAGTACACATGACCCGGCGTAAAGACACCGGGGTGCTGCTTTCGGAAAGGGTGGAGATGGCGGGGCGACTAAGACCCCACTTCCTTATCAGCATACACCAGAACGGTTTTTATAACCCGGGGGTTTCGGGTACCGAAATCTACTACTATACCGGCGACACCGAAGCCCGGAGCCTGGGAGAGTGCATAATGGACCGGCTGGTCGAGGAGGCCGGTGCCGTGAACAAAGGGGTGAAACCGGCCAACTTTTATATCCTGAGGGAGGCAAAGGTAAACTCGCTGCAGCTTGAACTGTTTTATATAACCAATCCTGCCGAGGAAGAAAGGCTTAAATCGGAACATTTTAGGAACAAGGTGGCCAGGGCTGTTTTTAACGGTATTATGCTCTATTATAGGGCCGGGGAATTAAACAGCGCCAGAAAGCCGGTCTAGTGGCGCGAAACCCCGATTTTTACAAAATATATAGTTTGACAGGGTCGAGTATATACTGGTACAATATAAATTTATAAATTTGCATTATGCTCCAATATATGATAAAATGTATACAGCGAAGGCAGGACGAGAAGGAGTGATACCGGGTGCGAAGGAACGATTCGCTGGACAGGATAAAAAGGGACATTGAGAAGTGTATCGGGAAGAAGGTAATGCTTAAGGCCAATAAGGGCAGGAAGAAAACCTTCGTAAAGGAAGGCATCCTCGAGTCCACCTATCCCAGTATATTTGTAATAAAGTTCGATACCGACCAGGCCTTCACAAGAAGGGTATCCTACAGTTACTCGGATATACTTACCGAAACGGTGGAGCTTACGGTGTGCGGAGAAAACAGGAAAATAAAGTGCAGCTGACAGGTCAAATAGCGGCAGCCAAGCCGCTTTTATTATTTTTTGACAAGAAAATTTTTTATACACCAACAGGGAATAATTTATAACAGCCCTTGGCACGGTCTATCTTTAAAAGGAAAGAATGCATATGTTGTAATTAAGTACCAGCGCTATAATGGGGCAGCCGCGGCTGGAAAATGCGGCGCAGGGCACTGCAGGCCTTGCCTGTATTAATATTCACGCAAATAACAATAAATGTAAAATTTAAAATTCCATGGAATTCCACCCTCCTTGTTTTAGAAAATTAAAGATAATATACTAATATTGTCGACAGTAACAGAAAACACTATCAGTGACTGTATATCCAAAAAGAAAGGGTGATTGTTTGTGCCTTTCACAAACGGTATTTCGATTAATTCCGAAATAGGAAAACTGAAAGCCGTTATACTGCACCGACCAGGCGGAGAGCTTGAGAGGCTCACCCCGGAGTACCTTGAGGAGATGCTGTTTGACGATATACCCTGGCTGAAAAAGATGACCGAAGAACATGACGGTTTTGCCGAAACGCTGAGGTCCAGGGGCGCAGAAGTATACTATATAAGGGACATGCTGGAGGACGTACTGGAGATGGACGGGGTAAAGTCCCGTATGATAAAGGAAACGCTGGACTTAAGCGGTATTGAAAACCCCGACCGCAGGGAGGCCATAACCCATTACCTGATGGAACTTCCCACCCAGCAGCTGGTGGACAAACTGATAACCGGGCTTCAAAAATCCGACGTGGCCGATATTGAAAAGCACCTGAGCCTGGTGGACTATATTAACGAGGATTACCCATTCTATATCAACCCACTGCCAAACTTGTATTTCACCCGCGACCCGGCAACGGTTATAGGCAACGGCCTGTCCATAAACGCGATGAAGGTGGAGGCCAGGAAGCGGGAAAGCCTTTTCATGAAATATTTTTACAAGTATCACCCGATTTTTAATGCCGCACCCACTCCCCTCTGGTATAATTATAACAATAAATACAGCCTGGAGGGAGGGGATATCCTTGTACTGAGCAGGGAAGTCCTCGCCATTGGATGCAGCGAAAGGACCTCCGCCCAGGGCATAGAACTGCTGTGCAGGAACCTTTTTGAGGGGCTTCCGGACCTTGACCATATCCTGGTGGTGCTAATACCCCACATAAGGGCGTTTATGCACCTTGACACGGTGTTTACCATGGTGGACCATGACAAGTTCACCATATATCCAGGCGTGGAGGACCGCGTGAAAGTGTTCAAGGTGACGAGGAACAGTAAACCTTACAGCCTGCATGTTGAGGCCGAGGAATGCCTTACCCAGGCCCTCAAAAAATCCCTTGGGCTTCCTGCGGTCAAGCTTATAAAGAGCGGAGGGGGAGACGAGATTACGGCGGCCAGGGAGCAGTGGAACGACAGCACCAATACACTGGCCATAGCTCCCGGGGTTGTGGTTACCTACAACCGCAACGAGGCTTCCAACGAAGTGCTGCGTAAGAACGGCATTGAGGTGGTGGAGATTGACGGGCAGGAACTGGTAAGGGGGCGCGGCGGCCCAAGATGCATGAGCATGCCCATCCTAAGGGAATAACACAGGGGAACGGTTTTTCCGGGAAGGGACAAGGGACGGTTCTTTGTCCCAAAATCAGAGGACAATCAGCGGGATGGTTTTTTGACGCTTGCGAACTGCCGACCGTGTTTTTAGACAAGGAAGTTTTGAATTAAGGAGGAGGTATAATGCCATTTAATCTTAAGGGGAGAAGTTTTTTAACCTTAAAGGACTATACTCCGCAGGAGATAGAATACCTGCTGGACTTGTCCGCGGAGCTTAAAAAAGCAAAATACATAGGAAGCGAGAAAAAGAACCTTAAGGGCAAGAACATTGCCTTAATATTCGAAAAACCCTCCACCAGGACCCGGTGTGCCTTCGTGGTGGCATGCAGTGACCAGGGGGCCCATGCCGAATACCTGGGAAGGGGGGATATACAGCTTGGCAAAAAGGAATCCGTCGAGGATACCGCCAAGGTGC
>JAAYEV010000103.1 GCA_012728565.1 Clostridiales bacterium
CGGGCTGTCAACATACTCTTTATTCCTGCGTTTCCAGTTGCCTTTTGTTTGACAGCAATGTTTATATTACATGATTATTGTATGTAATTCAACACTTAAAAATTACCATCCCTCATCATTTTCTATTATTTTTCTTAAGTATTGCAGTTCTTCTGCAGTTTCCTATTGATTAGTTGATTATGTCCGGCACAACGTTTAGGAACTCGTCTTCCGGGACAAAGATGTAGCTTTGTGGAATGTCTCCTACTATAATGGTTTCCGCAACCGGTATTCGTGTCGCCACATCAACCACATCGCTGGCCAGCGGAAGCACCACCCTTACCTGGGCATTAACCGCAAGGTAGATTTTATGCCTGGTCTGGTTAATTCCCGCCTCTTCAAAGTCGGTGATAAAATCCACAACAACTGTTCCCATGGGCAGAATGTCGATATTAAACCTGGGCCCTAAGTTGGCAAATATTTCGCTTCCCAGCACGCTGCCCAGTGGAATGCCTACTTTCTTGGTGCCCATCTGTCTTAGGCTTTCCTGTATTCTTAATGCGGTTTCTGCGGCTATCCTATTCATGGACATGGTGTTTGCCTGCAGCATGGTAATCCTGTTTTCTTTGTCGGTTTTAACCACAAACAGGTCTTCATATTTGACCTTATATGTAAGCTCGGACATAATGGCTTCGTTAATAACCTGCGTTGCGATGGTTTTTGCCCTCATTTCGGATATGGCAAGCAGCAGCGGCTTTATATTATAATTTACCATCCAGCTTAAGAATAAAACAATTAATACTATTACTATTATAATTACAGAGCCCTTTATTTTTTTCCTAAGGGCCGACCTTTTGCCGAACCTTGCTCTAAACCTGGGCTTACCCATAAAAAAACCTCCTTCCATATATATTATGTTGACGTATCGCCAATAGTCACACAGAAAATATAATGCGCACAAAACGGCTGGAGGCTTTTGTCACCGGCCTCCCATCGACATCCCGTCACAATTATTTATTTTTTTAAAGCATTTGTGTTATAATCAGAATAATGTAATAAACTACACGCAGGGTCCCTCGGAGGAGGTATTATAATGACAGATAAAAAAGGAGAAAAGAAAAAGAAAAGGCTGAGCGTTCTAAGGCTGATTATAATAGTATTTCTCTTGATCGCCTTCATAGGGGCGGGCGCGGCTGCCGGGATAGTGGCGGCCTATATCAAGGACGCCCCTGAAATTGGTACAGAGGACATTCTTCAGTTAAGACAGTCATCCATAGTATATGAAGAGGGCACCGGCGAAATAGTGGACAGGATCCACGCCGAGGTGAACCGGACTCTTGTTCACCTTGACGACGTTCCAAAGCACGTTCAGAATGCCTTTATTGCCATTGAGGATGAAAGGTTCAGGTCGCACTTTGGTATTGACATCAAAAGAATAATAGGGGTGACCATTCAAAACCTTAAGGAGCGAAGAATTGTAGCGGGTGCGAGCACCATAACGCAGCAGCTTGTAAGGAACGTGGTCCTTACCCAGGAACAAAAATTCAAAAGAAAGATACAGGAACAGTACCTTGCGATAAAACTGGAGAGGGTATTCACAAAGGACCAGATACTGGAGGCCTATTTGAATACCATATACTTCGGTCACAGTGCCTACGGGATTCATGCGGCTTCCATGACCTATTTCGGCAAACATCCTTCCGAACTGACTTTGGCCGAGGGAGCGATGGTAGCCGGAGTTACAAATAACCCACGGCTTTATTCACCCTATCTTAATCCAGAGAATGCTAAAAAGCGCCAGGAACTGGTCCTTAGAAGCATGCTTAACCAGGGCTATATAAGCCAGCAGGAGTACGACAGTGCAGTACGGGAGGAACTGGAATATGTGAGGGGAGAGGTTGAGGAGGAGGAAATCGCAATATCCTCGTACTTTGTCGACCAGGTTAAGATTGACGTCAGGGAAGACCTGATGGAAAAGTATAACTACACCAAGGACGAGGCAAACAATCTTTTGTTCAACGGCGGACTGCAGATATACTCCACCATCGATTTAAAAATGCAGGAAATAGTGGAGAATGCCTTCAAGGACCCCGCAAACTTCCCGGAAACAAAGGAGGATGAAAAGGGAGTACCGCAGCCCCAGGCGGCAATGGTAATAATTGATTACAAAACCGGGCAGGTGAAAGCCATGGTGGGCGGAAGGGGCCAAGAGGGGTCCATGCTGCTTAACCGCGCAACCCAGTCCTACCGCCAGCCCGGGTCTTCGATAAAACCCCTTTCGGTTTACACCGCCGCCATAGACAACGGTTACACGGCGGCAACCGTCATAGATGACGTGCCGGTGGCCTTTATCGGCGGCGACGGGAAACTATGGATACCCAAGAACTGGTACACCGAAGGAGGACGCCCCACCTATTGGGGTTTAAGCACCCTCAGGGAAGGCCTCCAGTGGTCCATGAACGTGGTAACGGTGAAGCTTCTTAACGACCTGGGCATAGACATAGCCTTTGATTATGCCGAAAAGATGGGGATTACAAGCCTTGTGAAAAGCGGCCCGGTGATGGACCGGAACCTTGCTTCCCTTGCCTTGGGCGGACTGACAAAGGGCGTATCACCCATTGACATGGCTACCGCCTACGGCACCCTTGCCAACAAGGGGGTCCGGATAAAACCCATAACCTATGTCAGGGTAACCGACGCCAACGGAAACGTACTTCTTGAAAAGGAGCCTGTAAAAACAAGGGTAGTCGGCGAGGACGTAGCCTATATTGTAACTGATATGCTGAGGTCGGTCGTTAAGGGAGGTACCGGCACCAGCGCCAATTTCAACATGCCGGTGGCCGGCAAAACGGGTACCACCACCGATTCGGTGGATGCATGGTTTGTTGGCTATACGCCCTATTACGTGGCATCCCTCTGGATGGGGAACGACGAACCTTCAAACATGGGCTTTGGCGGAAGCTCATATCCCACCAGGCTGTGGAGAAAGGTCATGGAAGAAATCCACAAGGACCTACCGGTTATTGACTTTGAAAGGCCTGCAAACATTGTAACTAGGGCGGTGGATACAAAGTCCGGCAAGCTGCCCACCGACCTTTCCTACATGGACCCGCGTAATACCGTAAGAAATGAGCTGTTTATACAAGGTACCGAACCTACAGAATATGATGACGTACACGTGGTAAGGGACGTTGATGTGACCACCAATAAGCTGGCAACGCCCTTCTGCCCGCCCACGCTGGTGGAATCAAGGGTGTTCGTACAAAGACCGGTACCCTTTGACAGCGAACAGTTCCTGGAAAGCATAGGCGGGATAGACCCGAAAGTAAACCTCGTACCCAGGGATGCCATCTACGATGTGCCTACAGAATACTGCCCGGCTCATAATCCCTTCGGAATACCCTGGGGGCAGAACGGGCAAAACGGGGGATGGCCGCCCGGCGAAGAGCCCGGTGACGAAGAACCTGGAGAGGAGACAATCTTCGACCAGATAACAGATGAACTGCAAAATCAGGACTAAGGTCAATAGGTGCGGACAATCCGCACCTTTCTTTTCGTTTGTCTTCATATTACGTCCCAAGGGCCCGTCATTTTTTTATTCCTGTCCCATTATTACGCGAAGGGCCTTGGTAAGCACCGGGGCGCCCAGGACACAGTCGTCCCGGCCGTTCATTTTGCCCGGGTCACCCACCCCGACAATAACGGGAACTTTAATAGTATTTAAAATTTCCAGGGTATCCCCGTAAACCACGCCGTTCCCCGACGGGTTTCCCAGCTTGTCCACCGACCCGCTTATTATATTGAGGCTGCTGTCCACCGAGCAGTCCACCTTAACCCCTTCAACGTCCTGTGTGTTTGAAGCCACCGCAATGACACCCAATATTTCTATGTCCTTAGACTCTGCAAGGCATTTTATCACCTTTTCGCCTTCCCCAAGCCCGGGCTTTCCCCTGTCATCCACCATCACCACCACCGGATCGGCAGGGGATTGTTTTATCATATCGATGATTTCATCACCACTAAGGGGCGTTGGATTCCCCGCCGACCGGGAGATGCACCTTCCCCCGACCTGGGCGGCGGCTGTCTCGGCAGCCTGCCTGGCAACATTGTCCCCGTCTGTAATTATGACCACTTTGCGCCGTTTTTTGGACTTATCCATTTCCCTGTTTCCCTTTGCTTTTGTTCTGTATCCTGTGGATGATGTCATTTAATGTTTCAAAATCCGTCAAATGCCTGGGCCTTAGTTTTGGCTGTCCCATATCCACCGGCGGGCTGTACTGCAGTGTATCTTTTTTCATTTCTTAGCTCCTGTATACCAAACCCACACCGGTTGTTTCACAGCCTGTCATAACAAGCTTTGCCTTTTCAGGCTCCCTTCGCCGTTCGCCAAAGGCCATGATACAGGAACAGACCACAAGAACGGCCAGTACAAGCAGTATGAACCCCAGGACAGTTCCCTTCTTAAATTTCATTCCAACCCCTCCGTTCATGGTTTTAGTATTGTCCGTTTTCTCCTTTTAATTCAAAAAGACCATGGCCCGGACTTGGGTGAAAACACAAAAATAAAAAAGGGCCCTTTATTAGTCCCTCTTTTTATTTGGTCATGGACTGCCTCATTTTATCCAGAACCCTTTTTTCTATACGGGATACCTGGACCTGGGATATGCCCAGCTTTTGAGCTATCTGCGTCTGGGTCCTGTCCTGGAAATACCGCATGATTATTATCTGCCTTTCCCTGGGCTTTAGCTTGTGGAGCATTTCCTTCAGTATAATCCTGTCCAGCATATCGCCGCTTTTATCTTCCTCCACAGCCACCTTGTCGATAAGAAATATCGGGGAACCGTCATCCTGGTGTATTGTATCGTAAAGGTATTCCGGCGCCGCGGCAGCATCCATCGCCAGTACTATGTCTTCATTTGAAACCCCCAGTTCCTCGGAAATCTCATTCAAGGTGGGCTCCCTTCCGTTATCCCTTATAAGCCTTTCCTTGGTTTGACGTATCCTTCCGCTTAGTTCCTTGAGTGACCGGCTCACTTTAACAATACCATCATCCCTTAAGAATCTCTTGATCTCACCGGCTATCATCGGAACGGCATAGGTGGAAAACCTAACATTATAATCAGGATTGAAATTTTTAATGGCCTTAAGCAGGCCGATACTGCCTAGCTGGAACAGGTCTTCGTATTCATAGCCCCTGTTCAGAAAACGTTTGACTATGCTCTTTACAAGGCCGGTATTGTTTTTTAAAAGCAGGGACTGGGCTTCCTTGTCCCCCTGCTGGGCTTTTCTAATAAGCTGCAGCGTTTCCGCGTGGCTTAAGACCTCGGAATTATCCCTCATTGCCACTAACCCCTTGTCCCTTTGCCAGTGAAGCAAATTTTTTTCTCATAATCACAACCGTTCCTTTGCCTTTTTCGGAATGCACCTCCACCTCGTCCATGAATGTCTCCATCACTGTAAAACCCATCCCCGACCTCTCCAACTCCGGTTTGGAGGTGTAAAGGGGCTGCCTGGCCTGCTCCACGTCCTCGATACCTTTTCCCTCATCCCTCACCTCGATTTCCACCCCGTGTTCGTCCATGCGGCATTTTATGATTATAATGCCTTCACAGTCTTCGTACCCGTGAATTATGGAATTTGTAACCGCTTCTGAAACCGCTGTCTTAATATCGGCCAATTCCTCGATGGTGGGGTCCAGCTGCGAGGCAAAGGCGGCGGTGGCTACCCTTGCAAAGGCTTCATTCTGGGATTTACTGGGTATTCTAAGCTCCATAAAATTTTTCACATTCATCGATTTTCACCCCCTAAAGGTCATTAACTGCTTTGCTTATACTGCTGTAAGATTTTATTATATCGTATATGCCCGATACCTCTAAAACACGGGACACCTGATTGTTTTCATTGACAACCGCAACCTTGCCTCCCCTGAGATTTACCTTCTTAAACCTGCCAATCAGCACCCCTATTCCCGAGCTGTCCATAAAGCTTAAATGGGTCAGGTCCAGTATCAGGTGCTTGACCGGGTTGTTTTCCAGACCGCGGTCCACAAAGTCCCTGAACTCCTCCGCAGTATGGTGGTCAAGTTCCCCTTTAACCCTGCATATAAGAATATTGCCTGTGACCTTCGCAGTAAGGTCCATATATCATCCCTCCCATCAAAGCAGCGGGGACAAAGCTCACCCACCCGTCCCCAAAAAGGTTTACCATTATTGTTTCTTCAGTAGGTTCGATTTCCCTTCAATGAAAACTGTATTGTTTTGCCTTCTTTGGATGGATAATAAGAGTATTTGTCGAATAACAAGGGGATTATTTATAAAAAAACTGCCCCCATGAAATCCAATCCACGGAGGCAGCGTCTTTCCGGCTATGCTGTTTTTTTCGTCTCTTCCTCAGGCAGCTTTTCCATCGTGATTCCTGTATACCCGTAAAATACTGATACTATCGGGTTCAGCAGGTTCAGGAAAGCGTAGGGCAGGTATGCAAAGGGATGAACCGCCAAGGTTGAAAGCATAAAGGCCCCGCATGTGTTCCATGGGATAAGCGGGGATGACAGCGTCCCTGCGTCCTCCAGCACCCTTGACAGGTTCTTGGGATGCAGTCCCCTCTCGGCGTATGCGTTCTTAAACATCCTACCCGGTACCACCAGCGACATGTACTGGTCACCGGATGTTAGGTTTATGAAGAAGCAGGACAATACCGTGGCAAGTACCAGGGATCCTGTGCTGTTAACAACCCTAAGTACTTTTTCAAGCAGCGCGTTGAGCATTCCGGTTCTTTCAAGTACCCCGCCAAAGGACATCGCGATCATAATAAGGGATACCGTCCACATCATGCTGTCCAGTCCACCCCTGCTCAATAGGTCGTCTATCTCCACTATTCCGGTTTCTGAAACAAACCCGTAGTGGGAAGCCTCTATTATTGCACTCATGCCGGCGCCCTGGAAAATTGCAGCGAATATACCACCCAGTACGACCCCTCCAATAAGACCGGGTATCGCCGGAACCTTGAACACCACCATCAGGATAACTATTATCGGCGGTATAAACAGAAGAGGATTTATCGCAAATTGTCCCGCTAAACCGTCAAGCAGTTGGTTTATCTGTGCTACATCCAATTCCTTGCCCGCATACCTTGCACCGAGAATACCGTATAGAATAAGTGCAATTATTAGGCTGGGGCCTGTCGTGTAAATCATGTGCTTGACGTGATCGAACAGGTCTGAACCTGCCATGGCCGGTGCCAGGTTTGTGGTATCGGACAGCGGTGACATTTTATCACCAAAGTATGCACCCGAAATAATTGCCCCCGCAACCATCGGCAGCGGCATTCCAAGTCCCATGCCTACCCCCATTAGCGCTACACCGACCGTACCCGCAGTTGTCCAGGAGCTTCCGGTGGCCAGTGAAACGATGCAGCAAATCAGGCAGGTTGCAACAAGGAATATACCCGGAGAGAGTATTTTTAGCCCGTAGTAAATCATTGTAGGAACTACGCCGGCCAGTATCCATACACCAATCAGCATACCGACGATCATTAGAATAAGTATTGCCTGCATTGACATCTTGATTCCGTCAATAATCCCGTCCTGAATGTCGTCCCACTTATAGCCTGCTCTTATGGCAACTATCGAAGCAACAGCAGCGGTCACAAGGATAGGCATATGCGGGTCGCCCCCAAAGAGCATAATGGTGGCCATCAGTGAAACAATCAGAAACAAAAGAACAAACAGCACCTCTCCAAAGCTGATTTGCCTTTGTGTCTTTTCCTTCACTATACATACCTCCTTTTATAAAAAAAATATACGATTACTATTTTTACATTCTATCATATTATCACTATGGGCACAATAAATATTAACCGCTTTGTCCTTTTAATTGAATGAAGCGGTAAACACCCCTCGAACAAATATAATAGGTTTTTTTTAATACTGCGTTATGTTATTATTGTTGTGGACAGCACAGGTTAGATACTTGGATAAAAGGCAGGAGGACGGATCTCTTGTCCGTTAGGATTGGAACCCGTAATCATAGCCTGTTACCTGTGACCTATGTTCTGAAAACCGGAGGTGGTGACTTTGTTCACGGTCGGTATAATAACGGTAAGCGACAAAGGATATGCAGGGGAGAGGAAGGACCATAGCGGCCCGGCAATAGAAGAAGTGCTAAGAGCAATCGGCGGAAAGGTTGTAGACTACGTAATAGTCCCGGATGAACGAGACAGCATTTCCAATGCGATAATAAACATGACTGACCATAGCGGTATAGACCTTGTCCTGACAACGGGGGGAACAGGTTTTTCCCCGAGGGATGTCACGCCGGAAGCAACCCTTGCCGTAATAGAAAAACAAGTGCCCGGCATTCCGGAAGCCATGAGGCTTGTAAGCATGCAAATCACCCCAAAGGCAATGCTGTCCAGGGCGGTTGCCGGTATAAGAAAAAAATCCCTCATTATCAACCTTCCCGGCAGCCCGAAAGGGGTGACCGAAAGCCTGGAGGCGATACTCCCTGCACTTCCCCACGGACTTTTGATACTGCAGGGCAAAGCCGGAGAATGCGGCGGTACCGGTAATTAGACCTCCAGGGTCTCCCTTGTTTCAACCGCCTCATCTATCAACCTTTGTACTTCCAGGTGGGACTCCGACTGGAGTATCCTTTCAAGTCTCGGCCTTGTCTCCGGGTGCTGCGGCAAAAAAAGGGTACAGCAGTCTTCATAGGGCAGTATGGACAGTTCATAGGTACCTATGCTCCTTGCCCTTTCAGTTATTTCTATCTTATCCATTCCCACCAGCGGCCTTAACACCGGCAGATTCACGCTGGAATCCGTCACAAATATGCTTTCCATGGTCTGGCTTGCGACCTGGCCCAAGCTCTCCCCCGTCACAAGGGCAAGGGCATTGACTTCTCCCGCAATTCTTTCGGCGATTCTCATCATAAAACGCCGGGTCAGTATTGTGCTCTGTTCGGCAGGGCAGTGCATGTTTATGCTGCTTTGTATATCGGTCAGCGACACCATGTGAAGCCTGACACCACCGATGTACCCCGCCAGCACCCCTGCCAGGTCTATGACCTTTTGCTTCGCCCGCTCGCTGGTAAAGGGAAAGCTGTGAAAGTGAACCGCCTCCAGTTCCACTCCCCTTTTGGCGACCATCCAGCCCGCCACCGGGCTGTCAATACCGCCGGACAGAAGCAGCAAGCCCTTTCCCCCTGTTCCGGTGGGCAAGCCCCCGCTTCCCTTTTCCATGCCTGCAAATATATAAGCCTTGTCCCTTATTTCAATGTTGATCATAAGGTCCGGCCGGTGTACATCCACCTTTATTCCTTCGCTGTTTTTTAGGATAAAGCCCCCAACCAGCCGGCAGATTTCAGGGGAGCCAACCGGGAAAGACTTGTCCGCCCTCCTGCTTTCCACCTTGAAGGAACCCGGGCTGCGCTTCCTAACCATTTCCAACGCAGTTCTTTTTATGGTGTCCAGGTCCTTTTCCACCATAACCACCCTGCTTAATGAAACAATACCGAATACTCTTTTTAGCCGTTCCACCGCCCTGTCGGTGTCTTCCGGGCCGCTTACGGGTTTTATAAATATCCTGCCGCGGTCCTTTATTATACTGTGGTCTATCCCCTTAAGCGCCTTGCCTATGTTTTTTATAAGCTGTCTTATGAAAAGGGACCTGTTTCCGCCCTTGAGCGCTATCTCACCGTATCTTACCAGTATCAACTCTTCCATATAATCATCTCCCGGATATTCTCCTTAAGAACCCTACTTCGGTTACAAGTGCATCCACAAGTATATCAGCCTCATCAATGGAATTGAACGGGCAGAGGCTAATCCTCACGGTACCCTCCGCCTCCTCTTTGCTTAGGCCTATGACTTCCGGCACCCCGGCTGCCTTTATTTGTTTTGACGAGCAGGCGGACCCTGTGGAAATATATATGCCGTGTTTTTCCAAGGCGTGGAGCAATACCTCGCCCTTCACTCCGCGAAATGAAACGCTTAAAATATGTGGAGCGCCACTATCCCCCTCGGGGGTATTGATCCTTATATCATCAATACTTTTTTCAATACCCTCCCTGATTCTTTGTTTAAGCTCTGCCATTTTTGCAGTGTATTCGCTAAAATGGCTGCTGAAAACTTCGACGGCCTTTCCCATTCCTGCAATCCCGGGCAGGTTTTCGGTCCCCGAACGCAAGCCCATCTCCTGTCCCCCTCCGGTCTGCCATGGACGCAGATTTATGCCCTTTTTGCAGTACAGCGCTCCTATGCCTTTCGGTCCATGGAATTTATGGGCGCTTATTGAAATAAGCTGCGGTCCCGTTTTGCCCACGTCAAGGGGTATTTTCATAAAGGCCTGTATGCAGTCGGCGTGGAAAAAGGTAAGGGGGTTTTTCTCCCTGACTAGCTTGCCTATAAGTTCAAGGGGCTGTATGCATCCCGTTTCATTGTTTACTGCCATAAGCGTAACCAGTATTGTGTCTTTTTGGACGGCCTGCGCCAGTTTATCCAGGTCCACCACGCCGTAACAGTCCACGTCTATATAGGATACTTCAAAACCGTCCTTTTTCAAATCCTCCAGTGTCATTTGCACCGACGGGTGCTCCGCCCTGGTGGAAATTATATGTCTGCCCCTGTTAGAATAACTGCGGGCGATTCCCCTTATTGCGGTGTTGTTGGCCTCGGTACCGCCGGAAGTAAAGAGTATTTCGGAAGGGTCAGCTTTAAGCGCTTCAGCCACCGTCTTTCTGCTTTCCTTCAGGATGTTCTCCGCCTGTATACCTTTTCTGTGCAGCGACGACGGGTTGCCGTATTCCTCGGTAAGGCACCTTACCATCGCCTGCACCACCTGTTCAAAGGGCCTTGTTGTAGCCGCATTGTCAAAATATATCTCTCTCAAGCTTGTCCACTCCTTCCATTTGGCGGGCCTACTTAAATAATAATACCCTAGTGCCGTATAAATGTAAACCACCCTATTCCTGCCAAGGTCATACCGCTTACGTTTTTCCGCCCCCGGGTTTTTCTTGACACGGCCGGGACCTTCTGCTAGGATATAAAAAATAACTACAGCTCAAAGGGTGAAAACACATGAAACTTCACGGCACAATGAGGATAAACTCCCAATCCCACTTGGAAATCGGTGGGTGCGACTGTACCGAATTGGCAAAGGATTTCGGCACACCGCTGTATATAATGGATGAACAGCTAATAAGGGAAAACTGCCGCGGCTTCGTGAGAGCGTTTTCCCGCTGCTATCCGAGTATAGAAATAGTCTATGCAGGAAAAGCCTTTTTAACCACGGCAATGGCAAAGATTATTGAAAGCGAAGGCCTGTCGCTGGATGTCGTGTCCGGCGGCGAACTGTATACCGCCTACAGCGCAGGCTTTCCCATGGATAGAGTGTACTTTCACGGCAACAACAAAACGCCGGAAGAAATTAACATGGCCTTGGAATATGGCGTGGGCTGTATAGTTGTGGATAACCCTTCAGAACTGGAGATGCTGGACAATACCGCCTCTTCCATGGGCGTCAGGCAAAAAGTTCTGGTAAGGGTATCACCGGGCGTTGCAGCCAACACGCATCAATACATCCAGACCGGACAGTTGGATTCCAAGTTCGGATTCCCGCTGTACCGGGACGGTGCCTTCAGGGCGGTAAAGCGGGTATTGGCTTCCAAGGCTTTGGCCTTCGAAGGCTTGCACTGCCATATCGGGTCCCAGATTACCGATGTAAGCGCCTTTTGCACCGCCGCGGAAAACATGCTGGGTTTTGCTGCGAGGATTAGGACGGAACTTGAGGCCCCGGTTAATGTGCTCAACCTTGGCGGCGGATTCGGCATATACTATACCAAGGAGGACCGCCGGATGCTCCCGGAAGACTTTTCCGAGCCCATAACGTCCTCGGTAAAGGAAGCCCTTGCCAGGTATAATCTCGCTGCGCCTAAACTTATGGTGGAACCGGGCAGGTATATTGTAGGGGATGCCGGCACCACCCTGTACAAGGTAGGTTCTGTAAAGGACATTCCGGAAGTGCGCAAATACGTATTCGTGGACGGGGGGATGGCGGATAATCCGCGCCCTGCCTTGTACCACGCAAGGTACAGGGCAACCATAGCCAACAGGATGGAAAAAGCGGAGGGTGAAAAGATAACCCTGGCGGGCAAGTGCTGCGAATCCGGCGACATACTGTTAAGGGACATAATTCTTCCTGAAATAAAAAGCGGTGACCTTATCGCGGTGT
This sequence comes from Clostridiales bacterium, assembly GCA_012728565.1. Lineage (GTDB taxonomy): Bacteria > Bacillota > Clostridia > Ch29 > Ch29 > JAAYEV01. The sequence goes on from JAAYEV010000103.1 coordinate 12,209, forward strand.
TTTCAACCGGCGCCTACAACTATTCCATGGCAAGCAACTATAACCGCCTTCCCAAGCCTGCGGTGGTCCTTGTCAGCGACGGAAAGGCCGACCTTATTGTAAAACGGGAAAGCTACCAGGACGTAATAAGAAACGATATAATACCCGAAAGACTAAAAAAATAGGTCACGGATGATAGTTGGTATTAGAACATTAAAAAAGAAGCCCGGAGGCTTCTTTTTTAGTACCCCAAGTCCTGGTCCACGAACATTAAATTTATTTCTTTACCCTTGGGACAGCGCTCCATTACTACCTTTACAGAGCACATCCTGTCGGGCGAATCGCAGTCGTGACACCGGCCGGTTTTGCTGCAGGGCGTTCTGAGAGCAAGCCGCCTTGCATTGGGCGGACAGGCCTCATTCTTAATCCTTTCCACCGCCTGCTCTTCATTCTCCACCACCTTGTTCCGACCGCATATTATGTATACCCTGTCAGGGCCGTAAAACATGCTTGCGACCCTGTTCCCTATTCCGTCAATGTTTACCAGTTTCCCGTCGGCGGTCACCGCGTTTGAACTGCAAAGATAAACATCCGCCTGGGAGGCCAGCTTCCTTGTTTTTCCTATCTCGGATTTATCCACTTCCCAGTGGAAGTATACAATATTGCCCCTTGCCCTCAGTATATCGGTAATGCCGCTCTGCTTAACGGTAATTGACCCCCCGACCCCAACCGACTGTTCAGGTCCTATCTCCTTTTCAAGGACCTTAACAACCTGGTCAATGTTATCAAAGGCCCTTGCCTTAAAACCCCTTTCGTTGAACACCTTTAAAATAGAGTCAAAATCCATATCATAGACCTCCCCGCTATTAGTTTTTCATGCCACTCCTTGCATGGCTCCCGTTGTGCCCCTGAAAGTCCCCTTTCGGTTTAGAAATTTGGCGGAACCAAAGCCGAAATCAGCTTTGCCTTTTTTTCACTCATGGTATAGTAACGATGGGGCAGCATTTCCTCTATATACAGGCTGTCGCCTTCATTTAGCACGTAAGTCTCCATACCCACCTGGACTTCAATCTTGCCTTCCAGCACCAGGAGACACTCGTCGGCCCTGTGGCTCATCGGCTCATCACTGCTCCAGCAGCCGGGGTCCAACTCGGTATATATTATCTCCTGCTTGGGTTTTACATGGTTTCCCATGGGGACCGGTGTTACGTATTCGTGGATTATGTTTGAATTGGGCAGCGCAAGTTTTTTGCGCTCATCCCTGCGGACCAGGATGCTGCTCTTGCTTTCCTCTATCAAAAAGTGGAACAGCGGCACTTCTAATGCTTCAGCAATTTTTCTCAGCGAAGATATTGATGGGCTGGTCAGGTCTCTCTCCAACAGCGAAATATAACTTGTGCTGAGACCGGTTTTATCGGCCAGCTCAGATAGTTTCAAACCCTTACTCATTCTTATTTCCCTAATTTTATTCCCCAGCACCCGTGACACCTCTTATACATATTTTAATGTTACTATATAAGTATATCAGAATTATTATAATTATTAAATATTTCGCTTCATATTCCTATAATTTTCTGTCAATGGCTTCTTCTGCCACCCTGACCGGTTCGCCGGAAAGCACCAGTTCCAGGGCGCTGTGCATATCCGTGTGCATAATCCTGTCCTGCCCCAAGGGTTTAACGCGGCTTCTTAAAAGGTCATAAACCGGCCTTGTGCCCTTTCCCATTTTACCGGCGCCCCGCAGGTCCAATGCCTGTGCCGCGGCCAGGTACTCTATGGCAAGAACATTGGCAAGGTTTTCCTTTATCTGCGCCCCTTTACGCGCAGAAATGGTACCCATGCTCACATGGTCCTCTTGGTTTGCGGAAGAGGGTATCGAATCCACGCTGGCCGGATGGGCAAGAACCTTGTTCTCCGAAACCAATGCGGCGGCCGCATATTGTGTAATCATAAAGCCCGAATTCAGTCCCCCGTTTGGTGTCAAAAAAGGTGGAAGACCGTTGCTGAGCTGCGGATTTACAAGCCTTTCTATCCTTCTCTCGGAGATGTTGGCAAGTTCAGACAGCGCTATACCTAGGAAGTCCATCGCAAGGGCCACCGGTTCCCCGTGGAAATTACCCCCGGACAGAACATCGCTGCTGTCCGGGAAAATAAGCGGGTTATCCGTCACCGCATTAATCTCGGTTTCTATTATCCCTGCAGCATATTCTACGGCATCACGGCAGGCCCCATGCACTTGGGATGTACACCTCAGGGCGTAGGCATCCTGCACCCTTCTTTCACCTTGCCTGGTAATAAATGTGCTCCCTGCCACCAGGTCCCTTATGTTCCCGGCGGATACAATCTGGCCCCTATGGCCCCTTACCCTGTGAATCCTTTCATCAAAGGCATCTATAATGCCGTTCAGTGCCTCCAGGGTGATAGAGGCTGCTATATCCGCCATTTTTACCAGCATCATGGCGTCATACAGCGTAAGGGACGCCACCGCCGACATTGCCTGCGTGCCATTTATCAGCGCAAGCCCTTCCTTGGAAGACAGCGTACAGGGCTTAAGGCCGGCCCTTTTTAGTGCCTCCGCCCCTCCCAGGACTTCTCCCTCGTATTCCGCCCTGCCTTCTCCCAACATCACCAGTACCATGTGCGCCAGCGGCGCAAGGTCGCCGCTGGCACCCAGCGATCCCTTTTCCGGGATAACGGGGTGCACTCCCTTATTTAGCATTTCTACCAGTAGGTTAAGGGTTTTAAGCCTTACCCCGGAATATCCCCTGCACAGGGTATTTATCCTAAGCAGCATTATGGCCCTTACTACATCCTTTGCAAAACTCTCACCCACGCCGCAGGCGTGGCTCACGATAAGGTTTCTTTGCAGTGCCTCGGTCTCATCCTTTGAAATGGCCACGTCACTGAACCTGCCAAAACCCGTAGTCACTCCATATACCACTTCTTCCCGTCTTACGAACTCCTCCACGATTTCCCTTGACCTGTTTATTCTTTCTACGGCAGCCGAATCTATTTCCACCGACCAACTTTCTCTCGCTACCATGGCCACCTGGTCAATTGTGAGGTTTTGGCCATTAACCACAATTCTGCTCACTGCTTTACCTCCAATCCATACCTTCCTATACAACCTAAAAACATAAATAGGACATCCAGCCCCGACATATGTGCTCTAAATGTCCCAATCCTCAATCTACCATGAGCCTTAATATTTTATTCTATGTTTCTCCATATTAATCCTGCCGGCGAAACTTTTTTTATCTACCCGATAATTTCAACGATTGTGATATCCGATTCTTTTGAAAAATCCAGGAATTCTCCCCCCGCCAATACAACCGGTTTGGTAGGCTGCTGCGGGTATATGTATATAACTTTGCCTATACGCCCGTCACTTAGCCGTACTATATTGCCCACAAAGAAGCGGGATATGCCTTGCAGGAAAACCCTAGATATGTATGGGTCCAGACTGTCGAAACTCCTGTCCGAAATGTATTCAGCCACCTTAAAGGGGGGTCTTTTCTTTCTGTACACCCTGTCCGACATCATCGCATCAAATATGTCCGCAACGGCAACAATTTTGCCGTAGGTATGTATCTTTTCTCCCTTAAGCCCCAATGGGTACCCGCTTCCATCCTCTCTTTCGTGGTGCATAAGGGCTCCCATCAGCACATCATTGCTCAGAATGTTGTTCTTTTTAAGTATATTATAGCCGTATATCGGGTGCTGTTTCATAATGTTCCATTCTCTTTCATCCAGGTTGTCCGGCTTGTTCAATATCTCCGGGGGCACCCTACACTTGCCTATATCATGAAATACGCCGGTATATCCAAGCTTTCTAAGGTCTCTTTCCGGCATTTTAAGCCATTTGCCCATGAGTATGGCCAACAGGCTTACATTGATGGAATGATAATAGGTATACTCGTCTGTGATGTGTATTTGCTGCAGCTTGGGCACAATGTTTTCATCATCATTAATTAGGTCTATAAAAACGCTTACCGTTTCTCGTATTCCATCCAAGTTCAACATTCTGCCCGACTGCACACTATCGAAAAGTTCCTTGATTACCTTGTTTGACTCATTGTACACCTTTAAGAATTGTTCTGTCTTAACTGCATATGCAGTCTTGTTTCGTGATGGTCTCTCCTTAACGTCGGTATCTGTTACGATGCTCAAATATGGAATGTTAAGGTCCTTAATCCTTTCAATCATATTGGAAGTAAGCGTCGTACCTTCTGCCAGGAATAGCGTTCCTCCCTCGTTAATAAAGTCGCTCTTCAGCCTCATCCCCGGCCTCAATTCTTCCGCTTTCAGGTAAGCCACGCACTCACCCCCGAGTAGAAAAAAATGCCTTTACACCTCTATTATACGAATTTTGTCGTTTTTTTTCAACAATTTTCTATATTTTTCAAAAGAATATCAAAAATACTAGGCCTATAATATTTTACGAAAGAGGGAGCATATGTAACATTTATCTGCCCAAAATCCCCGTACCCGAACCTATTGCCCAAAAACGGGCATTGAAAAAAAATAGATAAAGGAATATAATATCCACCATGTAAATACATATGTCCACCAGTGGTGCACATAAATAAAGGGGGTGATTGTATGAAGGAGCCGGTATACTACATCGTGGATTCCTCGGTGCTTCCGGAGGTGTTTTCCAAGGTAATCGAGACAAAGGCCCTTCTTCGAACGGGCAGGGCCAAAAACGTTAATGCAGCGGTAAAGATGGCAGGCATCAGCAGAAGTGCGTTTTATAAATACAAGGATTATGTCTTTCCTTTTTATGAAACAAGAAAAATGAAAATAGCAACCATTACTTTGCTGCTTGAACATATTCCGGGGGTACTGTCCAAGGTCCTTGATACAATCGCCAAAGCCCAAGGGAGCATCCTTACCATAAACCAGAACATACCCATACACGACGTGGCTATGGTAAGCATCTCCTTCCAAACATCAGACATTAACAAGGACGTGGAGGAATTATTGAACGATATAAGAAAAATCCCCGGAGTCAACAGCTTAGATATTGTATCCAGAGAATAGGGAGGTAATCATCATGGTTAAGATAGGACTGCTGGGGTGCGGCACCATAGGTTCCGGGGTAGTGGAGCTTCTGGAAAGGGATTCGTGCAGGAAAAATGACCTTTCAATAGAGAAGATTTTGGTACGCAACAAGGATAAACATTACAACAAGCCTTACGGCTGTAAGCTGACCGACAGTTTTAACGACATTATATCAAGCGATGTTGACATCGTGGTTGAGGTGATGGGAGGTATTGACCCGGCGTATTTTTACGTAAAGCAGTCACTGCTTAAGGGGCGGCACGTGGTAACCGCCAACAAGGACCTTATAGCAAAGTTCGGCAGCGAATTGCAGAATATTGCCCGCCAAAACGGGGTACGGCTGCTGTTCGAGGCCAGCGTCGGGGGAGGAATACCCATAATAAAACCCCTAAAAGAATGCCTTGCTGCCAACAACATCACCGAGATAAGGGGAATAGTAAACGGTACCACCAATTATATACTGTCCCGCATGGACAGCTCCGGGCTTGATTTTGAAACCGCTCTTAAAGAAGCACAGCAGTGCGGGTACGCGGAAGCCAATCCTGAAGCGGACATACTGGGACTTGACGCCGCCAGGAAACTGGCCATTTTATCCTCCATTGCATTCCGAATTAGCGTTAATTATGAAGACATACCTGTCCAAGGCATAAACAATATTTCCGCCGATGATATAAGCCTGGCCAGGTACTTGGGATGTTCGGTGAAATTATTGGCTTTGAGCCGGAAAACCGACCATGGTATAATGGCAAGAGTTGCGCCTGTGCTGCTAAAAAACACCGACTCGCTGGCAAGGGTGTCGGATGTGTACAATGCCATAGTTGTAAAGGGAGACGCTGTGGGTGATGTTCTGTTCTTCGGCCGGGGTGCAGGCAAACTGCCTACCGCCAGTGCCGTGGTTGGTGACATTTTTGACATAGTAAGGCACAACATGTCAAGCCAAGGGGTGGAGGATTGCAAGCTGGAGGACCCTGCCCCGGTGAAGCTGGATACCGCGGGCTGCAAGTCGGATTTCTTAATAAGGGTCAAGGTAAATGACCGTATTGAAGCTATGAATATAATCGCAGGCCTTTTCAGTAGATTCGAACTCATATTCCCGGAAAGGGCAAAGCTCGGAAGGCTTATTGACCAAGACCAGGTTATATTTGTCGCCCATGATATATATGAAACGGACATTGACAAAAGAATTGACCTGCTGGGAACCGCCGACTGTATAGACAATGTACTCAGCATTTTACGCGTAGAGGGGGAAGCTTAGTTGAGATACAATGGACTAATTGAACGATACAGGGATTATCTCAATGTCGGTGAGAATACAAGAATAATAAGCTTGAACGAAGGCAATACCCCCCTTTTAAGGGGTTATGCAGTGGAAGAACGGATTGGCAGCAATATCAAAGTCTATTTAAAATATGAAGGCCTTAACCCGACCGGGTCCTTTAAGGACAGGGGTATGACCATGGCGGTTACTAAAGCGGTGGAAGCCGGCTCGAAGTGTATTGTATGCGCTTCTACCGGCAACACTTCCGCCTCCGCAGCCGCCTATGCGGCAAGAGCGGGTATCGGGTGTATAGTTCTTATACCCGCCGGTAAAATAGCGCAGGGCAAACTGGCACAGGCATCCGCATACGGAGCCAGAGTAATAGCATTGGATGGAAACTTTGACCAGGCCTTGGATATGGTAAAAAGGCTTTCAGAGGAATATCCGGTAACGCTGGTTAACTCCATCAATCCCGACCGGATAGAAGGACAAAAAACCGCCGCCTTTGAACTGTGCGACCAACTCGCCGGTCCGCCCGATTATCTCGCCATTCCGGTTGGAAATGCCGGAAACATAACAGCCTACTGGAAAGGCTTTAAGGAATACATGCAAAGCGGGGTTATAAATAGCCTTCCTGTAATGCTGGGTTTTCAGGCGTCAGGTGCCGCGCCCATCGTTGAGGGAAGGGTAATAACAAACCCTGAAACGATTGCCACCGCCATTCGCATAGGCAATCCCGCAAGCTGGAAAGGCGCGGAGAATGCCGCGGCCCAGTCCCACGGCCGTATTGACAAGGTGACCGACCAAGAAATCTTAGAGGCATACAGGCTGCTTGCTTCCGGCGAAGGCATATTCGCAGAACCGGCTTCCTGCGCATCGGTGGCGGGACTTATTAAACTGGCAAAAGAAGGACACATTGAAAAGAACTCCACCGTGGTTTGCGTCCTGACCGGAAACGGCCTCAAGGACCCGGATATAGCCATAAACACAAGCTCAAAACCACTGCAGCTTCCAGCCGATTTCAATACCCTTTCGGCCCAAGTTGCAAGCCTAATTGGCGGTGATGAATATGTATAGGGTAAAAGTACCGGCTACTTCTGCCAATATGGGACCGGGCTTTGACTGCATGGGTGTTGCGTTGGATATTTACAACACGGTGGCGGCGGAGGAAATACCTGAAGGATTAGTAATAGAGAACCACGGCAGGGATGCAGGCCTAATTGGAAAGGATGACTCCAATTTAATATACAAGGCTATGAAAACCGTCTTTGAAAAGGTGGGCTATATACCGGCGGGACTTAAAATAACCTCTTATAATGAAATCCCGGTGGCACGGGGCCTGGGCAGCAGCGCTGCAAGCACGGCGGCGGGACTTATACTGGCAAATGCAATGACCGGGTAAACCTTGAGCCTGGAAGAGATTATCCGGTTGGGCACAGCCTTGGAGGGCCACCCCGACAACATAGTACCGGCCCTGATTGGCGGCATGACCCTATCGTACTCCCAGGATACCTCTTCGGTGGGGTATATAAAGGTGGATTTTCCCGAAAACCTTAGAATGCTTGTAATGGTTCCGGATTTTATGCTGTCCACCACAAAGGCACGCATGGTACTCCCCCAACAGGTTGAACTGGGGAATGCCGTGTTCAATATCAGCAGGGCGGCATTGATGGTTGCGGCCCTTACGGCGGGCAAACTGGAGCATCTCAAGTACGCCGTACAGGACAGGCTCCACCAACCCTACAGGGAAAAGCTCATACCCGGAATGCAGGAAGTATTCGAGCAGGCTTATAATGCCGGTGCAAGGGGAGTATTTCTTAGCGGTGCCGGCTCAACAATTGTAGCCATGGTGGATGCCGATAACAGTGATTTCCTGTCAAGGCTTAGAGCCTTCCTGGAAAGGATGTCCTATAACTGGGAGCTTAAATTCGTGAATGTCAGCAGGCAGGGGGCGGCACGTATTCAATAACCCCTCCAACTCCATACGGCCGCTCCCTTTTCAAAAAAGCTAAAGTGGTTTACGCTTTAGCTTTCTTTTGTTACTTCCTCATCCCACAATCCCCCTATTTTTCTAATACTTAATTGTTCTTCGGCTCTTTACAACCGCATCCAATAATTATATTATATTGTTAACGATAATAGATGGAGATGATGCGTTATGAAAATTGAAAAGATAAGTGATTACAAGGTAAAAATAACCATCAGCTCGATTGACCTTGAAGAGAGAAACATTGATATGGACGACCTTGTATACAACAGCCCCAAGGCCCAGGAATTGTTCTGGGATATCCTGTACCAGGCCTATGTCGAACAGGGTTTTGAAGTAAAGGATGAACAGTTGGTTGTAGAGGCGATACCCAACTCAAGGGACACCTTTGTAATAACAATAACAAAATACAGGAACCGACAACTGCTTAAGCCGGGGCCCAGTAAGTTCATCAAGGGCTCGGATACAAAAAAAGCGGTCAAATCAAAGGAGATCTGCTACTGCTTTGACGACCTGGAAGATATCATAGCCCTAAGCAAAAGGATTATTGACAACTTCAGGGGCGACAGTTCGGTTTACAAGCACCGGAATGCTTATTACCTGGTCCTGAAGCCCTATGACACATACCCGAACCTTTCGCTTGAAGTGATTGCGGAGGAATACGGGTACCGCTGCAGGACCGCCGAAATGTTTTTAAAGGAATACGGAGACGCCCTTATTGAAAACAGTGCCGTGGAAATCCTTGCATGGTGTATATGAAAAGAGCTGCCTTGCGGCAGCTTTTTTTCATATAAAAGTATCTAAGCCTCTCCCCATTTGCTGTTCTCGAAGGCTTTCCTTTTTTTGTTCAATTTTGCCCTGTAGAGTACAGCATCCGCCCTTTCAAGAAACTCGTTTATGTTTTCGCCGTCGTAATGTATAAGACTGACGCTCATGGTCACTTCTCCCGGTCGGGTTTTATACACTTGTCTCTCTATCAAGTCCACAGCCCTGTCCATAACAATCCTTGCCGAAACTATATCGGTCTCCGGCAGTATTACGGCAAACTCATCCCCGCCGAACCTTGCCACTATATCCGAAGAGCGGGTGTTTTGTTTCAGTTTACGGCCAATCTTTTCAAGGGCAATATTACCCTCCAGGTGCCCGTACTTGTCATTGTAAGATTTGAAGTCGTCACAGTCGGCAAAGGCCAGCACCAGTGAGCGGCCGTACCTTTTTGCCCTGTCCATTTCTTCCTCCAGCCTTGTAATAAAGAAACGGTAGTTGTAGACCTTGGTCAGTTCATCGATAATCAGGTTGTTATAAAGGTATGAAATGCAATTGTTAAGCCTTGAAAGGAAGATAACAAAAAAAATCCCCGATATGACCAGCCACTGCCTTTTCGCGTTCTGGTCCATAGTGGAAATTAGTATGAGGAAAACAAGGACCCCTGTAATGAGCAGGCACACAAGATACATCCGGGCACTGGATTTTATTTTCCTAAAACCCCTCATAGGAACCCCTACCCCTGGCAGTTTTCAGTTAATTATATAATACCATGCTACAAATTGGTAGTCCCATTCAAAAACTGACAAAAAAAATCACCAAACTTTTTGGGTCTGGTGATTTTTATCCGTTGTTTAATTCATCCCGGCAGCAATCTTTATATTCCGCTGGTGGTCCTGGTCCTGCTTACCGTCCACGTGCCTCGTGCTGTTGTAAAAATGAACGTCAAAATGGCCTGGAAAGCCGTTATTTTTAATGTACTCAACGTCATGGGGCATTGCGCTGGCCGAAGCGGCTATTTTCCTTCCCTTTACTTCTACCAGTACCGGTCGGGAAGCCCAGCTCCAGGAACCGCCCCATATACTTTTCATAGTATTTGCATCCTGCACCGTCAACGGTTCAACATCGGCATGGTTTGCGCCCACCGTCCTTCTGGCATTCCAGGAAACCCCCGTGTAAAAATCGGTAATCTTTGCATCGGCACCTATGGGCCACACATACTGTGCCTCGCTCCACCAGTCCAGCAGTTCCCCGTAATTTGGCCCTGGAGTTGGCTTAACCGGAACATGGTGTACCGGTATTTTGAGCTTTTGTCCCACGTATATTACCGAGTTCTCATTCATGCCATTTGCATCCAGTATTTCCCTGTAGGGCACTCCATACTTTATACCCAGCGACCAGAAGTCGTCACCGCTTTGTACCGTATGGGTGGTGTAGGTAACATAGGGCTTCTGCCCCGGCGGCGGCGGGGTCTGCTGCGGCGGCGTTGACTGCCCGCCCCCCCTCGAAGGGGGCGTATAGGCGCCTCCCTTTACCGGGGGAACATAAAGCACCATGCCCGGGTAAAGGACGGTGCCGGCAGAAGCATCGTTTGCCTTCATGAGGCTTTGCATGCTTATGCCATAGGCATTGCTTATAAGCCAAAATGTTTCCCCCTGTTTTACCGTATGGGTTTTTACCGATGACGGCAGCTTTATACTCTGGCCCTTGTACAGGACCGACCCGGTATTTGCCCCGTTGAGGGCAAGCAGTTCGTTCATGTCCACGTTCATTTTTTGACTTATTATCCAGTATGTATCCCCGGCCTTAACTATGTACCCTGCATTCTCCCCGGGTATTGTCACCCTCTGGCCCACGTATAAGACAGAATTGCCATTGGCTCCGTTAGCATTCAGCAGCGCTGTCAAATCCACCCCGTACCACTGGCTTATTTTCCAGTAGGTATCACCCGGTGAAACAACGTGCACCGTATCCGCCAGGGCTGTTCCCCCTCCGGCGGCTGCAATGGACAAGGCAATGGTCCCAATCAATGCAATTTTTTTGATTTTCCCCATTCAATCATCCCTTCTGTTGTTGTTTGCTGTTTTGAAATATTTGGTTAACATAATCTATACAAATAAGTATTCTACGTCTTTCTCCTCTTCCCTTCAGGTAAATTTGTGTAAAAAAAAGAGCCTTACGGCTCAAATATCTTGAAATACTGCCCCAGAACAAGGTAATCGTTGGTATAGTTTGCCAATATATCGGGTTTTCCGTTCCTATTGATATCCCGTACAATCATGGCAGTTATACCGTCGCTTCCCAGGGTTTCGCTCCGCCAGGTATCCTGCAGCTTATAGTCTTCCCCTTCCCACACATGTATTTCGCTATTCATGTTAACATAATCTCCCAGGTGCAGGGCGGCAGCAATCCTTTGCCTGCCTCCGTATGCGCCTATCCAGGCAAAGGGTACTTCCCTTGTATCCCGGGGAAGGCTTATTTCCGCCATGACTTCTCCATCCCTTGAATGAACTTCCAGCTTTCTTCCGTCAAATACCAAAAACTCTGCCACTCCATCCCCATCCATGTCGCCCGCTGCCTTAATACTCAGTTTATCCTCAAAGATACGGATGTCGTACCACCGGCCATTGCGGTAAGATACCTCAAACACGCCGCCCCCGTCTTCCTCTTCCAAGGGCATATCTTCAATATAGTAAAACTTTATCGGTTCCATCGCATCGGCATATTCTTCAAAGACGACGGTATGATACTCACCAAAGGTTCCTTCGTGATACCAGTCAATATACCACTCGGTCCCGTCGTGGGACAGCACGAATATCCCTTCGTTGGTTTGATACAAATGGTCCCTTTCACCGGCGTACCTAAAACCTACCCTTAATACCACGCTTTCCGTGGCACCCCTTTTAAGACTTTTTACGCCCAAAAGTTCCACCCATTCAGGCTTTATTCGACTGCCAAGGACTTCGGATACTGCACCTTTCCAGTCAATCTCACCGACTTTTTTCAGCAGGCCGTTCTCAAGACTGTAAATGCTTACATAGTATTCTGTTTCGGGCCCCTCAATTACTGCCAGGTTGTCCTGGGCAGTTTTTTCAATCAATACCAGCACAGCCGGATGGCCCTCCAGCACTCTTCCCATACCACCTTCGGTGACCACCCTGCCGTTTTCCAGCCTGTCGTTCATATCGCTATAGTACAGGTTGGCAATCTTCCCCCCGCTGTATGTATATATACCTATAGCACTGGTAGGCTCCGGACCTATGCCTTCCCATTCGCCCTTTGTTCCAATAGCCAACAGCTCATGGCTGCCGTCCCCGTCCATGTCCTTAAGGTCTGCCAGCACCAACTGACCCAGGGTGTCCCAATCCTGCGGCACCGCCTCCTCAAATCCTAAGAGGGAAGCCTCCATGGCATTAAGTTTCCACATATTCCTGTCAAGCACCAGCATCACGTCCAGGTTCAAATAGTCGCCGATGCCTACCTTCAGCCTGTCTCCATTGGGAAGGGGGTTTTCAATCCTGGCATTGTCGAAGTTACCGATGTTATAATCTTTCAGTTTTCCTATCCCGTCCCTTACAAACCCTGCCAGGTCACCATTGTCCAGGTACCTGTAAGATGCAAAGTTCATATGCGACTGCCTGAAAAACTCTTCAAGGGGCTGAAGGGTCAGCATATCCATTTTCTCCAGGTCGTTATGTTCCCAGGCATCCAGGAAAAGTCTGACAGCCTGTTCCTGGCTTATGAGGACGTTCTCCTGCCGCTGCCCATCGCCACCATTACCGGGCTCTTCCCCCACCGGCACCATAACCCAGTTTTCCACTTCACCCGTCTCCCCGTTACCTTGGACGGAAGATACCTCTTTGGCTTCCTCCCCGGCGCCGATAATAGTCTCCTCTTGTATCGGCGTTTCTTCCGGGCTTACGGCTTCGGTGCTGCACCCGGCCAGCAATACAGTTATTATCAATATACCGATCATCCTTCTATACATTCTACACACCCACTATCCATAAATTAGAAACCTGTATTAATTTTACCTTTACTTGTTAGACGGTACAACTTCTTTTTTGTTTCATAATTTTTTATATTTATACCCATAAAACGCCTACCTTAACAATACCGGATTTCTAATACAACCAAAAGGAAATTCAGAACAAGTATAGAATTATTGTGGTTAAGTACAATATGATAAAGGAGAAACGTAAGTATGAAGACAAACACATTAGGTAATACCGGCATTGAGGTAACCGAACTGTGCCTGGGCGCCCTGCCAATGGGACCGCTGCAGAAAGATATACCCCTTGAGGAATGTGTCAAGGTGGTAGAAACCGCGTTGAGAAAAGGTATAACCTTTATAGATACGGCCCAGATGTACAAAACCTATGCGCCCATTAGGGAGGCAATAAAGCGAACGGGCATTCGGCCGGTCATTGCTTCCAAATCGGCAGCACCGGATTATGAAGGCATGGAGAGGGCGATAAAAGAAGCACTGGAGCAGCTTGACGTTGATTACGTGGATATCTTCCTACTGCACGCCGCCAGGGCGGGAACCGAGGTCTTTGAAGCAAGGGCTGGAGCCATTGAATGCTTAAAGGACTGTAAAGCCAAAGGCCTTATTAGGGCAATGGGGATATCCACCCATGACACAAAAGTGGCAGAGCTGACTGCAAAAAGGCAGGATATGGACATAATGTTCCCCATCATCAACAAGGCAGGTATCGGCATTTTAAACGGAACCGTCAATGATATGCTTAGGGCAATAAAGGAAAACAGCACAGCCGGAAAAGGCGTTTACCTTATGAAGGTTCTGGGCGGGGGGAACCTTATAAACGACTATATAGAAAGCGTCAACTACGCAAGAAGCATTGACGGTTATCATTCCATTGCCGTGGGTATGGTAAGCCCCGAAGAGGTTGACTTTAACGTTGCCTATTTTAACGGCACCTACGACCCGGAGAAAACTCCGACCGTAAAAGGCTATTCCAAGCAATACCAGGTATTCACCAATCTTTGTAAGGGATGCAAAACCTGCGTTGCGGCATGCCCAAACTATGCGATAGAGTTTGACGAAGAAACGAAAAAGGCGTATATCAACGAGGAAAAATGCCTCACCTGCGGTTACTGCACCTCCTCGTGCAAAGAGTTCGCCATAAGGCTTATCTAGCTTTAATAATTTAGGGGCATATCAGAACGATATGCCCCTTGTCTTAGGCTTCTTTTTTGGCTAGCCGCCGCTGGAAATACAAAAAGACCGGAAGCGGAATGGCTATCCATCCGAAACTCTTTATCAGGTTATTCTTTGCCCTTTCAATCTGCCGTTCCTTTTCCTGCTGAACCATTGCATCATATCTTGCCTTAAGTTCTTCTTCAGTTAGCTCCGGCTGCTCGGTCTGTTCACCTTCAACCGCCGGCTTTTCGGTATTCCATCGTTTGTAATCCTCAAAAGACTGGTAGTAATACGCGGGCGCAACAATATCCGCCGCGGCCATGAATACTCCAACGCTCCCGCCTATGGTCATCATAAGTGTTGCAAACAAAACCAGGTATATATATACGTTCTTTATCACATCTTCTCCCCCTTCCCTTGATTCTGCCCTGATTCCCGCAACTGCGAGGATTATAAGCAGAATAACTGCGGGAATAATCAACAGTGAAATTGATACTATAAGGCCTCACCTCTTCCTGTTATTAGTCTACTGCCGCTTACATTTATTAGACATCTTTTACCTCGGTTTTGTTCCGGCAGTCAATCAAAAAACTGTACCCGTGTTTCACAAAACCTAGTGTTTCATAAAACCTGTGGGCCCTTTCCCTTTTCAGGCTGCTGGATAGTGCCATCTTGTAGCACCCTTTTTTACAGCAAAGGTCCAGCGCAAATCGCATCATCTGTTTTCCAATACCCTGACCTTGGAGGTCTTCCTTTACCACAACGTCCTCCACGACACCGGAGGGGGTGCCCATGTGGGCAAGATTGTCCATAATCAGCAGCGCAAAGGTACCCACTACCTCTCCCTGATGCGTTGCCACATAAACCCTGTAATCGGGATAGCTTTTCATTTTATAAAATATCTCCTTCGCCCGTTCCAGTGGAAGTATTTCCTCGTCCATTTCGGGCTGGGAATACAGCGATAGTATGTGGGGCAAATCCCTCTCCGAAGCTTCCCTTATCTCTATGTTAATGATAATCCCCTCCCAACAATCAAGAGGTCATTCCCTTCATTAAACTCTTTCCCTAATCTCGCGCTCTATAAACAGCTTCGAACCCGGTTGGCTTACCATGGCTGTTGTTTATTAGTAGAACCATTTTGTGGGCAGCAGGAAAGTCCAGGACATTGCAACAACAGCAATGGTAAATGCCATATTAAGCCACGTTTTTCTGCCCCCTATAAGCTTATTCAGCATCGCCCTAATGCTTTAAACCGATACATCCTGGAACCAGCATCCTTCATAAAAATACTGTTCCCCCGGCTTCAAATCAATCCGGAAAGAAAACACGGGACCGTCGGTCACCACGGTATGAAATTCCCCTTCCTCCCCCGAAGCATCCACTCCCGCTTCTTCAATTTCCTTAACCGTGTCCTCGTCCAGGACCCGGCCGAGAAAGGACCTGTCCAACACCCCGTCCCTGACCGCGACGATTGTTGCCTTGAAACCTTCATTTATGAACTCGAGAAGCAGTTCCTTCCGCTTCTCCTTCCAAAGCGGAAAGCAGGGCTGAATACCCGTGCGGCGGCAGACCTTTTCCACCCACCGTCGGTGGTCGTCTATGTCTATGTCGCCGAAAACCCCAAAGCCTATTCCGTCTGCGGCAAAACCATCAAGGGCGGAGATAAATACGTTTTCATAGACATCCCAAGAAGCCGAACGAGTGACCAACGGGATTTTTAATGCCGCCGCCTGTTTCCTGACAAGGTCGATACAAAGGCCGTGGGATCGCGACCTTTCACCGTTTTCGGTAAGCATCGTTAAAAGCAGGCGGGGTTTCCCCCCTGCCTTTAATGACCGGTACAAGGCCAGGCACGAATCCTTCCCGCCGCTCCATGAACAGAAAAAGTGACAGTTCTCTATACCCATGCAACCTCCCATGTTCTCATCTTGTAATGTAAAGCCGGCCATGTTTTTCATATTATTCGGTTATACATTCCTTTTTTATTGGACTTAAAACACTGCCAAAAAGTTCCGTTAATCGGTTTAACTTGTTTATTATATCATCGCAGGTGGATTATCGGCAAATGGGGCCTGTTGTTCATCCTAACCGGGATTATGCTGCTGCCCAGTCCCCGGCTTACCACCATCTGTACACCGTTTTCCGAGGCATACAGGCCGGATGTGTATTTTGGTAAAAAGCCCTGGTGGGGGGCCACTACCCCCCTGTTAACAAAGGGTATCCTGAACTGTCCCCCGTGGGCATGGCCGCTTAATACCAGGTCAGGTCTAACTTCGTTCGAAGCTGAACAGTACGAATCAAAAAGCTCCGGCCTGTGCGCCAGGAGTATCCTGGGCATATCCTTTGCCATTTCCAAGCCATAGAGGCGGTCCTCCGAATAGCCGGTGCCGTCCCCAAGCCCCATAATGGCGATCATGGAACTGACCTTTCTAAATACTTCAACCCTGTTTTCCACCACCAGCACACCGGTTTTCCCTATGGCTTCCTCCCATTTTCCGGCATCCCTTCTCCGGGCCTCATGGTTTCCCCTCACCGCATAGGTAACCGCGATACCCGTTAGGTCGGTGCAGAATTTTATAAAATCCGGATTATCCCACCTGCCGCTTCCATCCAGTATATCACCGGTCAGCGCAATTATATCGGGCTTTTCCCTTTGCAGTATTTTTATGAATCTCCCTGTATCCGGCGCATAAAGGGGAATGTGGACATCCGATACATGGGCTATTTTCAGGCCCTTCAGTTCCTCCGGCAGGTTGTTTATCGCCACGTCAATATGCTCCACCTGCACCCAGGTGTTCTGAAAATAAACATATACTATTATGACCGCAAGGGCACCGGTTAGCATCCCCACTTTGCTTTTCCCTTTCTTTTTCAATTTCTACACATCCAATTCTAGATACCACCCTTAATACCGGGCTTTGCTTTTTTCTTTCGCTTTGCTATCCAGATAACCGTCATGGCTATCAAAACTATTACAATTGTCACAACGGCGTATACCGCCAGGGCAATACCGTTGGGGTTTTTAACAAGGGCAGCTATACTGCGGCTGCTGTCAACAACCTTCCTTCCGTGGGTACTGTTATAATATGGTGGTATTTGCGGAACCCCGCCCACCCTGTCAAAGGACTGCAGGTACCTGGCAATGGCAAGCCATTCCTTGACCTCTTCCCCGCTTGCCGCATCCTTAATGATGTGCTGCTCGAAATCGGTAACGGGTATCCCCTCGGCGGTTTTGGGAACTATGGACAAAAGCCCGAAGGACTTATCCCCCACTATTGAGAGCATCTGGGCCGAGTACAGTCCGGCCACAACGCGGTACAGCTTTTCGTCCTCTATCTCTTCCCTGGACCCGTCCGGTCTCATGAGATAGGCATCGGTTACCTTGTTGAAAATAAGCCGGTTGGGGTTGAAGGTAAAATTAACACCTGAGATAAACAGCTGTGCCACATCCATCATTGGGGCAACCGATGCGTCAACCTCGCAGGCCGTTTTCAGTTCTTTGCCGGTAAGATACACCGAAATCAAGGGGTAACCGGGGATTCCGTCGGCGCCTATTCCCAAAGAGCTTACACTGAAAGCATCCGCTGCGGTTATTTCTCCCTTATAAAAGGAACCCCGTATGGTGCCAACAGGAACAATGGCCGCATCAACAGGAATGTAATCCTTGCCCTCCGCTTGTTTTACTGCGTATATATAGGCATCGCTTATCAGGTTCCCCAGCGTATCCTCGCCGTGGGAATCGGATATTTCGCCCTGGGGCCTAAAATTAAAGGGCGATACGGCCAGCACCTGGTCAAATTCCAGGCCGAACCTATCGAAATATTTTTGCTGTACCAGCTCCTTGTATCCATTTACAAGGCCCTGTATACGCTCATCCTCCGGTAATTGCTCGTCTATCCGCCTCAGGCGGTAGTCTTTCAGCCTCCAGCCCTCAGCGTCCTGCGATAATTCTATCACACCCAGGTACCTGCAGCTGTCCCCGGCGGAGCCAATAATGGTATCCCCTACAACAAGCGGTTCTGAATACACGGTATGGGTGTGGCCGCTTATTATTACGTCTATTCCGGATACCTCCTTTGCCAGTACATCATCGCCGGGCTCCTTGCCGTCCCCCCAGGTGCCGGTATGGGAAAGGCAAATGATAAGGTCCGCCCTTTCCTTATTCTTAAGTACATCCACAATCCGGCGGGCGCTTTCCACCGGGCTGTCGAACTCCACCTCCGACATGGGCGCCTTGTAGGCGGCATCCTCCCCCATCAGGCCGAATATGCCCACCCTTACGCCGTTTCTTTCAATTACAGTGTATTCTTTAACCCCAAAATCTTCGTAGGCCTTTTTAAGCGCTGCCAGTGAAGGGGATAATTCCCCGTTATCATCCACTGGAAATACCACATTGGACTGCATAACCTGCGGCAGGCGGTCCCCGCTTTTTAGAGCGGCCGTTAAGCTCTCCGCAAGGCCCATGGCCCTGTAGTCGTATTCATGGTTTCCAAAGGTGACTGCGTCATACCCCATCGCGCCCATTAGTCTTAGCTCAGGCGCATCGCTTTGGAATATGGTCTGAAAGGGAGTCCCCATGGAAAAGTCCCCTGCATCAACCAGCAGGGCATCGGGGTTTCGTTTCTTTTCATCCAGGATTGCGCTTTGGAGCCTTGCAAAACCGCCCGAATTTGTAACAGAACCGTTCTGCAGGTCCTTAACCGGCAGCAGGTGGTCGTGCAGGTCATGGGTAAAAAGTACCGTCATGCTTTTCCCGGCCCCCTGGGCCGAAGCCGGTTTTGGGTCCACAAGTAAAGTAAATATGAAACTTAATAGAATAATAAACGTAACTGCCCTATATTTACTATTCATTTTATTGACCTCACTTTTTATTTTTATTCCTTATATCTTCCCCCGTTACGTTACCGGTGCTTATGCTGCCATGGCATTTAAAGCCCTTCTCCTTATATTTCCGGGCTACTCTTATCATTCTATGACTTTATACAATTTCCTGCCATATGTAAAAAAACAGGGACTGCCCCTGTTTAGTATGTTTTCGGCCGCTTGCCGGTGCCCGGTTATTCAATCACAATGACCGCACCGCTCTGGTAGTCCATCCAGTTGTATAAAAACTCCGCATGGCTGGTGTAGTTGCGCACGCACATGTTGGAGCGGGGGAATGTTCCTATGGTGTGAAGGTACTCGATGTGCCCGGGGTCCACTCTCTCGCCGTCCTGCTCCTCGTATGCCACCGGAACGCCGTGGATATAAGCCCCGCCGGTAAACCGTACCGCAAAGGGTGCGTACCCGGCAACGTCCGGCGAATCGCTTTTCAGGTACTCGAATCGGTCTTTCTTCTCTATTGCCTTATAACTGCCGAGGGTGGTTTCAAAGGAATACTCCCCCGGAAAGCCGGTGGTGGCTAAAGTATAGGATATAAGGTTTAGGGTGTCCCCCGCCACCTCAAAGGCGGCTTGATTCTGGTGGGTCCTGTCCACCACCACCACGTGATTCAGCCGGCTTAACGTGGCATCAGCATCAATGTACTTTTTGGGAACATAAAAGTCTCCGTCAAAGGAAGGCACATCAACATGGTATAAATCACCTGCCTCGCCGAGTATCCTTACCAGCATCCCGTCCGGTATATACCGGAAATCGCCGCCGGTATCCGCCTGGAAGTAAGCCGGAGCACTGTGATAGACCCTGTATCCGTGCTCGTCCACCGCGGCGTCTCCCTTCTGAGGCGGCGGTCCGTTTTGGTTCTTGTAATTGCTTATAAAATGAAGGGGTCCCTGGGCTACCTGCTGTTTAAGGTCATTCACCGCGTCCCGCATCCTTTCAAAGCGGAAACTCCGCGGGGTTCCCTCGGTTGAGTGGAGGTAACCCTCGCCGGTTTTGTTGCCGTCCCAGAAGCCAACCCTGTACCATATATTGGACCCCTGGAACTCGTCGCTTTCAACCCTCTGCAGTAATGATAACTTGTCAAGGTTCCCCACGCTTGCTACGGTGGCAGAATCCTGCACGGGATTTTCCCGGACTTTAGCGCCGTTATCCGCCGTCACCAGGAAATAATCAAAGGGAAGGCTGTACCGGGTGTATTGTACAGCGTCATTTATCCCCTCCGGCAGGGTGGTGCTGTATTCATGGAGCACGGCATTCATCTTTTTGGAGCCGACTTTCTTTACCATTTGAAGGCTTCTCTGCCGGTCAAGGGCGGATATCCTCCTGCTCCCGTCCTCCTGCGCTGTCTCTGTAATACGCAGGTCATCCTTTATGCTGTAACCGTTGATGTTTTCCTCCACCGCTTCTTTGCCGGACTTTGCCAGCTTGTCCTCCTTGGGCTGTTCAGTCTGCCGTCTTGGGGAGGGCCGCTCCTCGGGAGGCGCAGGCCGGTTAACGCAGCCCGCCGCCGCGATTATTAGGATAATTATGAGTACCAAACTGAATCTTCTTTTCATATGCATCTCCATCCCTTGTTTTTTGTTAATACTCCAGGTATATTTTTCTCAAGTAACCGCTGCATTATGTATTTCGCAGCCAATACAAAAGCAGCCCCCTGTCAGTAGGCTGCTCCCTCAAGATTTATAAAGCTGGTATCGACTATTTCGCCGTCCAGGGTAACCCGGGCAAGGCATACCGGCAGCTTGAACCTTCGCGGCCCGGCACTGCCCGGGTTTATGTACAATATCCCGTCTTTCCTTTCTTCTTTTGCCCTGTGTGAATGACCGCTTATCACGATGTCTATCCCCTCTTTCCGGGGGTCGATATCAAGCTCTTTCAAGTCATGCAGCACGTATATATTCTTATTCCCCATTCTCACCGACTCTGTCCCGGGGAGCTTGGCTGCCCATTTTCCCCGGTCGCAGTTACCCCGGACCGCTTTTACCGGGGCTATTTCCTCAAGCTTTTCTATAACCACCGGGCTTCCTATATCCCCGGCATGTATTATTAGGTCCACTCCTTTCAAGGCGTGGACTGCTTCTTCCCGCAGCAGGCCGTGAGTATCAGAAATTATTCCGATGGTTTTCATCCCGGGTTTCCCCCTCCAACACTCTCTCATCACTGCCTTTTAGCAAACAAATATGCCTGGTTCAGCAAACCATAAGTTCGTCATCGATTTTCAAAGGGTTCTGTACTATTACAAGGGGCATTATTTCCGGCGTTCTTTCGAAAAAACGAACGGTATCAACACCCATCCCAAGCACCTTCCCATCATATTTTGAAAGCTATCGGGAGGTCCTTAATGTATTTTCTCCAAATCATATGGTCATATCCTTCGCCCCAATAGTCCTTTATTACATAGGCAGGCTCACCGAATTTCCTTTTCCAAACTCTCTGGGCGTTCTTGTACCCACTGTCCAGGCAGAATTCGTCAATATTTCTGCCAAGCAGCGTAAGGCAGATGGCATTCAGCATAAGCGTACCGATCCCCTGCCGCTGGTAGGCCGGGTGAACGAAAGCCGTTCCCACCTCAACCACGCCTTCCAGCTCTCCGTTGGTACAGTCTAAAATTATCGGACCGGTGGGGCCGTATTCTATTGTACCTACAATCTCTCCCTCTATTAAAGCTGTAAGAAAATATCTCCTCTCCCCATTTGATTCGAGGTCTTCCTTAAGGATGCTTTTCTTCTCAAAAATCTCTTTTTCCATGTCCTCGGCCATATGCGCCAGGCCCTCTTTTGCGAAGGTGTCCCGGACCACCAGTTCAAAAAAATTGTGCAGCTTTTCTACATCCCCCGGCTGGGGCCTTCGTATCTCTATGTTTGCCAATTAAACCGCCCCCTTTTCTTCTTTGTTTCACCATCACATTGTCGTATGACTTATTGATGCCGCCTTGATTAATTCTTTCAGCGCGCTACGCCTTTCCTTGGCCTGTTCGGGTGAACGCATTTCCGGTAAAACATGGGGCTTGCCGCAATATACTTTTTCTAGTATTCTCCAGTTGTTTGGCTTCTCCTTCAGAATACAAGAAAAAGAGACGGCTCATTTTGAACCGTCTCCTTGCTTCCTAGCCTGCCAGTTCCATTCCCTTCTGAAGGGCTTTCTTGTTTATTTCAACAAACTGCGGCTTGACCTCTTGTTCTATCGCCTTGTCCCAGTCCAGGTTTTCAAGGCCTATGGCCTTAACCAGCGCTCCCAGCAGCACTATGTTTTGCGTCCTCGGGTTGCCAAGCTCCCTTGCCACTTCGGCGGCCTTGAACACTATGGTCTTAACCTTGCCCTTTAGTTCCTCGATTATTCCCTCCGGGTACTCGGCAGCACCGGTAAGAATTGGCATGGAGGGTATGGCGTGGTCGTTTACCACCATCACGCCGTCCTTTTTCAGGTACTCCAGCATCCTTAACGCTTCCATCCGCTCAAAGGATACTATTATATCCGCCTGGCCCTTGCCTATAATGGGCGAGTACACCTTATCACCGTACCTCACCTGGGTTGTTACGCTGCCGCCCCTCTGGGCCATGCCGTGTACCTCCGACATCTTTACATCGTACCCGGCGTTTACTAGGGCTGTTGACAGAACCTTGCTCGTCAGGATTATACCCTGTCCTCCTACGCCTACAAACAGTATATTCTTAACGTCTGCCATGATTATTCACCCACCTTCTCTATGGCTTTAAAGGCGCAGAGCTGTGTGCACAGCTCGCAGCCGTTGCACATGGTATCGTCTATTACCACCCTGCCGTCCTGCTTGGATATGGCCGGGCAGCCTATCTGCATGCAGGCGTAGCACTGCGTGCATTTATCCTGGTTTACCCGGCAGTAGCCCGTTGGCTGCGGCTCGGTCTTAATCAGCGCACAGGGCCATTTGGTCACTATTACATTGGGCTTATCCTTCTTCATGGACTCGTTAACCGCTGCACGCATTTCCTTTAGGTTAAGCGGGTTAACCACTTTTACATCCTCTATGCCCAGGGCGCTGCATATCTTCGGAATGTCCAGGGTTACGGTGTCTTCGCCCTTTAAGGTTTTGCCGGTGCCGGGGTTGTCCTGGTGACCCGTCATGCCGGTTATCCTGTTGTCGGCTATTATTACCGTTATGTTGCTCTTGTTATAGGCTACATCCATTAGGCCGGTTAGACCCGAGTGGAAGAACGTAGAGTCGCCTATTACCGCAAACACTTTGCCTTCCCTGCCATTCTTGTCTATCGCTTTTTTAAAGCCGTGGCCCGCGCTTATGCTGGCTCCCATGCATATGCAGGTATCGGCTGCATTCAGCGGCGGCGCGGCGCCTAAAGTATAGCAGCCTATGTCGCTGGTTACCACCGCGTCCTTCTTGCTTAAGGCAAAGAACAGTCCCCTGTGCGGGCAGCCGGGGCACAGCACCGGCGGGCGGCCGGGCATCTGACGGTCCGGTTTTAAAAGCTCTTTTTCCGTACCCAGCAGGCTTCTTTCTATGATATCCGGGTTTAATTCGAAAATACCGGGTATCTTGTCCTTGCCTATGCAGTCAAAGCCCAGTACCTTTACCGCCTCTTCGATATAGGGTTCGTTTTCCTCTATCACGTATAGGGTTTCTACCTGCTTTGCAAACTCCGCAATCTTTTTCCTGGGCAGCGGGAAGGTCATGCCTAGCTTCAGGTATGAAGCCTTGTCACCGAACACTTCCTTCGCGTACTGGTAGCTTATGCCGCTTGTTATTATTCCTACCTTTTTGTCGTTCCACTCGATGAAGTTCAGCGGCGTGATGTTGCTTCGCTCCTCCAGTTTTGCCAGCCTTTCTTCCAATGACACGTGCAGTTTACGCGCGTGTGCCGGCGTTGCGATGTATTTGCCCATGTTTCTTTCATAGGGCTTGATACTTACTTCTTCCCTTTCTCCCAGCTCCACCAGCGTCTTGCTGTGGCATATCCTCGTGGTTACACGCAATAGTACCGGTACGTCAAATTCCTCACTTAGCTTTACGGCTTCCAGTACAAAGTCCTTGGCCTCCTGGCTGTCGCTGGGCTCCAGCATTGCCACCTTCGCGGCCTTGGCATAGTACCTGTTGTCCTGCTCGTTCTGCGAGCTGTGCAGCCCCGGGTCATCGGCCGATACCAGCACAAGACCACCGTTTACGCCGGTGTAGGCTACCGTGAACAGCGGGTCTGCGGCTACGTTTACGCCCACGTGTTTCATGGCCGCCAGGGCCCTGGCGCCCGATATTGAAGCGCCTATGGCCGCTTCCAAGGCCACCTTTTCATTGGGCGCCCATTCTGCGTATATTTCTTCGTAGGGTGCGATGTTTTCCAATATCTCGGTGCTGGGTGTGCCCGGATAGGCCGCGGCTACCGTTACGCCAGCCTCGTATGCACCCCTGGCAATGGCCTCATTGCCGGATAGTAGTTTCTTCAATCATCTCACTCCCTCACAAAATATGTTATTATTAGTCGGATGATATTATTAACCCCACACAAAATTATACATTAAACATCGACAAATATCACAGTCATATTTTTCCCGCGACTACGCTGCCCAGCGCAATTGAATAGAGTTTTGCCTGGTGGGTGTCCGCCCTCGAAACCAGCACAATGGGCGCCTTTGCTCCCATTACCACCCCTGCGGATTCTGCGTTGGCGAAATAGGTCATGCACTTTCCTATGCCGTTCCCCACCTCTATGGCGGGTACCAAAAGCACGTCGGTGTCACCGGCAACCGGGCTTTCCACTCCCTTGTGTTTTGCCGCCTCCTTGCTGAAGGCAAGGTCAAAGGACAGCGGACCGTCCACCACGGCGTTTCCGAATTCCCCGGTCTCCGACATCTCTTTCAGTTTTACCGCGTCCATCGTCGCCGGCATCTTGTCGTTCGCTTTTTCAACCGCTGTTAAAACGGCCACCTTGGGCTGCTCCAGTCCCAAAGCGGTACAAACTTCAATGGCATTCTCTATTATCTGCTTTTTCTCTTCCAGCGACGGCGCTATGTTCATGCCGCCGTCGGTCAGGAATATCAGCTTGTGGTACGCCGGAACCTTGTATACCATAACATGACTCAACAAGTTTATGCCCCGCAGGCCTATTTCCTTGTCAAGGACAGCCTTTAACAGGTCCGCCGTGCCCAGGATTCCTTTCATAACAAACTGCGCCCTGCCGCCGCTTACCAGCGATACCGCCTCGCGGGCCGCTTCCCTTACGTCGGGAACATCGATTATTTCAAACTTTGTAACATCCATTTTGATTCGATCGGCTATGTCCCTTATTGCTGCTCCGTCGCCCACCAGGACTGGTTCCGCAATCCCCAGCCTGTACGCTTCGTCGACAGCCAAGAGCACTTCCTCGTCCTGGGCGGCCGCCACCGCAAGCTTCATAGTGCTTTGCTTTTTGGCACTTTGTATAAGTTGCTCAAAACTTGTTATCAAGCAACATCCCTCCATTTCTCTTTTTATTATTCTTTATTCATAAAATATATCCTTCAAGAATTGACATGAATTTTAATTATAAAAATATTTTAATATCTCAAAATTAAAAATAAGATTAATAAATAAATACATAAAGAATTATTGTGGCCGCTAAGAGAACCAACCAGTATATTTTGTACTGTCCAAAAAGTTCCTTGATTTCAACATTGAAATACTCTGCAGTAAATACCTGGCACAGGTGCATTGGAGAAATAAAGTAAAACAAGAATGCCCATCCATATATCATCGATGTTATATATGCCTTATCGCCGGCGTCCGCAGCAAAGGTAATAAAAAGCGGCAGGAACATGCCTATAACGGCATTACAATTGCCTGTCAAGAGCCCCATTACTGCAGTGGAAAGCATAATAAGCACCCGCATATCCATACCCGAAGCCATCAAGTTATTTATCGACTGCGGAATTGCCGGCATCTGTTTAATAAAACCCTGCAAACACATTATACCGGCCACGGCATAAACCATGCTCCAGTTTATCCCCTTGAACATTTCCCTTATAAAATCTTGTTTTCCCTTATCTATCAGGAAATATACGATGGCAACCCCTGGAATCAGTGCCAGGTAAAAGGGCAATCCAAAGACCACGTTTGTTACAACTCCCACCCATAACGGGGAGGTATAAACCAGCACTGATCCTATTCTTTCAACAATGCCTCTTTCAGCCTTACTGACAGGGTCTTCTGCCTTGGATATGCCGTTTCTCATGAACAGCATATAGCTCGCGGTTATGGAGACCAATGCCACCGGAATATTATATTTTATTATGGTATAGGGGCTTACCCCGCCAATCTGGCTGGTAAGAATCATAGTGGTGGAAAAGGGAAACAAAAAAAACGCAATGTGCCTGAAAACAACGTTAATAGCCGCTTTACGCACCTTGTCAAGCCCCAGTTTGTCCCCTACGCTGTCCACCACCGGTGCCGACATAACTGCACCCCCTGGAATAGAAAGCACACCTACCAATAACGGCAGGAACATCATTGAAATCTTGTTGTTATTAAAAAGGTCCTCCAATGAATCCGCCATTTTATCCAATATGCCATATTTCTGCAGCACGGAGCTTAAGATGCAGATTACCGCAATCACTGCGAATAACTCAACTGTCGGTCTTTCCATGATTGATTTTAAAACTGCAGTCACAACCTCCAGTGGAGTAAAGCCGGCTATAAAACCCATGACAACTGCCGCTGTAAGCATTGTAGTGCCAATATGGACTTTTTTATAAAGCAGAGCAATTATTATCAAAAATGCAGCTGCTAATGCTATTAACTCCCTCACAATATAGCCACCCTTTATATGAATTATATATTAAACCTGAAATTGATTATATCGCCGTCCTGTACTATGTAGTCCTTGCCCTCCAACCTGTACAGGCCCTTTTCCTTCACTCTGGCCATCGAACCGAGGTCCCTCAGGTCGGAATACTTTACCACTTCCGCCCTAATAAAGCCTCTCTCTATGTCCGAATGAATTTTTCCCGCTGCCCTATGAGCAGTGGTTCCCTTCTTGATGGTCCATGCCTTCACTTCGTCCTCCCCGGCGGTAAGGAAGGAAATCAGCCCGAAGTATTCGTACGTCGTCCGGGCCAGCCTGTCTATTCCCGGCTCAGTTATCCCTGCCTCCTCCATGAACAGTTTTTTGTCCTCCTCGTCAAGGCGGTCAATCTCCACCTCCATCTGGGCGCATATTTCCATAATGGGCATTCCCTTTTCCCGGGAGTACTTGTACAGCTCCTCCTTTTGCGGGTAGTCGCCGGAGGACAGCTGGTTCTCGTCAATATTTATCACCAGCAGCATGGGTTTTACCGAAAGAAAGTTAAAAGTCTTGAGGTGCTCTTTTTCCTCATCGTCAAGGTCCAGCGAGTATATCGGCAGTTCCTCCTCAAGGGCGGCCATGCATTTTTTTAACACCGCCAGTTCTTCCCGCATGGCGCTGTTTATCTTCTTTGAACTTTCTATCCTTTCTATCCTGGTCTCAATAATGCCAAGGTCCGCCAGCAGCAGCTCGGCGTTTATCGTGTCTATATCCCTTAGGGGGTTTATGTCTCCCTCCACGTGGGCCACGTTTTCGTTTTTAAAGGCCCGTACTATCTGGACAAGGGCGTCCACCCTGCGCACCGATTCCAGGAACTGGTTGCCCATGCCCATACCGGCGCTGGAACCCCTCACCAGTCCCGGCAGGTCTATAATCTCCATGGTAGCATAGGTTGTCTTTTTGGGCTTATACAGGCTTGACAAAAAATCCACCCTTTCATCGGGTATCTTGGCAACCCCGACATGGGCCTGGGTTTTGCCGGACGAAAAGGCGCTTGTTTCCAGGTCTGAATGGGTTAATAGGTTAAAAAAGGTGGTCTTCCCCACCGTAGGCAGCCCGGTAAGTCCTATTTTCATAACGTCTATCACCCTCTTACACGCGTTGTTCTTTTCCTGCATACTATTATAACATATTCTTTACCCGGGATACTTATCCGTTGCTTTACTTTTCAACTAGGCCGAACCTTTCTTTTAAGCCCAGTACTCTCTTCACCGCCCTGTCAATTGTAGACCGGTCAATTTCACCGTTTCTTAACGCTTCCACCAATGCATCAAAGACGCCTATCATGTTTTCCCTTGTGTGCCCTACAAGAATCATGTCAACCCCCGCCTTAACCGCGCGTACCGCGGCCTCGCCGGGGCTGTACAGCTTGGTAATCGCCCCCATGTCCAGGTCGTCGGATACCACCACCCCGTCAAACCCGAGCTGTTCCCTCAGTATACCGTTTATTATTTCGGGAGACAGAGTGGCGGGACTACTGGCGTCAACGTGCGGCAGCAGTATATGGGCGCTCATTATCGCAGGTACTCCCGCTTCCACCGCTTTCTTGAAAGGAACCAGCTCAAAACTTTGCAGCCTGTCCATTGTATTCTCCACCACCGGCAGGTCGGTATGGGAATCCACCAGCGTATCCCCATGCCCGGGAAAATGCTTAGCTACGGGAATTATACCCTGGTCCAGCGTACCCTGTATGAAGGCAAGACCCATCTTAGATACGGTTTCAGGGTCGCTGCCGAAGGCCCTGTCCCCTATCACTGGGTTTTTGGGATTGCTGTTAATGTCCAGTATTGGCGCAAAGTTTAGGTTGATACCCATTTCTTTTAGCTGGACCGCCATCTCTCCGGCGGCTTCCCTCACCCTGTCCGGGTCCCCGTCCGCCGCCTGCGCCCTTGCCGAGGGAAACTTGCCCCTTTCCCCCGGCAGCCGGTTCACCCGTCCCCCCTCCTGGTCGGCTCCGATTAACATGCCTACGCCCCCGGGGCCGGTTTTCAGCCCTTTCAGGGCCCCGGTAAGGGCTGCCGTCTGCTCGGCACTCTCAATATTCCTGCCAAACAATATAACTCCGCCAATCCTGCGTTCCTTCAGGAATTTCGCGGTATCCCCGTCCAGCTCGGTACCTTCAATACCCACCATCAAAAGCTGCCCTATCTTTTCTTCCGGCGTCATGCCCTCCAGCAGCGAATCCAAGGCGGACTTCTGGTTTTCTGCCCCGGGCTGCTGTTGGGGCGCTAGTTTATCTTCATTTCTCCTGATACATCCTGGGGTAATAACAGCCAGCGCCACTATTAGCAATAGCAGTCTTTTCATTATCAAAATCCCTCCGAGTGTTTTATTCCTCACAAAATTTGCGCACCGCTTTTCCCCCCAGGTAACTGAACTTTTTGCCCTGCCAAGTGTCCAGTGCTTCCATTTGCTCCTCTATGTATTCTTTTACCTTCCACCAGCTTGTATCCCAATTGGCCGTAATTGTTTCCTCCTCCGGCGCCCTGCCAATCAGCCTTTGCACCACGATGTCCGGGCTTAAATGCTCCAGAAAGGCTATAACCCTTCTTGCGTATTCCTCCACCGAAACAAGCCGAATGCTTTTTTCATTGTACAGCCGGGCCAACAGGGTCCCCTTTACAATATATAGCGAATGAAGCTTTACCTGCTGCACTCCCAGGGCGGACAAGACCTTGGCGTTTTCCACCGCGTCCGCCATGTTATCCCAGGGCAGGTCCAGTATAAGATGTGCACATACGCCAAAGCCCGCATTCCTTACCCTTAATACGCTGTCTATGAACTCGGCAAGGGTATGGCCCCTGTTTAGCCTTGAAAGGGTGTGGTAGTTTACCGTCTGAAGCCCCAATTCAAAGGTTGCCTCAATCCCGGTCCGCCCAACAAAATCGCTTGCCTCCGCCAGGTGACGGTCACTAATACAGTCCGGCCGGGTGGAAATATACACTTCCACTATCCCGGGCATGCAGGCCTGGTCCAGGTAATGGGAAAACCTTTCGGGAGGCATATAGGTATTGGAAAAGTTTTGGAAGTAGGCGATGAACTTTTTGGCATTATATTTTTTGCCTATGTACTCCATATTCCGTTCAAGCTGTTCCTTTACCGGTATCATCTCCGGCAAAGCCTCAAACCCGGCGCCGGATTCGCCGCAAAAAATACACCCGCCGACACCCAGTTCGCCGTCCCTGTTGGGACATGTAACCGGCAGGTTGACCGGAAGCTTGTACACCTTGCACCCGTGCTTATTTCTCAAATACTCCGAATACACCCTGTACCTGGACTTTAACATGCCTATTTCCCCTCCCCGATCCGTCCCTTAACAACGCCGTATTACGGGCAACCCTGTATCAATACAGCCGGACCGGCTTAAACCCAAGCCTGTCACAGGAGGTGAGGAGAAACTCTATGCCTTCCACCCGTCCCTCCACCGCATCCTTGAAGTCAGGCCCGTGAAGATGCCCGTAGATACATTTGCTTACCCCGTAATCCTTCATCAGTTCCAAGAACTCCCTGGAGCCCTTGTCGGTATAAAAGGGCGGGTAATGCAGCATCGCCAGGACCTCACGGCAGTTTTTGCCCTTCAAGCTTTTGAGGGACAGTTCCAGCCTTCCCAATTCCCTTCGAAAAACCTTATCATCATGCTCGGTAAATTCAGGATTGTCGGGACTAATCCATCCCCGTGTACCGCAGATCCCAACCCCATCGCAAACAAAGCTGTTATTGTGTAGGAAATATATATCGCAAAAACCCTTGTTTTCCAAGAATTTGTTCATTTTTTTAAGGGTGGTCCACCAGTAGTCGTGGTTTCCCTTGCATAGAATTTTTTTGCCGTGCAGGCTTGATAAAAACCGGAAATCCGCCTCCGCCTCCTCAAGGTATGTAGCCCAGGACAGGTCGCCGCAGACCAGCACCCAGTCGTCGTCGGTTATGGTTTTGTTCCAGTTTTCATCAATTTTTTGCATATAATTCTCCCATCCTCCGCCGAAAACATCCATAGGTTTGTTTACGGCCATGGACAGGTGTAAGTCAGAAATCGCGTATATAGCCATACTGAATTCTCCCGTATTAACCCTTTCACAAGATATTTAAGATGGGGCGTCATGTCCGCCCCTGCGCTGTGCTTATTCCTAAGCTGCCGGCCTCTTCATTGCATACCGCGCCGCGGTATAACCTCCCAAAAAGCCCCCCATGTGAGCAAAATTATCTATACCCGGGGTGGACAGGCCAATAAATATGTTTATTGCCAGTATTGTTAAAAGATTTGCCATAAAGCCCCTCCTGAAAACCCCCGGCCTTTTCCTGGCGAAATAAAGCAGCGCCCCCAACATACCGAAAATAGCCCCCGAAGCCCCGGCGGAAACCGCCCGGGTGAATAAAAAGCTGAATACGCTGCCGCAAATCCCGGCGGCCACATAAATCACCGCAAACCTGTACTTACCATAAACCCGCTCCGCAATGCCCCCCAGCTGGTATAGGGCATAGGAATTGAAGGCGAGATGGGCAAAGCCCACATGAAGAAACATGGGCGTTACAAACCTCCAATACTGTCCCCTTATTACAAGGGGCGCATACATGGCACCAAACCTTATTAGCACGCCTACATTGGTGGAGCCCCCCGCCAGCGTCATAAGCAGCCACATGAGTACATTTATGGCAATAATAGCACGGGTTACAACCGGCCTATTCTCCCTTTCAACTCTGTGGACGGTTCTTAGGTCCACCGGGTTATACCGTTCCAGCCTATTTTTATCGGCAAAGTCCCGAAGCACATGTCCCAGCTTTTCAAGGCCGTACGCATCCCCCAGCACCGAACCCCTTTCAATGTCCACCTGAAGGCTGGACAGGGTTATACCGAAAAGTCCTTCTTGCGATATCATTGGCCGATAGCCGTTGAAAAATACGTTGGCAACCCATGCCCGGGAACAGTTCATACGTCTCATGTATTCCCTGACACCGGGGAAAAGCCGGTAGTCAATAAACTCGTCGTACCTGTCATCGGTAATAAAAAATACAAGTTCCAAGTCCTCGCCCCTTCTTCGTACAAGGGCGCGAAGGTCCGGCTGTCCCTCAACCTCCAGCAGTGAATACGCCATTTCGTCCATCAACCGGGCGGATACGGCATTTATGTACCTGTATTCCAAATCCATTGTCACACCATCCTAAGCGGCAGGTTAAAGCTGCGGGTATCACCCTTCCGCTACCTTACCTTAACCGTTTCCTTTTTCTGTCCCTTCTCCGCCCTTTTCTTAATCTTTTTAACAATGTCCGGAACCATATCGATAAGCCTTTCCAGGCCGGTATTCCCGTTTAGCGGTATTACCGATATGTCCCCCTCCTTTATTACTATAACCGCGGTGGGCGAAATCTTGGCGCCCAGGCCTGCTCCGGCACCGCCCTTCTGGGGTTTGCTGTCCTTTGCGCTCTCTTCACTGCCGCCGCCGGTGCCCATCCCAAAGGTGACATTAATCACCGGGATAAGAGTTATGGTCCCTACTTCTATGGGCTCCCCCACAACGGCCTTGGTTGTCAAAAACTCCTCCATTTCCTGAAATATGGTCTTTAGACTACCCGTTAAATCCATACCTTTTACCTCCCTTTACGTTGATTCTTTCCAGAAACCTATCCCTTATATATACCGCACCGTGTTTAAATCCTATAAAAACCAATACTACCGGTATTATTACCCCTTTAAGGTATAAATCAACCTCAAAGTTTTTACCGGAAAAATCCGGCGTATACTGCAGCACGCCGCTGCAGTGTGCCGAGATACATGCCATAAGCCCCGCGGCCATGCCTGTGTATGCCGGGTCTTCAAAGCCAAGTATAAGCTTGAGTGTCCCTTGTTTTCCCATGGTCGTTTTTATAATGTCCCGGACTAAACCCGGAATATATTTAAAATATTTCTTTTTGGACTTGTATGTTGATATTATACCCGGCGTTTCTTCCCCGCCCCCCACTGGCCGGTCCTTAACGGCAGAGGAACTGTAAAGCGGCAGCCCCAGCGCTTTGAAAGTCGTAGTACTGTGACCCGCGTGCCCATGGTAACTGCAGCACAAAAGCCCCGCCCCGTAGCATACCCTTCCGTCTATTTCTATCCCTTTGTTTTTGTTTACCGCCAGGCAAAGCCTTACCGGTATAAGCAGAATCATCAAACTTGCAGCGCCCAGTACCCAGAACATGCCCACACCCCCACCGTCGTACCCTTATCGCCCCTTGCATTATACCTGATATATTCTTTATTTCCTGTCAAATACCTGCTTGTTATCTACGATTAAATCACCCACAGCCCTATATAATAGGCATAATAATTAAGCAGCAGCTTTTTACGCCGCCGCTTAATCCTAAAAAAACGGACAGAAAACGGTGCCGACAGTGTAATTGTGCCCTGCGGCAATAATGAAAGAAGCGGCCTGGGCTTCGGGCACCATGGTCAAGCCTAAAAGACCCCCTGTGAAATGTTCTCCCTTCGGGCGTATATCACAAATATTAGTTGGTCAATGTATACCGTTATGACGGTGCTTATAAGGGCAGCGGCCGCCGCTATGGGTATTACTGCAAGCAAAGCCGCCGCCGAACCTATACCCAGTATGGTACCGGCATCCATCCCGGGAATGCTTATACCCGGCAGGTTTATGTCCAAGTTTATACCGCCAACGCTTAGGCCGCCCTTGCCGCCTTCAGCGCCTTTATTGTTGTTACTCCCGTCAAATAGGCCCCTTACAAAGACTACCAGAACCATGGGCCAGAAAAATTCCCTGGCAAACCTGTAGCTGTCCCTAAAGGCCTCCGCAACGTCCAGGTCCTTGTAGGCAAGGGCCGCCTTCCAGGCGCTCAAAAAAACACTTACCACTATCATTGCTATCACCATGCCAATTACCGCCACTATATTTAGCACGGGAATAACAAAAAGGATAAGCGTCGACAGCCCTATTAATATGAATAATAGGAAAAACAAGAAGCCGCCGGCAAACACCCTGCCGATATACTTTCCTATACCCTCGCTGAAATCTTTCATGCCAATGCTGTAATCCAAAGCCGCCTTTGAAAAAAGGCCAATCTGGCCGCTTTCCACAACAAGATTTCCAATAAAGGTCACCAGGCCGACCATTATCACTGCCAGCGGCATGCCCAGCACTACCTTGCCCTGGAGAATGCCCAAAAAAGCCGACCCAACCATGATAAAAACAAAAACCATGAAAAGTCCCGCCATAATCAGTCTGGGCACGAACAGTACGAGTCTTTGCTTAACAATCCCAAAGGTTTCTTTGCAGTACATCCACAGTTCCTCAAATTGACCCATTTTACCCCTCCTATCAGCAGAATATGTAATACTTGGTCGGCCTAATTCTTACAGCATTTATTTTATTATAACATAACCGGTGCATGGGCTGAACCCTTTCCGCGCTACAGCTGAATCTGCCGCAACTGCCGCCCGTACCCGGTTATGTGAATATAGCGTATTCCCCGCCAGTTGTAAAAAACAAGGGGATAGTTATCCCGGTCCACGGTATGGCAGGAGATAAGTATCCTGTTTATATTGCCCGGCTCCGGGTTCGCCACCACTATAAGGCAGTGATTGAATGCATCGTCATGGGAAAAGTCAAGCTGGATAACGTCCCCCAGGTCGATATCCGAGGGGGACACCTCCTGTCCCCTGGGGCCTGTGCCCCTGTTGCCGATAACAAATCGGTAGAAAAACTCCACCCCGGTCCAGGAAGGGGAACGGTTGTTAAGGCTGTAATAGTACCAACCGGTACCCTTTGTATTGTTCATGGGGCACCCGCCGGCATGCAGCACCTGGGAACAAAAGTTGGTACAGTCCCCTCCCAGGTTCTCAAAGTCGTAGTATTTCGGGTTCCTTCCCAGGGCCCATCGGTGTGCGTATTCCAAAGCGGCGCTGCGGTTGTACTGGTCCACCCTAAGTACCGGCGGATGGTCCTTATGCAGCATCGGATGACACCAGTCGAGCCTGGGTCTTAATACAGGCCACCTCCTCGGCGGGCCTTCCCCCATTTCGTCCCTGTACCTGTGGGATGTAATGTACCACCGGTTCCCGGTTTTACGCAGCCTAAGCGTGTGAAGCATTCCCCCCATGGCAGAGACGGTATCCCGGGTCAGCTCGAAAACCACCCTATGCCTCTCTTTAAGTTTAACCCCTGCCCGACCGCACTTAACAATTATCCTGATAAAGTCAAGGGAAAACCTGTAATCACGGTAACAAAGCCCCAGCGCCTTTGCCCGTTCCAACTCGGAAGAATACTTTTTCTCCTCGGCCTCCATTTCCGTCCCGATACAGTATTCCCCGAAGGAAACCATCCTTCCGCATCCAAGCCCGTAATAACGCCTTTCAAAGTAACCCCTTATCCTGTCCCTGATGTCTTCCGCCTCGCCCATATTCCATCCCCCTTCGCAAGCGCTACTTAAAAATATGTAAGTCCGGATGAAATAATGCCCAAATAAAAAAACCCGGCCTTGGCCGGGAGACTTACAACTTATCTCCGCAGGATGGGCAAAACTCCGACCCCTGCTGAATTAATGCGCCGCACTTACCGCATACCGAGCCGTTCATTACCTCCACCCTGAAGTCTTCCTCATCCCCGACAATTCTGGTCGGCCGTTCCAGTTCCCTGCCGCACACGTGGCAGTACCGCTGGGATGTGCCCACCACTTCACCGCACCCCCTGCACAGGGAACCCCCTTTAATCTGCACCACCTTGCGGTTTAGCCTGCTTATCTTGTAATATATCTCGTCTATGAGCTGGCACTTGTCCAAGACCGTTTTTTCCTTGAGATTTCCTTTCCTGTAGTCCTCGTAAACGGTTCTGCCTATTTCCTCGTATAAACTGTTTATTTTTTCCTTCTCAGAGGCAATATCCAGCTTGACCTTCGCAATCTCGAACAGTTCACCGGACTTTTGCGACAGGGTCCTCGTACCCTGTGAAACCTTCCTGCTTAAATCGTCCCAAAAACTCATTGGTTCTCCTCCTAAAATTCGTTCTAATTACTATTATATTCAAAAGTCCCCGCCGGGTCTATTGCAACCCTGCGGTTTCTTTCCGACGCGCCGCCACAAGGTTAATTATGACCACCGCCGATAACACCAATACTATCCCCGTAAACTGTATAAAGCCTAGAGCCTCCTTTAGCACAAGCACCCCTAGGGCAACCGTCACCACCGGTTCGAAGGCGCTTAGGATTGCCGCCCTTGAAGGGCCTACCTCCTTCACTCCCAGGTAAAAGGTGATAATCGCAAGGGCGGTGGAAAACACGGCTATTATAAGCACCGCCGCCCAGCCCCTCAGTGTCATGCCGCTGTATATCTGCCCGGAGAAAAAACCCACAACCGACATGGTTACAGCGGAAGAGGAAACAATGCAGGCGGATACTACTATTGGGTCCAGGTCGTTAAGCGGCCGCGCAAAGTCTCCCCCCAGCAGTACTATATAGACGGAGTAGCATACCGCTGCCAAGACAGCCAGCAGCACTCCTGTTAAGTTGACATATATGCCCGGTGCCCATACCATCATTGCGGTCCCGGAAAAGGCCATTACTAGGGCCGCAATCTGCCTTTTGTCCGTTTTTTCCTTCATGAAGATTATCATGTACAGGCTGACAAATACCGGGTAAAGGTATAATCCCATGGCTGTAAGGCAGGCAGGTATAAAATTCAGCGAAGAAAAAAAGCATATGGATGTGGCTGCATAAAATACGCCGCCCAGCAAAAAAGTCCTTGCCAGATGGTCCCTTCCCAGTCGTACCTTTTTTAACCTGCCCGTTAACGCGTTGTAAATCCACATCAGTAGGGCGGCGGTGATATATCTCATGACCAGCACCGAAACCGCAGTCGCACCTTCCTGGTAGGCGATTTTTGCCACAATACCCATTATGCCGAATCCCGCCGCCGATATAAGCACCAGAAGGTTACCCATTAGGTTCTTACTCATACCTCATCCCTGCCTATACATTATTTTCAGGCGGCGGCCCGGCCTAAGTCCCCGCTCTCTCCGACGGGAATCAAACCCGGCTGGGTCCCGGGATTAGTCCAGCATGCCACCCATCTCAAAGGGCTCCAGGTAAAGGGGATGCTTCCTGCACAGGGCCAGCACCCTTTCCCTGTATTCGTCTAGGTCCGCCCCGCCGTTTGCATTTTTTAGCAGCTTTATAATAATCTCCGCCACTTTGTCTATGTCCTCTTCCATGAATCCCCTGGAGGTCACCGCGGCAACTCCGATCCTAATCCCACTTGTGATGGCTGGGGACGTCGTGTCATAGGGAATCATGTTCTTGTTCACCGTAATACCCACTTTTTGCAGCAGTTCCTCAGCCTGCTGCCCGGTTATGCCGATAGGCCTTAAATCAACCAACATAAGGTGGTTGTCGGTCCCTCCCGACACGATTCTAAACCCGTTTCGCGCCAGGTTCTCTGCCATCCTTCGGGCATTTTTTATGACCCGGCCCTGGTATTCCCGGAACTGCTCGGTCATGGCTATTTTAAAGGTAACCGCCTTTGCCATTAAGTTGGGCAGTATAGGCCCGCCTTGTATGCCGGGGAAAATCGCCTTGTCCACCTTTTCGGCGTATTTCTCCTTGCACAGGATGATACCGCCCCGGGCACCCCTCATGGTCTTGGTGGTGGTGCTTGTGACAATGTCCGCATACGGCACCGGGCTGGGATGCAGCCCTGCGGCCACCAGGCCGGCGATATGGGCCATATCCACCATGAAATAGGCTCC
The DNA here is from genome assembly GCA_012728565.1 of Clostridiales bacterium. GTDB lineage: Bacteria > Bacillota > Clostridia > Ch29 > Ch29 > JAAYEV01. The sequence goes on from JAAYEV010000103.1 coordinate 49,839, forward strand.
GACGCTGTCGGCTATATCCCTGAAGGCTTTAAAATCTATAATCCTTGAGTATGCGCTGGCACCGGCAATAATAAGCTTCGGCCTGTGCTTTTTCGCAATACTTTCCACCTCGTCGTAGTCGATAAGCTCGGTTTCCCTGCTGACACCATAATCAACGGCATTATAGAACCTCCCCACGATGCTTACCCTGCTGCCATGGGACAGGTGACCCCCATGCTGCAGGTTCATTCCCATTATGGTATCGCCGGGATTAAGAAGCGCCATGAAGGCCGCCAGGTTTGCGTTTACCCCCGAATGGGGCTGTATGTTGGCGTGCTCCGCCCCGAACAGCTTTTTTGCCCTCTCAATACCTATGCTTTCAATCGGGTCAATATATTCGCAGCCGCCGTGATACCTTCTGCCCGGGTATCCTTCGGCGTACTTGTTGGTGAGTACCGAACCCTGGGCTTCCAGTACCGACGGGTACACAAAGTTCTCCGAGGCAATAAGCTCGATGGTAGTTATCTCCCTTACAAGTTCCTTTTCCAGCCAATGCGCTATCTCCGGGTCTACAATGTTCAGCCTGTTCAATTCTACCCCTCCGTTTGTTTCTACTCTATTGGTTTATTGAGACCTTGATTAACAATATATATCTATTCTCCCATCAAGGCCTTATTCCTTTTTTTATCCGCCCGTTTTGTTTGCCCCTTCAGCCCCTTGCTGCTATAATCTTGGATAGACGGTAGTTGGCAGCTTATGGTTTGTACTATCATCCAGTACTGTAACCTGTGATTCTATAAAAAGGAGGTACCCTATGTCGGAAAAATTTGATACCACCAGGGAAAGTGCCCTGCTTTTGGACGACCATGATAGTCTTAAAGACTTCAGGGAGCGCTTTTATCTGCCCGAAGGCAAAATCTACATGGATGGAAACTCCCTTGGCCTTCTTTCAAGGGAAGCCGAAAAGGCGCTGCTTAACGCCCTTGAGGACTTTAAAGTCCTCGGCATTGACGGCTGGATGGACGGCAGCCCTCCCTGGTTCACGTTGGCCGAAGAGATAGGAAAAAAACAGGCTGCGCTGGTGGGGGCAAAGGAAAACGAAGTGGTAGTCCATTCATCAAACACCGTGAACCTTCACAACCTGCTTTCCACCTTTTTCAGGCCGGAGGGCATAAGGAACAAAATCCTTATAGACGAACTTAATTTCCCCTCCGACAGGTACGCGGCGGAAGGCCACCTGCTGCTGCGCGGCTTGGACCCTGCAAAGCACTTGGTGGTTGTTAAGAGCCGGGACGGAAGAACCATAGAAGAAGATGACATTGTGGAGGTCATGACCGACGAGGTGGCACTGGCGATACTACCTTCGGTGCTTTACCGCAGCGGCCAGCTTCTTGATATGCAGTACCTTACGAAAGAGGCGCACAAAAGAGGCATCCTGGTTGGGTTTGACTGCTGCCACTCGGTGGGGGTGGTGCCCCACAGCTTTTCCGAATGGGGAGTGGACTTTGCCTTCTGGTGCAATTACAAGTACCTAAACAGCGGCCCCGGCGCCACCGCCAGCCTGTATATAAACAGCAGGCACTTTGACAAAAAGCCCGGGCTGTGGGGATGGTGGGGCTACGACAAGGCGAAACAGTTCGATATGAACCCCGACTTCCAACCGGCGCCGGATGCCGGCGCCTGGCAGATTGGGACGGTACATGTTTTCAGTGCTGCGCCGCTTTACGGGTCCATGAAGATATTTGAACAGGCGGGAATACAAAACATAAGGGAAAAGTCCCTCAGGCAGACCGGGTACCTGATGTTTCTTATAGACAGCCTGCTCTCAAGAGAGCCTTACAACTTCCGTGTCGGCACCCCCAGGGACCCCCGCCGCAGGGGCGGACACGTGGCACTGGAGCACGATACCGAAGCCGTAAGAATAAACGCTGCCCTCAAAAAACGGGGTGTCATACCGGACTTTCGCTTCCCAAATGTAATACGCCTTGCACCTATAGCGCTCTATACCTCCTACCTCGAAATATGGCAGGTGGTGCAGCATATCAAGGAAATAATGGATACAGGGGAATACCAAAACTTCCCCCGGGAAAGGGGAACGGTATCATAAAAACAAAGCGGGTCTTTACCCGCTTTGTTTTTATGCCGAAATCCTCTTTTCAATTACATCCCAAACCCCGGCGTCCTCAAGGCCTAACCTCCACAGCGCGATACCGCCTATATTGTATTCTTTCACTATATCCAGCTTGTGCTCAAGGCTGGATTTGCTCTCAAACCACACCTCGTGGTACTGCCCGTTTTGGGTGTACTTGAAATAGGGCACCCTGGCGACGTTATCCCACTGTATCTTGGCACCCATTGAGGAGGCCAGGTTCACCGCCTGGGAATAGGAGATATAGCGGGCGCCTTTTTTGCCCACCGTCCAGTCGAACCCGTAGCCCGGCACTCCCATCAATATCTTGCCGGCCGGGATTTGCCCGACAGCGTACTTCATTACATCCCTAACCCAGCCGTACGAAGCCACCGGCCCCGGACCGCTGGAATAACCGTGCTCGTCGTAAGTCATTATCACCACATTGTCAGAGTATTTTGCAATTTCCTTGTAGTCGAAAGGCCCCGACCAGGTGTTTTTCAGGCTGTCGCTGGTCTTTGCCGGTACGCATACGGTTATCCTATATCCCTTGGGAGACAGCCTTTCATAGAGCTCCTTTATAAGGGCGGAAAATCTTTCCCTGTCCGCCACATAGATGTTTTCTATGTCAATGTTTATTCCATCGTATCCGAACTTTTCAAGGACTGCCTCAACATTGTCAATAAATGCTTTTCGGCTTTCGCCGGTAGCCAGCATCTTCTTTGCCAGTTCCTTTCCGTTGGCCTTGCCGCCGTACAGCATATTGTGCACCAGCATCAGCACTTCCATGTCCTGTGCATGGGCTTTGTCAATAATTCTTTTCATCTTTTCATCGGTAAACCCTTCCTCCGGGTGGTGCTGCTGCAGAATGCTTGCGTCCGCCGGAGACAGCCGGTACCAGAACGGGGCGACGGCGCTTATGTTTTTGCCGTACTTGACCATCCTGTCATAGGAACTGGGCAGTATATGTTCATCGTCCACGTAAAATCCCAGCACATACCGGCTGCCCAACCGCGAAGAGGAACCTGTGACGTTTTCCCCGTCGTATGTATCCCGACCATCGCCGTCCTCCGGCTGCTTTTTACCGTCCCTTTCATTCCGGCCCAGCCCTGACGGTTTGCCGTCCGCGTCATCGCTCCCTTTGGCATAGGCCTTTAATACCGGGGAAACATCCGGCTGAAGCATATAGTTTTCCTTCGTTTCCAGCTCCACCGTACCGGCCTTTCCCCCGGCGGCCGGAACAGGCGAGCTGCTGCCGAAAGCTGTTACAAGCATCAATGCGAGGATGGATACCGCTGCAAATACTGTTCTTTCCTTTACCAAAGTACTCATCGTAGCCTCCCTGATGATATGCCGTCCTTTCGATTGTATCACGCCCGGGCGGGGCTATCACCCTGAAAATCATGGCAGAAAAAAGACATGGGGACGGTTCTTCTGTCTATCCAAAAGAGCGCTAACGGTAAAAGGATTATTATAATTTTAGAAGAAATACTAGTAAAGGGCTGAAGTAACAAGGTGTTCTAACTGTATATATAAAATATAAGGGGTTGTGTAAATGGACATAGTAAGCGCATGCCTTTGCGGCATTAACTGCAAATATGACGGAAAAAACAATCTCAACACGGCTCTAATGGAAAGGGTAATGCGGGGAGAACTGCTGCCGGTATGCCCGGAAGTCTTGGGCGGGCTGTCGATACCCCGGGTCCCATGCGAAATAAAGGATGGCAGGGTATATACCAGGGACGGAAGGGACGTTACGGAAGAGTTTTATCTTGGCGCAAAAAAAACCCTGGAAATCGCCAGGGCAGCCGGTGCAAAAAGGGCCTTCCTTAAGCAGAGAAGCCCCTCCTGCGGCTGCGGTAAAGTCTATGACGGAAACTTTTCGGGAAAAATAGTACCCGGTGATGGTATTACAGCCGCCCTTTTAAAACAAAACGGTATCGAGGTTATAACCGAAGAAGACTTATAAAAAAGCTTCCGGAAAAACTTCATCCGGAAGCCAAACTTTTATGGTCGGAGTGAGAGGATTTGAACCTCCGGCCTCTGCGTCCCGAACGCAGCGCTCTACCAAACTGAGCCACACCCCGGTTTTCACGTTACTATTGTAGTATAACTTAAAAGAAACAAAAAATCAACTGTATTACTATGGCAATATAAAAACGCCATATACCGTTGAAGGATAAAAAAGCTGCCGGGCTATGGCATAACCCGGCAGCTTTTTTAGCTCTATTTTACCAAGTGCTGCTGCAGCACTCCCACGCCTTTTCCAAGTTCCACCGTCATACCGGCCCGATACATCGCCCTTTCTATGGTAGCAATTACCGAAACCAGGTCGTGTTTGTCTATGTTGCCCATATGGCCCAGCCTGAACATTTTACCCGCATAGGCTCCCAGTCCGCCGGCCACCATTATGCCTTCCTCCGCCAAAAGGCCTCTGAACTTCGCGTCGTCGGTTCCTTCGGGATAAACCAGGTTTGACAGCGTAACCGCCCTGCGGCCTTTTTCCGCCAGTATCCTGAACCCAAGGGTCTCGAGTGCCGCCTGCATCGCAGCGGCGTTTTTCCTGTGCCTTTCGTACCTGTTTTCGATACCCTCTTCCTTTATTATCCTCACCGACTCCTTAAGGGCCCAAACCATGTTGACCGCCGGTGTTGCATAATACTTGGAGGGGTCGTTCATGATGGGAATCCATTTTTCGAAGTCGATAAAGTACTCCGGAATGGACCCAAGGCTTTTCCTTTTATCCAGGGCTTTCTGGTTTACCCACAGCATTGTAAGCCCGGGAGGTACGCCAAAGGCTTTTTGCGAGCCGGTAAACAGTATATCTATTCCCATGTCGTCCACGTATTCCGGTTCGGCCGCGGTGGCGCAGACACCGTCCACTATGTATATGGTCTCCGGGAACTCCTTCATCATTTTGCCTATCTCGGCCACCGGCGCACACACGCCTGTGGAAGTGTCCACATGGGTTACTGTCATAGCGGCGTACTTTTTCTCGCCCAGCTTTTCCCTTATTTTTTCAACGGGAACTATCTTACCCCATTCACTGGAAAGGATATCAACGTTCAGTCCCTTTCTCTCGCACAGTTCTATGAAACGGTCCCCGAAGAATCCGTGGGAAACTATAAGTACGTTGTCACCCTTCTTTGTGGTATTTGCAATGGCCATTTCCATACCCATGGTGCCGCTGCCTGCAATAACAAACACTTCCCCGCTGCACTTGAACAATACCTTTAAATCTTCCAACAGCCCTTTAAAGTCCTTTACAAATTCAGGGTCACCGAAGGCTACCGTCTCCCTGCCCATCTGGTCCTGGATGGACCTAGTAACCGGAGTCGGGCCTGGAATCATAACTAGTTTCCTGGTTTTCATAAAAACCCTCCTCGTCTATTTTTTGTTTCATATTTTTGTATCATTATATGTATGTTATATGTATGTTCCAAATTTAATTATAGCGCATTTATCATTTCAATTCTACCACCGTAACACCGTCCCCGCCCTCCCCGAAACTGCCCCTTCTAAACGAGGCTACGTACCGGTTGGACCTTAAAAGCTGCTGGATACCGCTCCTTAAAACTCCGGTGCCCTTGCCGTGTATTATTACAACCTGTTTTAAACCGGAAAGGTGCGCATCGTCCAGGTATTTATCCACGGTGATCATTGCCTCTTCCAGTACCTGGCCCCTAACATCCACTTGGGCGGAAATGGTAGCGGCCTTTGACAGGGAACCGGCGCCCTGACTGATTTCTTTTGGCTTAATTTCCTCCTCCACCTTTTCCAGGTTGCCCAGTTTTACCTTTATCTTCATAATACCTACCTGCACCAGCGCTTCATCGTCGTACTTCTCCAGCACCGTACCCTTCTGGGCCAGGCTTATCACCCTGACCGGGTCGCCGGGCTTCAAGTCCCGGGGCTGTCTGCCGGCACCCTCGCCGGTAATGCCGGAGCTTAAGGCTTCCTCCAACTTTTCTATGTCCCATCGAATCTTCTGCCGTACCTGCTCTATCCTTCTGTTCCTTTCGGTGCTTTCAACGGCGGTAAGGCTTCTCAGTTCCTTGATAAGGTCCGCCGCTTCTTCACCGGCATGCTCTAGAATTCTCTTTGCTTCGGCCCTTGCCTGCTGCAAAATTTTTTCCTGTCTTTCCTCCAGCCGCCTGGCCTTATTCTGGTATTCCAACTTTACCCTTTCCACTTCCTGTCTTAAGCGCCGAGCCCATTCCTTCTCCTGCTCCGCCTCCCTTTTATTCCTTTCCAGGTCCCCTATGAGGTCTTCCAACCGGACCTCCTCCCCGGTAAGGTACATGGAAGCGCTCTCAATAAGGCTTTCACTGAGACCCAGCCGCTTGGATATTTCGAAGGCGTTGGACTTTCCCGGGATGCCTATTGTAAGCCTGTAGGTGGGGCTTAGGGTTTCCACGTCAAACTCCACGCTGGCGTTCTCCACCCGCTCCTTGGTAAGGGCATACTGCTTAAGTTCGCTGTAATGGGTGGTGGCGATGGTGCATATCCTTCTGCTGCGAAGGTAATCCAGTATCGCCATAGCCAGGGCGGCGCCCTCGGTAGGGTCTGTACCCGCTCCCAGTTCATCCAAAAGCACCAGGCTGCCACGGCTCGCCTGTCTCAGTATATCCACAATGTTGGACATATGGGACGAAAAGGTGCTGAGGCTTTGTTCTATACTCTGCTCGTCACCGATATCCGCAAAAACGTCCCTGTATACGGCTAGCTCGGTTCCTTCCTGGCAGGGAACCTGAAGCCCCGCCTGGGCCATAAGCACCATCAGTCCCACCGTCTTAAGTGTGACCGTTTTACCACCGGTGTTCGGGCCGGTTATCACCAGCACGTCGAAGTCCCTGCCCAGGTGCACGCTTATTGGTACCACGACCTTCGGGTCTATCAGCGGGTGCCTTGCTTTCTTTAAGTTTATGTACCCCGATGTATTGTATAAGGGTCGGGTTGCTTCCATCTCCAGCCCCAGCTTTCCCCGGGCAAACATAACATCAAGCTCCGTCAAGATTCCCATGTTGGTACGTATATCGTCCAGTACGTCACTCACAAGCAGTGTAAGGGTTGACAGTATTCTCTCTATTTCAAGTTTTTCCTTGGCTGAAAGTTCCCTCAGCCTGTTATTCAGCTCCACCACCGCCATGGGCTCGATAAAAAGGGTAGCCCCGGTGGAGGACTGGTCGTGTACTATACCGGGCACACTGCCCCTGTACTCCTGCTTTACCGGAAGCACATACCTGTCTCCCCGGGTTGTGACTATAGCATCCTGCAGGTATTTCTGGAAACCGGCGGAGGCCACCATTGAGTTTAATTTAGCCCTTATCTCCTCGTTTATCGAACCCACCTGTCGGCGAATATTCCTAAGGGTAGGGCTTGCATGGTCTGCTATTTGCCCAGGGCCCTCTATACACCTTGTAATTTCCTTCTCCACTCTCGGGTGGGGAACAAGGCTCTCCACAATTGCCCTTAGGGTGTCAAACCCTTCTTCGCGGCCGCCCCGGGGGGCTTTCATGTATTCCTTCATACCGGCGGCACAGCGCAGTAGGTCGGCCACTGCCAGCAGCTGCTCGGAATCCAGTACCCCTCCGGCCTCCACCCTCTTCAGCACCGGCCCAAGGTCGGTAACACCGCCCAGCGGGGGCAAGCCCTTTTTGACCAGGGCCTTTATGCATTCGGCGGTCTCCTGCTGCAGCCTTTCCACTTCATCAAGATGACATGAAGGCCTTACCTGTAAGCACCTTTTCCTCCCCGCCTCGGATGCCGCCATTTCAGACAACCTTTTAATAATTTTATCGAATTCCAGCGTTTCCAACGTTCTGTCCTTCATTGTCCCGCCCCTTTGTTTCTGAGGTCAGCAGTCGGCACCTGTGACCTGTAATCTAATAATTATGTCCCGGTCCCTATACTCCCCTGTAAAAATGTCCCCTGGTTATTCCGCTCGCAATGTATCTTTCGACAAGGTCCCGGTCGTAAGGCTCCCCGTCGGCTGCCTTCCTGTAGTTTTCTACAAGGTATGCAAACTCTTCCGCTTCCTCGTCCAGGTGTATAAGCCTTATTCCCCCGATACCCGTTCCCCGCAGGTCCTCCATTTTATCCAGCATAAAAAGGGGTTGTGAGTTGCTAACTTCGGTCCTGCCGGTTTCATCTTGGAAAACGGGGAAAACAAAACCCTTGCTGTCCATAAGGCCGTAGCTTCCCTTTCCCAGCCCCTCCAGCACCGGGTAGCGGATTGTCATAAGCCTCTGCCTTCCATGGACCGCCGCTTCGCAGTATATTTCCGACCCAAGGGCTATATCCCTCACCTGTTTCAGCGTAAGCTCCGGTGACAGCACCGCCCCGCTGCAACCCCACTCCTGCACCTTTGCCGCACTTAGGCGGTTAAATATGTTAAAACCCTGCCCTGCTATTATTTCCACATCACCCCGGTATTCCCCGCAGGCAGCAAGGTGGCCGGGATTTGATATTTCTATCCCATGTATTATGTGGCGCAGTCTTTCAATAAGCCCTGTTATCCGCTCAATATCCTCCCGGTCGGTTACCAGCGGAAACTTTACATAAAGCGTAAGGCCACGGTGAAGAACGCTGTATTCTTCTTCATCCTTTTCAAAGCACCTTAGCACCACCCTGTCCGCCCCCGACCGTGCAAACAGCTCGGCAGAGGAGGGACTGCCCGTTTCAACGGTAAGGCGTATCCTGTCATTGGGGCGACCTGCCCGCCGGTACCTTTGCTGTTCCAGCGATGTAATTAGCTCTTTGGTTCCAACGGGTTCCCGGTCGGTCCCGGCCCTTATTCGCCCCAGCTGCTCTAAGGCCTTTCGCCTTAGATTGTTTATCTCAGAAACGGATATATATATTCCCTTATCGGCATCAACGGTTATTTGCTCCATCACAAAGGGGGTCCCCCCGGTCTTGGCAAGCTGTTCGGAAATCCTTTCGCCGTCCATCGCAACCTTTTCCGCCGGCTCCACCGGCCTATCCCCCCTGACGGTCACATAACCGCCCCGGTCATCCCACAGCCTGATTTCCGGTAGCAGTCCCTTTCTAAACGAGGCGGCGCAGTACACCGGAATCCTTTTGCTGTCTTCTTTATAGCTTGAGGCAAGGTCCTCCATCAGCTCCCTGTCGTAGGTTTTAAAAACCACGCTGCCAACAACGACACTCTTTTTGAATTCAATCTCAGCCACCTGGCCCTTACTGCCTTTTTCGACAGGTTTCCCGTTTACCGACATGGAAGTCACCCTTGTTCCCGCCCTGCCGCTTCCGGTGTCCAATTCTATACCATCCCCGATGTTCAGCCGGTCGGAAAGCCTTATTTCCACCCTTCCCGCCCCGGTTCCGGCTATCACACCTACCGGCACTCCCCTGTTGTCCGGGCGGTCATGGTTCAAAAAACCCTCCCGCTCCCCGCCAAGGACAAAACCCGCAGTGAAACCGCGGTTAAAAACCCGAAGCAAAAGGTCCTTCCCTTCTGAAGTATCCCCTATACTGCCCTTTTCCAGGTAATTGTCAATAGCCCTTCGGTAGACCCTTGTTGCCGCCGCCACATACTCCGGCCTCTTCATGCGGCCCTCTATCTTAAAGCTGTCTATGCCGGCCCTAAGCAGCGTATCCATCCGGTCAAGGGTAAACAGGTCCCTGGGGCTTAAAAGGTATCCCTCTTTTACAGTCCTCCCTCCCCGGTCCCGGTCCACTACCCTGTACCACTTCCTGCAGGGCTGGGCACACTTCCCCCGGTTGCCGCTCCTGCCGCCAATAAGGCTGCTCATCAGGCACTGGCCTGAATAGGACATGCACAGTGCCCCCTGCACAAAAACCTCCACCGGCAGCCCCGACAGCCGTTTTATGTTCAATACCTCCTCCAGCCGCAGTTCCCTTGCAGCAACCACCCTGTCAATGCCGGCATCTTTAAGAAGCAGCGCACCCTCGGGGCTGTAAATGGTCATCTGGGTGCTGGCGTGAACCTGCATACCGGGGAAATATCTCTTGGCAAGGGCTGCTAATCCAAGGTCCTGCACAATGACCGCATCCGCCCCAATATTGTATAAATATTCCAGGTAATGTACCGCATCCCCTAGCTCCTCATCGGATATCAGGGTATTAAACGTGACATAAATCCTAACCCCGCGCAGGTGTGCATACCGCATCGCCTGCTCCAGCTCTCGGTCGTCGAAATTGGAGGCATAACTACGGGCGTTATACCTTTGACCGCCCATATATACCGCATCGGCACCGTTCTGGACTGCCGCCCTAAGGGCTTCCATGCTTCCTGCCGGGCTTAGTAATTCGGGTTTATATGCCATACAACCATTCCCATCCTTGAATTCTTTAATATTATATCAATTGGACATGTTTTTTAACATAGTCTTCGTAAAATTCATATATTGCCTTGCAATGTATAATTTTGCATTACTACGCATGATTTTGCATATTATTGCTTCTCCCAAGCGTGTCAAAAAAACTATTATTGCTTCAAATTCGCCCGGTAATATGCAAATTTCTTACAAATAACGGCAATTAGCGGCAGAAAATTGATATTGTTATTTATGTAAGTTTATAGTATAATCAGTTAAATGTAAGAGTTGTACATACCGGGCGCACAAGTGTCCGGGAAACTAGGAAATCTTTATATTCCAATAAGGGGGTAACAAGATGGTAAGAAAGTTGTCTTTTCTGTTAGTCGCGCTGATTATTATGTCCCTCGTTCTTTCCGGCTGCACGCCGAAACCCGCAGAGGAAACCGGCGGAGGAGAAGAAGAGGACGTAATAAGGATCGGTGTTTTTGAGCCGATGACCGGCGCGAACGCAGCAGGGGGAGCACTTGAGGTAGAGGGCGTGGAGCTGGCAAACAAGCTCTATCCCGAAGTGCTGGGCAAAAAAGTGGAACTGGTTATCGTTGACAACAAGTCCGACCCTGTAGAAGCAGCCAGCGCCGCGGCACTGCTGGTAGAAAAGGAAAAAGTCGCGGCAATAATAGGAAGCTGGGGTAGTTCCCTTTCCATGGCCGCAGGGGATATCATAAGGGATAAGGTACCTACCGTTGGTGCTTCGTGTACCAATCCCCTGGTTACCCAAGGCAACGACTGGTATTTCAGGGTATGTTTCATAGACCCGTTCCAGGGTAAGGTTATGGCGACCTATTCCTATGAAAAACTCGGCGCCAAGAAAGCGGCAATAATCCAGGAAGTCAACAACGACTATGCAATAGGTCTTGCAAAATTCTATACCGATGCTTTCAAAGAGCTGACCGGTGACGACAACGCAATAGTTGCAGTTACCAACTACAATACCGGAGACCAGGACTTCTCCGCCCAGCTTACCAACATAATGACGGCAAATCCGGATGTAATATTCGCTCCGGGTAACTTCACAGAGTCGGCGCTGATAGTAAAACAGGCAAGGCAGCTTGGTATTACCGTCCCGATAATCGGCGGTGACACCTATGAGACACCCGAATTCATCGAGATAGGCGGAGATGCCGTTGAGGGCTGCGTATTCTCAACCTTCTTCACCTCCGAGACGCCGATAACAAAAGAATCCGAAAAGTTCCTGGAGGAATACAGAGCTGAATACGGCAAGGAACCGGCCGCTGTTACGGCGCTTGCATACGACGCCTATATCCTTATCCTTGATGCGATAGAAAGAGCCGGATCCACCGACCCGGTAGCCTTAAGGGATGCAATAGCCGCAACCGAAGGTTTCGAAGGCGCTGCCGGTATAATAACCCTTGATGAAAACGGCGACGCAGTTAAGAACGCGGTTATAAAACAGGTCAAAAACGGCGAATTCGTTTATATGGACACTATTGAACCCAGGTAGAAGCAGTATCCTATGAGAAATACGCTTCCTTCCCCCAAAGGAAGGAAGCGTATTTTTACGGACATTTGATACGGGTGGTGATTATATGGCTTTTGATGTTTTTTTGCAGCATCTTACAAACGGGATATCCCTGGGAAGCCTGTATGCCCTTGTAGCTATAGGTTATACAATGGTTTATGGTATTCTTAGGCTGATAAACTTCGCCCACGGGGACATTTTCATGATGGCAACCTACTTTACTTTTTACAGCATTGTCATTTTTGGTGTGCCGTGGTATGCAGCTTTCCTGGCGGTAATAGTCGTTACCGGTGCCCTGGGAGTGATCCTTGAGGCTTCAGCTTACAGGCCTTTAAGGGATGCCCCAAGGATTTCCATTATGATTTCAGCCATAGGCGCATCCTTCCTTCTTGAGAACCTCGCCATCGTTATCTTTGGAGGAAGACCCAAGGCCTTTCCCGCACTGGACTTCTTTACCGAAGTGATTAAACTGGGTACCGTCTCCATACAAAGGTTGACATTTATTATACCTGTAATGACTCTTGTTTTGTTGTACGTGCTATTATACCTAATAAATAATACAAAAAGCGGTATGGCTATGAGAGCGGTGTCCAAGGACTTCGAAACCTCCCGCCTTATGGGAATTGACGTAAACAGGACCATATCCGTTACCTTCTTTTTAGGCTCTATGCTGGCAGCAGTGGGAGGCATCATGTGGGGCATGAAATTCCCACAGATACAGCCCCTGATGGGAGTTATGCCCGGGGTTAAATGTTTTATCGCCGCCGTAATAGGGGGTATCGGCAACATCCAAGGCGCGGTTTTGGGCGGCTTTATACTGGGTCTTGTGGAAATCCTGCTGATCGCTTTCCTGCCCGATTTGACCGGTTACAGGGATGCCTTTGCATTTATTCTGCTGATTATTGTACTGCTCTTCAGGCCTACCGGAATAATGGGCGAAAAAATAGCGGAGAAGGTGTAGCCAATGAATAACAATACACAAAAACAATCCCCTTTAATAAGGTTGGACTGGATAAAAGAAAGAAACCCGAAACTTACAATAATATCGTTACTGCTGCTGGGCATATTCCTTTATATTGCAGATAACAGGTTTGACGCCTACCAGGTCAGGGTTTTAAACCTTTGCGCCATATATACGGTACTGGGCCTCAGCATGAACCTGATAAACGGTTTTACAGGACTGTTTTCGCTGGGTCATGCAGGTTTTATGGCAATCGGAGCCTATACCTGCGCACTGTTAACCATGCCGGTGGCGGTAAAGGACCAGAACTTCTTTCTGGAGCCAATAAATGAGGTGCTGCGCACAATAGTGCTGCCGTACCCTGCGGCACTGCTTGTGGGAGGAATATTCGCCGCCCTTATGGCGTTCTTAATAGGTGCCCCGGTGTTAAGGCTTAAGGGTGACTATCTGGGTATCGCCACGCTGGGCTTCGCGGAGATAATAAGGATAGTTATAACAAATCTCCAGACCATAACCAACGGGGCATTGGGCCTAAAAAGCATACCGGCCAAAACAAACCTGTGGTGGAGCTATGGCATAGCAGTTTTTACGACGGTGTTTCTTGTTTGGCTCATAAACAGCAGCTATGGAAGAGCCTTCAAGGCAATCCGGGAGGACGAAATTGCCGCCGAAGCCATGGGTATAAACCTTTTTAAACATAAGGTGCTTTCCTTTGTAATAGGCGCGTTTTTTGCCGGAGTGGGCGGAGGCCTGCTTGGAAACCTCCTGGGCGCGATAAACCCGCTGCTCTTTAGGTTCACATTGACCTTTAATATACTGCTTATTATAGTCCTTGGCGGCATGGGCAGCATAACGGGTACCATCATATCCGCCTTCATAGTCACCATAGGCCAGGAAGCCTTGAGGTTCTTGGACCAGCCCTTCAGCCTCGGGTTCATCCAGGTACCCGGTATTTCCGGCTTGAGGATGGTGGTATTCTCGGCCCTTTTGATGCTGGTGGTGCTGTTCTTCCGCAGGGGCCTTATGGGTACTAATGAGTTCAGCTGGGACAGCTTTATAGGTTTTTTCAAGAATTTAGGCAAAGGGCCGGGAAAACCTCTTTCAAAAGGGGGAACTGAATCATGATACATCTTAGAACTGATTCCATTACAATGCAGTTCGGTGGACTGACAGCGGTCAAGGAATTCAGCCTGGAACTACGAAAAGGCGAAATAATTGCGCTGATAGGACCCAACGGCGCGGGCAAAACAACGGCTTTCAACATGATTACCGGGGTATATAAACCCACCAGTGGAAAAATTTATTTTAAGGACAAGGAAATTACAGGATTGAGGC
>JAAYEV010000104.1 GCA_012728565.1 Clostridiales bacterium
CTTTACATAGTCAGCGTGACCGGGACAGTCTACGTGGGCATAGTGCCTCTTTTCCGTTTCATATTCAACGTGGGACGTGGATATGGTTATGCCCCTTTCCTTCTCCTCCGGAGCCTTGTCTATCTGGTCGTACGCCGTCGCCGTAGCTCCGCCCCTCTTAGCCAGTACATACGTTATTGCTGCCGTCAGCGTTGTCTTGCCATGGTCTATGTGGCCAATGGTACCTACATTTACATGCGGTTTGGTCCTCTCATATTTCGCCTTTCCCATTCCTTTGTTCTCCTCCTTCATGGTTTTGGCCAGGAAACCGTTCCTGGTGTTTCGTAATTAAATAATTATGGAGCCCACGGCCGGACTTGAACCGGTGACCTCCGCCTTACCAAGGCGACGCTCTACCTGCTGAGCTACGTGGGCAAAATGCTGCTATATCAATATATTATGCTATCGGGCCCGCCAATGAGTTATTTTACTATATGATGCCCTATGGTGTCAAGAAATATTATTCTGTCACTTTATGGGCTATTCCCTTGTATTTAAGTATCTTTCCAGTTTCCTTTTCACCCTCTGCAGTGCATTGTCAATGGACTTAACATGACGGTCCAGGTCGCAGGCAATCTCCTGGTACGACTTGCCCTGAAGGTAGGACATCAGCACCTCCCATTCAAGGTCGCTCAGTATCTCGCCTATCTTGCTTTCTATGTTTACAAACTCTTCCCTGCTTATTATCAGTTCCTCCGGGTCGGTTACACGGGTCCCGGAAAGTATGTCCAGAAGCGTTCTGTCGGATTCCTCGTCATAAAGCGGCTTATTAAGGGATACGTATGAATTAAGCGGGATATGCTTCTGCCTTGTGGCGGTTTTTATCGCGGTTATAATCTGCCGGGTAATACAAAGTTCCGCAAAAGCCCTGAAAGATGAGAGCTTGTCCTGCCTGAAGTCCCTTATGGCTTTGTAAAGACCAATCATTCCCTCCTGGACTATATCCTCCCGGTCGGCGCCTATAAGGAAATAGGACCGGGCTTTCGCCCTTACAAAATTCTTGTACTTGCTTATCAAGTATTCCGCCGCCTTACAGTTGCCTTCCTTTGCCTGCTGTACCACTTCCTCATCAAGCATCATTTCGTAATGCTTATATGCTCTTTCATCGTGGGCCTTAGCTTCCACAGGCATCGCCTCCACTCCAGCAAGGGTATTTGTCCACCATAAACCATACAATAATTATATATATGTGTTTTTTAATAGTCAAGCCGGACCTACGGCTCTTTCAGCCATTTTTGTAGTTTCCGCGCCACTTCCGGGCTAAGGCTTCCGTCCACCGTATTAATACTGTCCGCACTTCTTCCGGCTATCCTTTGCTTAATATCCCTGTTACAGCCCTCCACAAGGCCCCTTAACTCCCCTGCCGAAACCCTTATCCCGCCCAGGGCCAGAATTACCTGCTGCTCCGCCCAGTCGGAGGTGGCCACCCTTACCAAGGCATTTTTCGCAAGGCGCGCTACGCTTTTTTCTATGAAGCTGTCCGCGGTTTCCTGTTCCTTGGTATATACTACATGGACTCCCTTGACATGCGAGGAACTTCCCGGGTTGTCCTTGACCCGGTGCCCGTCGAAAACAATCATCACATTTATGCCTTTATAAGCCCTGTACTCGGCCATAATTTCAATAAGTTTATCCCGGGCTGCTTCAACGTTTTCACTAAAAAGTGCCTTTAACGAAGGCCAGTCATTAATTATATTATACCCGTCCACAATCAGATATTCCCCCATGGAAAACCTCCACACAGCCCCTGTTAATTATATTCCCTCTGCCTGAGCGCTTCATAAAGCAGTACCCCGGCGGCCACCGAGACATTAAGCGAAGAAAAGTCGTTTTTCATGGGCACGCTTACAAGGAAATCGCATTTTTCCCTAACCAGGCGGCTTAAGCCTTTGCCTTCGCTGCCCGCCACCAGTGCAAGGGGACCCTTAAGGTCAGCCCGGTACATAAGCTCCCCGTCCATATCGGCCCCGGCTATCCAAAGGCCCATCTCTTTAAGCTGCTCAATGGCGCGCACCGTATTGGTAACCCGGGTAACCGGCATAGAATCGGCCGCACCGGCCGAAGCCTTTATAACCGCCGGGGTAACCCCCGCCGCGTTTCTTTTTGGAATAACAATGCCGTGGGCACCGCAGCAGTATGCGGTCCTTATTATTGCTCCCAGGTTATGGGGGTCGGAAATTTTATCAAGGACCACCACAAGCGGGTCCTCACCTTTTCCTCGCGCCGTTTCAACAATTGCCTCCGGCCCTTCGGCGTAACGAAACCTTTCCACCAGCGCTATAAAACCCTGGTGGGCTCCCGTCCGTGATATCCTGTCCAATTCCTTTCTGTCCACGTATTCCACTTTTATGCCCCTGTCCAGGGCATCGCCTATTATTCTCTCCCCGGTGCGATCAACGCCCTTTGCCGCCAGCAGCCTGTTCACCTTCCTTTGGGCCTTTATAAGTTCGGCAACGGGATTTCTCCCTTCCACCAGGTCCAGGCCTTCCGGAAGGCCCTTCCTTTCCATTAAACAAGCACCTCCTGTCCATGCCCTACCCGGGCAGTAACAGTATGTCCCCAAATCCCTTTATAGATTCTTAAACTTCTCCCGTACCCCCGCCGCCTGACCGCAGGACATTTTACCCTCGGGACAGGGCCCGATGAGACAGGCGGGTCCGGCATTTTTGAAAAGTATGGGCGCCGCCCGCCGCACTTCTTTCAGCATTTCCTCCGCCAGGGTCCGGATTTCCCACTGGGCCCTGCTGCAGCACCGCAGCCGGAAGAAATTATGTAGTGCCCTTGCATTCATGGTAAATATAATCTTGGTTTCACAGGCATTGGGAAACACGTACCTGGCATCCTCTATGGCCATTTTTTCGGCGGCCTGGCGAGCCTTTTTTTCGTCCCCTTCCTCGTTTTTCAGCCTTTCATAATGGCTGTCATATAGAAGCTTTACCAACCGGTCATAGTACTCCTGGTCCTCCCGCATGGCTTTTTCGAACAGTTCCCTGGCTTCGGGCATCCCGGCGATATGGGGAGGTATAATGTATTCAAATCCGTCAAGTTTAACGTACCTTTGGGACTGCTGCGAATAACTGGCAATCCTGTGCCTTACCAGTTGGTGGGTCAGCACCCTGCTTACCCCTTCCACCGCAAAGGTGAAGGAGGCATGTTCAATGGGGGACTGGTGCCCCATCTCCATTAGCAGGTTTAAAAATTTGTCCACCTTTTCCGGTGACAGGCCCTCCAGTATGTCCTCGGCCCCCACCCTTGAATAACAAAGCTTGGCGGCGGCGGAAACAAGTTTGTCCGGCTCCGGCGTATGCCCTAATAGTTTAACCCTTGGTTTCATCATTTGTCTAAAACCCCCTGCCAATTATTTATATGACGGCCGACCCCCAGGGGAGTTAATGTTCCCCCATAAGCCGGGAATCCTGTTACTGCTGCGCACAAAAAAAGTCATAGGCTTTCTCCAGTATGAATAAGAGCCTTTCCGCTTCGCCCGCCAAAAACAAGTAGCCCACCAGCGTTTCAAACCCCGTGGCATACCTGTACTGGACCACGTCCGCGTTTTTGGGCGATGTGCCGGACTTTGCGTTCCTCCCCTTTTTTACCACCGTCATCTCGTTCTCATTAAGGTGCTCCCATATCCCGTGTATAATATCGCTCTGGGATGAGGCGCTTACATAACCCACCGTAAGCCGGTGCAGTTTCTGTGGCGGCAGTTTTGGGTTTTCGGCCACCACCCTGCTTCTTATATAAAGCTCGAAACAGGCATCGCCGACATAGGCCAGGACCAGCGGGGAAAGGTCCCCGGGCTGTACCGGCAAATTAAAGCTCTCAAAACCCTTCAGGTACCTGTCCAACCTTTTCACCAGCCCTTTACTTGATGACCCTTTTCCATTTGACTCCCTGAGGGGTATCTTCTATTATAATGCCCCTTTCTTTTAGGTCATCCCTTATCTTGTCCGCAAGGGCCCAGTCCTTCCTTTTCCTTGCCCTTTCCCTCTCGGCCACTAGGTCTTCTATCTCCTGGTCCAACCGGCCCTGCTGCTTGGACAAAAGGCCCAAGACATCGGCAAATTCCATAAGGAACCCCAGGGCCCATTTTGCAAAACCGGCAGAGGTGCCCTGTTTGATGTAAGCGTTAATGTCCCGCACCAGTTCAAAAATAACCGACAGCGCATCCGCCGTATTAAGGTCGTCCTCCATTGCCTCATTGAACCTTTTCCTGTAGCCCTCCAGTTCCTCCGCCTTTTCCCGTTCTTCCTTGTTCATGTCCTCCCTGTCGGCGTTTTCGGCTATATGCTCCAGGTCCCGTTTAGCGTTATAAAGCCTTGTAAGCCCGTTTTTGGCCTGTTCAAGCATCTCGCGGCTGAAATTTATCGGATTCCTATAATGGGCGGACAGCATGAAGAAACGGATTATTTCCAGGTCATAGTCCCGGCTGATATCCCTTACGGTGAAGAAGTTGCCCAGCGACTTGGACATCTTTTCATTCTCGATGTTTATAAACCCGTTGTGCAGCCAATACCTAGCAAAGGGCTTGCCCGAAGCCCCCTCCGACTGCGCTATTTCATTCTCGTGATGGGGAAATATGAGGTCCTGTCCCCCCGCATGGATGTCTATGGTCTGGCCCAGGTACTTGGTGGACATGGCGGAGCACTCGATATGCCAGCCCGGCCTTCCTTTGCCCCAAGGGCTGTCCCAGGCCGGCTCCCCGGGCTTTTGTTTTTTCCACAGTGCAAAGTCTGCGGGGTTTTTCTTGTTTTGGTCCACTTCCACCCTTGCTCCAGCGTTCAGGTCCTCAAGGCTCTGTTTTGACAGTTTGCCGTATTCGGGGAACTTGGAGGTATCAAAGTACACCCCGTCCTCCGCCGTGTACGCCAGGCCCTTTTCCTCCAGCCTGCTTATCAAGTCGATTATTTCGTTAATATGCTCCGTGGCCCTTGGGTGCACGGTGGCCCTTTTGATGCCCAGCCTGTCGGCGTCGGCAAAGTATTCCCCGATGAATCTTTCGGAAACCTCCTGCATCGTGGAATTCTCTTCCGCGGCCCTTCTGATAATCTTATCGTCCACGTCGGTGAAATTCTGAACGTAGGTTACCTCGTAGCCTTTATACTCCATGTACCGCCGAAGAACGTCAAAGACTATAAAGGGCCGGGCGTTGCCTATATGAAAAAAGTCATATACGGTGGGCCCGCAGACATACATCTTTACCTTGCCCTTTTCCACGGGAACGAATTCTTCTTTTTTCCTCGTCAGAGTATTATATAGTTTCACAACCCCTTCTCCTCTCAATTAAACATAATTATTCAACACGTGCTCCAGGCGGGCAAGCAGCTTTTCCTTGCCCAGCAGCAAAAAGGTTTTGTCAAGTTCAGGGCCGTGGCACTGCCCGGTAACGGCTACCCTTACAGGCATAAAAAGCTTTTTCCCCTTTAATCCCGTTTCCTTTTGCAGCGCCTTAAAGATTCCGGAACAGAAATGGTGGTCAACTTCTCCTACCTTCTCCACGGCGGATTTTAAGGCTTGAAGCAGGCCGCCCACCCCTTCTTCTTTCAGCACCATAAGTGCCTCGTCATTTTCGGGGGCAATTTGGTCGTCAAAGAACATTCTAGCCAAGCTGGTTATATCCGAGACCTTGGTAAGCCTCTCCTGGACGGTGCTTACCATAAGGGTCAGCCATTCCTGCCTCTCTTCTGCCTGATGTGGTGTTAGAAATCCCTCTTTAACAAGGTACGGTTTTGCCAGCTCTACTATTCTCTCGGGCGGAGATTCTTTTATATAATGGGCGTTTATCCAGTTGAGCTTGTTTATGTCAAAAACCGGGTTGGCCCTTGTAACCCTGTCCAGCCTGAACTGCTCTATAATCTCTTCCTTGCTCAAAAGCTCCTTCTCACCCTCCGGCGACCAGCTTAAAAGGGCCAGGTAATTGAACATGGCCTCGGGAAGGTATCCTTCCTCCCTGTACTGTCCTATATAGGTATTCCCGTGCCTCTTGCTCAGCTTGGTCCTGTCCGGCCCAAGGATTAGCGGCGCATGGGCAAATATGGGCGCATCCCAACCCAGCGCCTCGTACAGCAGTATCTGTTTTGGGGTATTGGTCAGGTGGTCCTCACCCCTTATCACATGGGTTATGCCCATCAGGTGGTCGTCTATCACGACAGAATAGTTATAGGTAGGCATCCCGTCGGATTTGCGAATAACCATGTCTCCCCCGAGGGTGTCCGAATCAATCTCAATCCTACCTTTAATAACATCGTTGAATACAACCGTCTTTTCGGGGTCAATTATAAGCCTTATTGTAGCGGGCCTTCCCTCTTCTAGGTATTGTTTGACCTGCTCATTGGTAAGCTCCCGGCACCGTCCCGAATACCTGGGGGAGCTTGACTCGCAGGCGGTTTTCTTTTTATCCAGCTCCAGCTCCTCGGGGGTGCAGAAACAGTAATAGGCCTTTCCCTCGGCAATCAGCCTGTTGTAATATTCGTTGTATATGTCCAGCCTCTCGCTCTGTCGGTAGGGGCTGTACTGCCCGCCCTTGTCCGGGCCCTCGTCCCATTCTATCCCCAGCCACTTAAGTTCCTCGTATATTAGCTTTTCATATTCGGTGGAAGACCTCTGCAGGTCGGTATCCTCAATCCTCAGAACCATCGCGTTGTCTTTTCCGCCGCTTTTTACAAACAGGTAATTAAAAAGGGCAGTCCTTATGTTTCCAATATGTATAGGTCCCGTGGGGCTGGGCGCAAACCTTGCTCTTGCCATTCGTATTTACCTCCTTTAGTGGAATGGGAACACACCTCACTGGGAAGCAAGTCCTACTTCGCACTTCTTAGAAAGAATGTCCCCGATTTGTGATCTTACAGGAAAATTTGCCCTCGATTATGCATATTATAACACTTGGCTTTCTATTGCTTCAACCTATTTCGAGCCGGGCCGGCTTCCCACAGGCCGCTCTTCGGCGAGCAGTACGGCGGCCTGGGCCGCTATGCCCTCGCCCCTTCCCGGAAAACCCATGCCTTCGGTGGTGGTCGCCTTAACGCTTACCCGGGACATATCCAGGCCAAGGGCCCGGGCAATGTTCTCCCGCATGCGGGGTATATGCTCCGCCATCCTGGGCTGCTGGGCGATTATTATACCATCAATGTTTATTACGGTATATCCCGCACCCCTTAGTTTTTTGCCCACCTCTTGCAGCAGCTTCATGCTGTCCGCCCCGGCATAAGCAGGGTCGGTGTCCGGGAAGTGCATGCCTATATCCCCCATTGCAGACGCACCAAGCAGCGCGTCCATTATGGCATGGGCCAGCACGTCTGCGTCCGAGTGGCCCTCCAGCCCTTTGCCAAAGGGAATGCTTACCCCTCCTATGATAAGGGGCCTTCCTTCCACCAGCCGGTGAGCGTCGTAACCGATACCTATTCTTAACAACTCTTATCCCTTCCTTCCAGGAGGACCCCCGCCAGCAGAAGGTCTTCGGGGGTGGTGATTTTTATGTTGTCGTACCGGCCGGGATATAACGCCACCCGGTACCCATAATGTTCCAGAAGCATCAGGTCGTCGGTGGCCTGTATCCCTTCCTGCGCCGCCCTGCGGTGGGCTTCCTTGACCGCTGCCGCCTTAAAACACTGCGGTGTCTGAACGGCCCTCAGCCTTTCCCTGTCAAGGGTCCTTTCCACCCGTTCCGTCCTGTCCACAAGTTTCACGGTATCCTTGACCGGCACGGCACAGGCTGTGCCGTCTAGGCCCAGGTCCATCAACCGCTCTATACCCTGTTCTATGAGGCCGCAGCCCACAAGGGGCCGTGCCCCGTCGTGTATCACCACAATGCCCTCCGGCGCCGCTTCAAGTCCGGCCGCGACGGACTGCTGGCGGGTACTGCCCCCGGCAAGTATTCCCCTCACCTTGCTTATGCCAAACCTTTCGACTATGTCTTCACCGCAGCGGTCTATATACTCCGGTTCCATTGCCACCAGTATGCCGTCCACCGCCTCGCACTGCTGGAACGCCAAAAGGGTATGGGCAAGAACCGGCCTGCCGTTAAGGTCAAGAAACTGTTTGCTAAGGGGGCTTTTCATCCTTGTACCCTTGCCCGCCGCCGTGATAATTGCGGTAACCGTTAAGCTTCTATACATTATATTATCACCTCCGGCAGAAACAATTCTCCACCCCCGCAGCCAATCCCTTTAAACGGTTAAAAAAACTCCGCCCCTTGAGGGCGAAGTTTATACCGCTTTATTGTCCAGCGCATTCTTTGGCTTTGCAAATATCATCCTACCGGCGGCAGTCTGAAGCACACTGGTGACCATAACGCCTATTGATTCCCCTATATGTTTTTTGCCTCCGTCCACAACAATCATAGTCCCATCGTCCAGGTAGGCAACCCCCTGGCCGGATTCCTTCCCGTCCTTTATGACCTGTACCACCATTTCCTCGCCCGGCAGCACCACGGGTTTAACGGCGTTGGCCAGTTCATTGATATTAAGAACAGGCACCCCCTGGAATTCCGCCACCTTGTTCAAGTTAAAATCGTTGGTAACAACCTTACCCTTTAGCATCTGTGCAAGCTTAAGCAGCTTACTGTCCACCTCCGCTATGTCGTCAAAGGGTTTATCATATATCTGAACAGGGATATCCAGTTCTTTTTGAATCTTGTTCAGTATGTCCAATCCCCTTCTACCCCTGTTACGTTTCAAGGTATCGGAAGAATCGGCAATATGTCTCAGTTCCTCCAGCACAAACCCGGGTATTATAAGAGGCCCTTCGACAAAGCCGGTCTTGCAGATATCGGCGATTCTCCCATCGATTATGACGCTGGTATCCAATATCTTGGGCTTAACCGCCACGTCGCTTTTATGCGTCCTTTCTTTTATTCCCAGCTTTTTTAGGGAGTGGACTACAGCACCAAAGTCATCCCTTTTTCTCGTCGCAATCTTCATGCCCAGGTACCCAAAGATGATATTTACCAATACCATGACAATGCTCCCCAGCCATGGAATTGGTATAATGGCAAGGGGTCTTATAAACAGGTTGGCTATAATAAGCCCAAGTATAAGCCCCAGTGACCCCAACAGTATGTCGCTGGTAGGAATGGTTTGCAAAGTATTTTCAATTATTTCTGTAGACTTCCAACCCAATTTAATAAGCCGGGGAGATACCAGAAAGAATATAAAGCCGAATAACAAAGCGCTTATCACGTTGTAGACAATGCTTGCAGTATCTTCCGGCAGTATCCCGAAAATCCCGTATACCGCCAGCACATCTCCCAGAACATAGGCCAGTTGATAGCCAATGACTATCCCTGCCGTAGTCAACAATCCCCTGATTAACTTTTTAACCATTAATTCTTAATCACCTCCTTCTTTGAGTATTGCCACTTATACTTATTTTATAACCTGTTATAGCCCTCCTGCAACACAAAACATAAAAATAAGTTGCTTTCTTCCGCCTGCATTTTCCAGCCGGAACGCCTAAAAAATTAGCGCCTTTTTTAAAGACGCTTAGTTGATAATCCCCTCTATCATGCTTTCTATTTCCTCTTCGTTCATATTGTTCACCAGCACCAGCTCGCTCACCAGTATCTGCTTTGCATTGTTCAGCATCTTTCTTTCCCCGGTGGACAGGCCCTTTTCCTTATCCCGCAGCATAAGGTTGCGCACTACATCGGCAACCTCAAGGATATCCCCGCTTTTTATCTTGTCCATGTTAACCCGGTACCGCCGGTTCCAGTTGTTGGGCATGCTTGTCTTATGCTGGCTTAGGACCGCCACCACCTTTTCCACTTGGTCCTTATTTATTACTTCCCTGAGACCTATATCATTAACACTTTCAAGCGGAATCATAACCTTCATATTCCCAATGGGCATCCTCATGATATAGTATTTCTGCTTGTTCCCTAGGATTTCTTTCTCTTCGATTGATTCGATTATGCCTGCGCCATGCATTGGGTATACTACCTTGTCTCCTATATTAAACATACAAAAACCTCCATTTAGCAAGCCCATACTTAATAATAATTTTACTATATCAGGGTCCCGTTGTCAATGAAAC
>JAAYEV010000105.1 GCA_012728565.1 Clostridiales bacterium
AAATGGCGAACTGGAAATGGAATAGGGCAGCGTAGGAGCTGCTTTTTATTACTTTTTGGACTAAACTTATTCCAAAAAGATTAAAAACCAAAATGGCCTTGCGGTTTTAAGAACCTCAAGACCATTTTGTCTACAAACTGACACGACGCGCCTTACAGGCTGCGTCGTGTTCCAAATGGTGCCGAAGACAGGACTTGAACCTGCACGGGCGAGATGCCCACTAGACCCTGAATCTAGCGCGTCTGCCAATTCCACCACTTCGGCGTATCAAGTTCATAAAATATAATAGCATAAGAAAAGCGCCAATGCAACTGAAATAATTTTGGAATTGCCTCCATTTGCATTCAGCCGTTCAATAGCGGCGGCGCCGCACACCGCCTCTTTATTGATTATCCGTCGGTATGGGGTATAATAGTAATATAATTACCCTCCGAGGGTATATTATGCATGCCATAACGAAAGGGGAACCAGGTATGAAAGCCGATAAAAATGCTGTCATATCCAGGCTGAACAGGATAGAGGGCCAGATACGCGGTATCAAGAATATGGTGGAACAAGATAAATACTGCGTTGATGTGCTGATACAGGTTGCGGCGGCAAGGTCCGCTTTAAACAGCCTGGGAGCCGTGATACTGGAATCCCATATACAGGGATGCGTCAAAGACGCGATACAAAGCGACAAAAGCGAAAAGATAATAAACGAACTGGCCGAGCTTATAAAAAAATACTTGAAATAGGCAGCCCCTAATGGAACTGCCTGCCCTTTAACATTTCCTCGGTCTTTCGCAGCTCAAACGACATCTCCCTGATTTTTTCGCCTAGCCGGGCTACTTGGTCCGCCAGCCCGGCGTCCTTGACTCTTGCATTATTGTTATCCACCATTATAAGGTTTATAGCCTCGATACCCTCCATGCTGCTTATATTATTCCTTTTTATAGTTTCCAGCTGTTCTCTTATGTTATCCAAGTCCTGTCGGTTATCCATCGCAAAACCTCCCGATTGTTACCTCCCGATTGTTATATATAATATTCTCTCCCCGGGAGGCGAAAAATAACCGAAAAAGGGAGAGCTACCCCAGGGGGGAAGGATAGCTCTCCGTTCTTCCTTTGTGCCTTAATTTTTCTTCCTTAGCTGCTTGCAGTATAAAACTATTCCTCCACAATATAATGTGTGAATCATAATAGCCCGCCCTTGGGGCGAGCTATCAATCGTCCATATTATCCTCCAAGATTTTCTGCAGCCTTATCCTGCGTCTTAGGGTTTCATCCCCTTTTACCGAAATGGAAAGGTCAATGACATCACCCTCTTCGGCGCCTTCCGGTAATAAGGCTGCGGGCATGCTGAAGGTTTTTCCTTTTTTATTGTATTCCACTACCGCCCATCCATCCTCTATCCTGTCAATTACCAGGGTGGTTTTCACAGGTTAATTCCCCCTCTAACGGTCGCTGCTGAATTGGATCTCCCGGCCGTCGGTTGTGAGTATTATGGTACCCAAAATGTCGGTCCTCAGCACCTTAACCCCGGCACCTTCCAACCTGTCCAGCGTCTCCCGGTGGGGATGACCGTAGTCGTTATCCTTACCGCAGCTTATGACTGCGTACACCGGGCTTACCTTTTCCAGGAACTCCTCGGAAGTGGACGTATTTGACCCATGATGACCCACTTTCAGCACCTGGGCTCTCACCCGGCTTGAGTCAATCTCCTTTTCAGACAGCCTTTCCGCATCCCCCATAAGTAGTACACTTACGCTTTTGTATTCTAGCTTGACCACCGCCGAATGGTTGTTCAAATCTTCGTAGTCTTCCCTCACCGGGGCAAGCATGTTAACCCTTAGGTCCCCATCCTCAATCATCACCAGTCCCGCCCTTGCCCTGCGGAACCGATGTCCCTTGTCCACCACCGTTTGAACAAAGGTTTCAAAGGTCTGGCTGGTATGCACCACCCTTGGCATGTATACGCTGCCCACGGGAATGGTTTCAATCACTTCGATAAGTCCCCCTATGTGATCCTCGTGGGGATGCGTGGCCACGACGTAATCCAGGCGGTTTATACCCAGGGATTTAATGTAGTCCTTAACTAAGCCTCCGGCCCTACGGGTTCCCCCGTCAACCAGCATACTTTCGCCGTTGGGAAACTCGACGAGGATGCTGTCTCCCTGGCCAACGTCAAGAAAGTGTACCCGCATTTCCCCCGCTGCGAGTGGAGCAACGGCCGGCTCATCGGGTATAAGGTTGAGGCCGGCCAAAACAATAAACAGCAAGAACAGCAGAAAAAGCCTGCTTTTTTTCAAAACGCTACCTTCTTTCCATATCCCTTTATTACTGCTGCCGCTTGGTCTGCCTATCCTTGAACCTTATCTATTTCATATCCCGGTAAAAGGCAACATAAGCCCTGTAGGCCATGTATATATCCGCCTTGCTCGCCAGCTCAAAGGGTGAATGCATATTTAACACCGGGACACCGCAGTCCAGTACATCCATGCCGTAATTTGCAAGAAACTGTGCTATGGTACCTCCGCCTCCCAGGTCCACCTTACCCAGTTCACCCGACTGCCATACTATGTCCGCCTGGTTGAACACCTGCCTCACCATGGCCATATATTCGGCATTGGCATCACTGCCGCCGGACTTCCCCCTATGACCGGTGTATTTTTCTATGCACACCCCGCTTCCCAGCCTGGGCGCGTTCTCCTTGTCATGGGTATCCGAATAATTGGGGTCAACCGCTGCAGCCACGTCCGCCGACAGGGCCTTGGAATTGGAAAGGGCCCTTCTAAGTTTCAAGTAACCACAATCGCCGGTGGTAAGGTCTATAAGCTCCGCCACCGCATTTTCAAAAAAGGTGGACTGCATACCGGTATTCCCCATGCTGCCTACCTCTTCCTTGTCTGCAAAAACGGCTGCACAGGTTTTTTGCGGGTCCTTTATATCCATTATTGCTTTGAAGGAAACAAAGGCACACACCCTGTCATCCTGCCCGTATCCGCCCACCAGGCTGCTGTCCAGTCCCACATCCGCAGCCCTTCCGGCGGGTACCGCTGTTAGTTCCGCGCTTATGAAGTCCTCCTCTTCCAAGCCGTACCTGTTTTTCAAAAGTTCCAGCACCATGTCCTTGGAACCCTTGATATTTTTTCCGTCGCTGTCATATTCCCTTGGTATGGTACCCACGATGAGATTTAGGCCTTCCCCGGGTATGACCTCCGATGCCTTTTTCTCCATCTGTTCCTTTGCAAGGTGGGGCAGCAAATCGGTTATGGTGAATACGGTATCGCCCGGGTCCTCCCCAATCACTATCTCAAGCTTTTCGCCGTTTCTTTTTATGACCACCCCGTGCAAGGCCAAGGGTATGGCGGTCCACTGGTACTTTTTGATGCCGCCGTAATAATGGGTCTTAAAAAGGGCGATACCCTGGTCCTCATAGAGCGGGGACGGCTTTAGGTCCATCCTTGGCGTATCCAAATGGGACCCAACGAGGTTTATACCCTTTTCAATACTCTCTTCCCCTATAACAAACATTATCAAAGCCTTGTCCCTGTGATTGACCAGGATTTTGTCCCCCCTGCTCGGCTTTCTGCCTTCCTTTACAAAGGTATCCAGGGGTATAAAACCGTTCTCCAGGGCCAGCTCCTGCATGTATTCGACGCATTCCCGTTCGGTTTTGCACTCGGACAAAAAGTCAATGTATTCACTGCAGAAATCGAATACCTCTTCCCTTTTGCAGATATCCGGCTCCAGCCAGCAATTCTTAATTTTTCTGGAAAGATTTTTTCCCATTGCAAAAACTCCTTTGTTAATAGTATTAATATATAAAGCGAGAACCGCTGTTGTATCATATTGATAAAGTGCTGTACCCTTTTAATCGTACCTGTGCGCGAGATGGCTTTTCATCCCCAGCAGGGCCGCCTGGGTCCTGTCCTTTACACCAAGTTTCCTGTAAATATTGGACACATGATTTCGGACAGTCTTATCGCTTATAACCAGCCTCTCGGCTATATCTTCATTGCCAAGGCCCTTTGAAACCATGTACAGTATTTCCCTTTCCCTTGCAGTCAGTCTGTCCAATAACATGCTCTTGTCCTTTTGGGCTATGATATCCCAGGCGAGGTTAGGATGCACGTAGGTTTTTCCCGCCTTTACATCCCTGATGGCACGGTACAGGCTCTGCGCCTCAATGTCCTTTAGGAGATAGCCGTGGGCACCAAGCCTTATTGCCTGGTTAACATACTCCCAGTCGTCATGTATGGTCAGCATGATAACTTTTACGTCGCATTTTTTCTCCCTGAGAAGTTCCAGTACTCTAAGGCCGCTCATGTCCGGCAAATTTATATCCAGCAGTACTACATCCGCCGAAGTCTCGGACACTAAGTTAAGAAGCTCTCTGCCGGTATTGGCCTGGCCTACAACCTCAAAGTCCTTCTCCATCTCCAGCAGCTGCTTTAAGCCTTCCCGCATAAGCGAATGGTCATCGGCCAATAGTATTCTTATAGCCATACTTAGAATATTCCCCCTTATTTACTGCTTAATACCCGCCCCACAGGCCCTTAAACTAGTCAATGAGAATTCTTATAAATATACTTGTCCCCTGCTCCTTGTCGGAGTTTATATCCATATACCCCTGAAGCAGTTCCACCCTCTCCCTCATACCCATAAGCCCGAAACACCTGTCCTCTTCCATCCAGTCGCAAACTTCGTCCACATTAAAGCCTATTCCGTTATCCTTAATAAGAAGCGACATGCTTTTTTCCATGAATTCCAACTTCACCACGGCCTCGGTTGCCTTGGAATGTCTTTTTATATTGTTCAGGGCTTCCTGTACTATTCGAAACACCGCAACTTGAACCAGTTCCTTTACCTCCACCGGTTCCCCCATAAGCTTGAAATCGGTTTTGATACCCGTATCCTTTTCAAAGTCGGCAAGCAGCTTTTCAATGGTGGCCACCAGTCCCAGGTCATCCAGCGACATCGGCCTTAAGTTATATATAATCTTTCTTAAGTCCTGTATATTTGTATTGACCTGCTCCTTGAGCTCCCTAATATAACTCCTGGCCTTTTCCATGTCCTTATCCAGAACCTGCAGGCAAAGCTCCAGCCTTATCCCCATGTTAACCATGGCTTGGATGGGCACATCGTGGATTTCCCGTACTATCCTGCTTCTTTCCTCCTCGGTGGCTTTAATGACCCTGTAACCCAGGTACTGCTTTTTCCTTACATCCTCCGCCAGCCCATTGATGCCGGCAGCTCCCGCCCTGAGATAATCCAGCACCGCACCCATATGGGTCACCACGTTTTGGGCCTTCTTCACGAGCTTTTTCTGTTCCTTTAACTTTAATTCAAGCCTGTTCCGTTCCTCCCTAAGCCTTACTTCTTCCTGCTCCTTGATGGTCAGTGCGATTTTAAGGTCTTCGGCCTTCTGATAGGCTTCCTTTATATCCCGCTCGGTATGGACACTAAAGTCCCGGCTTACAACCAACAGCTTGTACCGGGCACTGTTCTCCGCTTTTTTTAGCCTCTCCACTTCCTGTATTATATTAAAAACCTCATCCCTTAATGCCTCGAGTTTTTTTCAATCTCCTCGGCTTCGTTATGGGCATGCTCCGCGATGTCGTAAACATCCTTTTGTCCTTTTTCCATTATCTTTATGGTCTTATGTATTATTTCATCAATCTTTTTCATCTGGTTCAGCGGCTCAGACATTTACATCCCCCTATCTGCCCTGTATCATTACCATTCTCATTACCCCGTCCCAGTCAACACTGTAGCCCAATACTTCGGACACAAACCTTATTGGAACGTAAGTTGTGTCCTGTCGCAGCTCCGCTGCCACATCAATATCCACGCTGCGGTTATTAACCAGCGCTTTCCTGCTGCCAATACCCAGGGTGATAACATTGTCTTGCCTTACAATTTCCACGGTATAAGTTTGGTGGTTCCAGTTCACCACCGCCCCCAAGTCTTCGCATATGCTTCTTATTGGAACCATAGCCCGGTTGTCTTTAATATAGGGTGCGGGGTTATACGCTTTTTTGATACCGTTTAAGTATATCAGTATATCGCTGCCGGGGCGGTAGGTCTCCAGCCCTCCTCCGCCGGTTGTAAAAGTCCACTCCTTTTTTAGCTCCTCCCGGCTGTTCTCATCGTATATTATTTCCATTACCATGTTTACCCTGTATGTAGTATAGGGTTTGAGCTTTCTTTCCGGTACCAGTACTATGGTATTATTATCGTCAAGCTCAGGGTCGTTTGAAGCATCAAACCGGTAAAATTTCACGCTGCCCGTACTTCCCTCGGTAATGGAAGCGCTCTTTAGCTCAACCCTTTCGGTCCTATCCCCGGATACCAGTAACGTTATGGGGTATCCCCCCGGTCCTTTGACCCCGGGATACAAGCGGAAGGGGTCAGGCTGTTCCAAGCCGCTCCATGTCAGCGGGACTCCCCTTTGACCGTCCGCCGGGTACACCACGACCTGGCGGTCAAGGCCGTTGTATCTTACGGCACCCACTTCCAGCACATTTACATGTTTTGATTCCCTAACCGCATACCCGTATCCCATGTGCTTGTAAATGGGGTTTATAAGGGGCAGCCTGTGGTACACCGAATCCATCCAGTCGTCCACCGCCCCGGTATGGGACTTCAAAAAGTGTATATTTTCGGCCACCATGGGGCTCATGTACCCAAAATACCTGGTCCTGTCCCAGGGCATCTCGCCGGTAAAATACTGATGTTTCTTGTTGTTCTGGTAGTGCCCCGCATTGGCGTTGCTGGAAACATAAAGCGCATGGCTGTTGGCTGCCGCGTTAAGGCTCTTGTCTATGGTCATGCTCGGCAGGCCGGCTATACCCCTGTAGTAGTTAATCCTATCCCTTACTTCTTCGTACACCGGGGTATTGGGTATCTCCTCAAAGGCCTTGTTCAGTATGTTGAAGCTGAAAGGAGGTGAGGAAATCCTAACCCCGCTCTTCAGGGTCACGACAATGGACACATTTTTCCTTCCCGGCGCCAGGTTTTCACCGGGAGTGTAATAAACCGAATTCAGGTCGTCCCTGAATACGGCGTTTACCTTTTTCCCATCAAGGGTCATATGAATTTCCTTTATTTGATCGGAGGAAAGCCCGGAAAAGGTCCATAGAATTGTAGGCCTTCTTATGCCCACATCCCCCTGCGGCGTGGGAGGATAATACCACAGGACTTCGCCGGTGGCCGACACCGCCGCTGCCAGCAGCACATTTAGTACAGCAATGGTTATTACCAAGGATATAGTCCTTTTCCACGAAAAGTTTTTCATCTTTTTTCCCCCAAAATATGACGTATTTATTATTTCGATAATATTGGTATTAATCCTGCCTGGGACTTTAATATTATTTGAAAAAGGACATGGGTAAAACAGCGCAAAGTTAAAGCCCCGTCCGGGGTTGACGGGGCTTTAAATGGATTATAAAGGGGTTAATAAAGCAGTATAGGGGTAATGATTTCCCTTGTACAAGTGATATTATACACTAAAAATTGATAAGTTCATTGCAATATTGCGCCAAAACGACTTCTATATGTCCAAAAACCACCTTTACATTGTTCAAAGGGAATATTAGCTAATTAAAGCCTCCAGGTCGTTTATCCTTGAATAGGATATAAGCGCCTCTTTTTTAATGTTCTTGAACTTTATTGCATAGACCTTCCTTCCGTAGCTTACTATCCGGTCCACATAGTGCATATTCACAAGATATCCCCTGTGGGACCTGAAGAACATGTCCCTGTCGAGGCGTTCCTCCAGGCTGCTTAAGGAATCGTAGGTTTCGAACACTTCCTTTACGGTATGGATGCAGGACTTGGCTTCATCCCTCTCCACCATTACTATCTCGTGCTGGTTTAAGAATATTATTTCGTCCCGGGTCTTAATTACAATCCTGCCTACCCTTTTATTGGTCGGTATTCGTATCCCCCTGGTCCTATCCTCGATGATTTTCATTATATTGGTTACCGTCCTTATTACCCTTGTGCTGTCGTAGGGTTTGACTATATAGTCGTACACGTAAAGCCTGTATGCATCCAAGGCGTACTCCGGGTAGGCGGTGGTAATAACGGTAAAAATGTCCGGTGCTATACCCTTAATAACTTCTATGGCGCTTAGACCGTCCATTCCCGGAAGCCCTATATCCATGAACACCACGTCCGGAGAGAGACTCTTTGCCATCGCTACCGCCGACATGCCGTCCTCCGCGTGGCCTAACACCTCCACCCCTTCTATCCTCTCCAGTATATCCTTAAGGCATAGGGCATTTTCCAATTGGTCCTCGCAGATCAGAGCCTTCAGCATAAAATTACTCCCTTTACAAAATATTACTATACCCATATAAACCCTTGAGGTGGACTTGATATCCACCTCAAGGGTCTGTTTATTTCCTCAAAGCTTTTGGGGTTTCGGGCTGGTATAGGTAGGAAAAACTGGCGCTTCCTGCAAAGGCTGCCGCTACTATGGTGAGCAGCGTGGTAAGTACTGCAAATATGTTAGCTTTTTTCATTAATAACACCTCCTTCTCTATCCAGTTTTTTCTCTATGGATTTTACAAGCAAATACCCACAGTCGGTTAATGTAAAGCCCTCCAGCAAAAGCCCGGTCACCAGGCTGTGATGGTACCATGCGGCACTTCCCTTTACTGCATAGTCCATCCAAACCGCTGCCAGGACAAGGCCTGTCGTTATTAAGGACGCTCTCCGGAATTTGGGCAGCTCCTCCTCCCGTATGAGCCTGTTGGGGTTGTCCCTCGGGGAGTATCTGTAAACGTTGTGTGCAGCAAACAAACTACCGGATGCAAGGTAGAACGTTTCCGCAAAACCGGGCAGCAAGACAGCCAGCCGCATCATAAGGCCCCCAAATATAAAAATGAGGACGCTTGAAACCAAACACCTGGCATAGGTTGAAAAATGCACTCCCCCCGCCATAAGCCTTAACGTTGCAAAGACCGCCGACATAACCAGTATTTCCTTAAGCATTCCTAAAATTTTCCCCGAAAGAATTATTAGTGCAAATTCCAATGCGGTCCCCAGTATCCCCTGCAGGCCGTAGCTTATTACCTCGATATTCGCATTTTCTCTCGCGCTTCGCCGCGCTATAAATGCAGCCAGCCTGTCACAAAGCCCTTTCATACTTTTCACCTTCACTGGGGAAGCTCCACCAGTATACGCACTCCCCTTTCCGGGTGGCTGTCCACCTCTATCCTTCCGTTATACATATCGACAATACTCTTTACAATATTTAGTCCCATTCCCCTGTTTTTCCCTTTTTTTGTGCTGGTGCCCGGCACAAACAGCCGGTCCATTACCGAAGGGTGTATCTGCCCCGGGTTTTTTACGCTTATGTAAATCCTTGCCGCATCGCAGTAAGCCTTAAGTTCCACCTTGGGCGACGGCAGCTTTAGCTCCCTTACCGCTTCAATGGCGTTGTCCAAAAGGTTGCCCAGTATCCGGCACAGGTGCAAAGGTCTTACCCTGCCGCCCTCCAAGTCCCCCTGTATGTCGTACTCCAGCTGGACTCCATGTTTTTGGGCAAGGCTCACCTTCGAGCTAATAAGCGCTCCCACCGCCGGGCACTGCATGCCCAGTATATTATTTACCCCCGCCGCCTCTTCAGTAAGGTCCTTCAAGTATGCGAGGACTTGGGGAAGCTTATTGGCTTGAGCCAGCATGCTTATCACCTGGAGGTGGTTGTTGAAGTCATGCCTCTGTCCCCGCAGCGCTTCGTTCATCTGTTTTATGTGGCGGTTCTCCAACTCCTTTATCTCCAGTTCCTGCTGTTTACGGGCAAGCAGAGACAGCCTGCTCACGGTAAGGACCGTAATAATAGTTATTATCATCACTATGTACGACAAATAGGGAGCAATCGCAAGTGCGTTGTCCATCATGTATCCCATATTTGAACTGAAATGAAAACTTTGAAATATGGTGATGAGCAACATTGCCTGCAGCAGTATAATACATACAATATATACTGCATTCTTATCGAGCATTTACATCCCTTCTTCAAAAACCGTAACATCAAAGACTCTGAAGCCGTACTTATAGCAAAGCAGTATAATTAGAAGCATGGCAGCCTGCTCCGGCAGCGACACCAGAACCCGAACCCATGGGCTGCCTATAATTACCTCCATGGGCACTATTCTCAGCACAAGCGGAAAATATAATTGGTCAAGTATACCTGTAAATATTGCCGCTCCAAGCAGTATCCCCGGAACCACAACCGACCACCGGTAGCGCAGACACAGTTTCGCCAGAACCGCCATGGTGACAAGCTGGATTAATATATGTACGCCATAGGGAAAATTCAACCCCCTTATAAAATATGAACCTACCGCCTGTATTACGGCGGCGATTGCAAGCCTTTTTAGGTCGGGCTTAAGCCCTGTTAAAACCAATCCCATGAGCATTATCAAAAAAGCCTCCGGGATACTTATAAAAACCACTGCCTGCCATGGCATAACATCCATAACCATTACCCCCCACTTATAACTTAATACCGCTTACCCCGATATTTCCTGCAGGTGAGCCTTTTCGGAATCGGACAGCACCTTTTCAATGTCAAGGATTATTATAAGCCTGTCCTGCAGTTTCCCCACACCCTTTATGTACTGCCTGTCCATGCCTTTGGCTACCGTCTCAGGCGTCTCCTCAATGCAGCCCTCATCAAGCCTTAACACCTCTTCTACCCGGTCCACCATGAACCCCACTGGGCGACCCTCCGGTCCCCCTATACCGGCAATAATCACCCTTGTGGCGTCCCCGGCCTCTTTTCCCCCCAGCTTAAACCTCCTGTTTAAATCCAAAATGGGCACAATACTGTCCCTGTAGTTGATGATCCCATCAAGAAAATCCGGGCAGTCGGGTAGTTTTACAGTCTTACGGTACCTGATGATTTCCTTTACCGCAAGTATGTCAATCCCGTATTCTTCGTCACCCAGCCTAAAAACCACCAATTGATTCTCGGGCATACCAAGCACCCCTCCTTTCAAACATATAAGTCACGCTCCAGCCTTCCTTTCAACGTGTATCCCGGTACACCAATCTCTGTTCATCCACAACCAGTTTGCCGTCCTTGATGACCTTGTCCACGTGGTTTATGCCGAAATGGTATGGAAGGTATTCAATGTTGGGAATGTCAAGAACCACTATGTCGGCCTTCTTGCCCACCTCCAGGCTCCCGATTTCCTTACCCCGGTCTATTGCATGGGCGCTGTTTATGGTGGCTGCAATTACGACCTCCTCCGGCGTCATTTTCATTTTAAGGCACGCCAGGCTGAGTATCAGCTGTATGTTCTCGGTGGGACAACTGCCCGGGTTGTAATCGGTGGCCAAGGCCACTGCGAGGCCGGCATCTATGATATCCCTTGCCCTTGCGTATTTCCCCACGTTTAAATTGAAGGATGTGCCCGGCAGCAGCACGGCTATCACACCGCCCTCTTTCATCTTTTTAAGGCCCTTGCCCGACATGGCAAGGAGATGATCTGCCGACACCGTCCTCAGTTCTCCGGCCAGTTCCGCGC
Source organism: Clostridiales bacterium (assembly GCA_012728565.1). Classification (GTDB taxonomy): domain Bacteria; phylum Bacillota; class Clostridia; order Ch29; family Ch29; genus JAAYEV01. Next base: position 11,528 of record JAAYEV010000105.1, read on the forward strand.
CCCCCAAGGTTTCTATTTCATCGGCATGTATCTTCAGCTTGTAACCCATTTCCCGCGCCCTGGTGAGAATCTTTCTGCTTTCCTCCACCGAAAACACGCCCTTTTCGCAAAACACGTCGCAAAATTCTGCAAGACCCAGGCGCTTGACCAGAGGCATTACTTCCTGTATCAAGAAATCTATATATTCTTCCTTTTTGTCACGGTATTCTTCTGGCACTGCATGGGCACCCAAAAAAGTGGATACTATATCAACCGGGTGCTGTCGATTCAGGGTTTCGGCTACCCTAAGACATTTCAGCTCGTCCTCCAAATTCAGGCCGTATCCGCTCTTTGCCTCTACGGTTGTGGTCCCGTGTAGGAGCATGATATCAAGGCTTTTCCTGGCTTTTTCCAAAAGCTCCTCCTCGGATGCCGCCCTCGTGGCCCTAACCGTGCTGAGTATCCCCCCGCCCCTTTTCAGTATCTCCAGGTAGGGCACTCCCTCCAGTTTAAGAGCAAGTTCCTTTTCCCTGGACCCACCGTGGACAAGATGGGTGTGGGGGTCGACAAAACCCGGGAGCACCGTTTTCCCCGAGGCGTCAATAACCAGGGTGTCTTCGTCCACTTCAATCTCCCCGGGTATATCCCCTCTGCCTATTCCCATGATCTTGCCCGCCGCAACCGCGATCCAGCCGTCCTCCATTATTATGTCATAGGACATCTCCTTGCCCCTCCGCGGCCTGTCACAACCCGCACAGGTTGCCATCTGTGCTGCGTTCCTAATCAGGATATCTGTCTTCATTGTTTACCCTCCCCCTAATCAACAGACCGGTAGCCGGCAGCCCACATGCTTTACCCTGTCTCCGGCACCCATGACCCGTAAGAAACAACCCGGTACCTACCAATCACCGACCATGAAACAATAATTTATTATTTCGCCTTATTTTATCATTCTCCTTCTTTTATCCGGCACCGGTTTTGCATGCAGGACGGCTCATCCAAGCTTATAAACCGCAAGGGGCAGGTAAATCCTTCTCCCCCTCTCCAACCTGCTTTCCATAAGGCTAATGGATGCCACGTTTATAACTTTAGGTTCCATCCTCTCCATGTCCCCCGGCGTCCCCGGCAGCACCACGTCCCTGGCAAGGGTAATATGGGGCGAAAACCGTTTTTCAACTTTAAACCCGGCGGCCACTGCCCGGTTTTCTATGTATCGTCTTAAGTATGAAAGGGCTTTTGTATTCCCCGTTGTATCAAGCCACAAAACCCTTGCCCTTCCATCCCTCAAATCCCCAAACACTCCCACCGGGCCGGTTGTCAGCCGGAACCCGCTGCAGCTTTTAGCGGCATCCCGTAGCAGGCAGTGCAGTTCGTCAATGTCCGTCTCATCTGCCTCGCCTATATATTTCAACGTCAGGTGGTAATTATATTTGTCCACCCACCTTCCCCCGCTGCACGCCGGTTTTACTACCTCCCGCACATACTCATGTATTTTCTCCTTTACCTCCTGCTCTAGCTCTATAGCTATAAATACCACCATACCTTTTCCCTCCTCACGGACCGGTTAGAAAACCTCACTTTATTTGATTATAACAGTTTCCGTTGGTTAAAAAAACCGCACCACTACGCTTCACTTCGAAAGTCGGGCAGTGCAAACAAAAAGCCCCGGTTAAAAGGATTCTGCTATTTCATGTAGAAATAATATTAACGAACGCTTTGGAGGGATACGGCTTGAAAAAGGCGGTACGCAAAAAAAACACAGGGTATATAACCTTCAAAATAATAAGGGGCACTACGGAAAACACGCGGTCGCTAAGGCTTCCGAAGGCCCTTATTAGGACCGTTATTGGCATTCTGGCGGCATACCTGGTATTTGTAGGTCTTATGACATACATGACAAGCAATTTAAGCTTTACATACCAGAAAAAACTTGAAGAAATACAGGAGCTGGAAGAGGTAAATAAAACCCAGCAGCGGGAAATAACAACCCTGAATGCAATAACCGCAGAAGTCAGGGAAAAGCTAAAATCCCTTGAGGATATTGAAGCAAAGGTTAAAGAACTGGTGGGAATAGAAGAATAAAACATATATTACAGGGAGGTAGACTATGTTTAGCGGAAAAAGAGAAGATACCACTCCTAAGTATGACAAGGTGGACACCCTTATAGGCAAGTCAGCATCTTTTAACGGCAATCTGGAGGCCGAGGGTACGGTACGTATAGAGGGGACCTTTGAGGGGGAAATGAACATTAAAGGCGATATAGTACTGGGGGAGACCGGCAAGGTTATCGGCAACATGGTTGGCACCAATGCCCATATTGCAGGACGGGTGGAAGGCAACGTAAAGGTGAAGGGTCAGCTTCATCTTACACCTACAGCATATATAGGCGGTGACATCGAGGTGGGCAACCTGGTGGTGGATGAAGGGGCGGTCTTTACTGGGAAATGCCTGATGGGAAACAATACAATGCAATCCGTTGAGATAAACAAAACGGACCTCAAGCTGGGGGATAAACCGCTGCCCAAGTAAAACCCCTGTTTCCCGCCTTGTCTAAAGGGTGGAAAGGCCGATGGTGAATATCAATCTTGAAAATTCGGAAAGGAAAGGGTATCGTGAATAATACCGACACCATAAAGAGGCTGCTTATTTCAGGCCTGCTGGTTTTTATCACCGGCCAGGTATACATCTATCCTTTCGGCTCGGATTTTCGGTTTTCCCTAAGCCCGATTGTATTTACCTTTGTACTTTTGTATTTCTCCCGCCTTCCGGTTATTACTGCGGCTTTTGTGGTCGCGGTTTCGGTGTTTTCCGGCAGGTTCATGCTCGAATACCTGAACCACACCATGCCGGTTGCGAATATAATAGTTAAGCATTATCCGGGAGGTATGTTCTATTTCGTAAGCGGTCTTATTTTTTACCTGTTGGATATACGAAAACACGTGGAAAAACCCCTGCTTGCGATTATACTGTTAACCTCCATTGACACCATGGCAAACATAATAGAACTTGTAATCCGCAACCAGGTAATGCAGGACTTTTCCATAGTAATGTCAAGCCTTCTATTGGTAGCATTCCTTCGCAGTTTCATAGCGGTACTGACATACTGGTCAATAAAGCTGTACAATGTACTGATACTGAAAAAGGCCCATTACAATCGGTATATAGAGCTGCTTCTTTTTATATCCAACTTGAAATCCGAATTGTTCTATCTCAGAAAGTCCATGCAGGATATTGAGAAAGTAATGAACAGCAGCTATTCAATGTATGTACAGATAAGCGAGATGCAAAACGGTAAAAGTGACAACGACCTTAAGCCCTATAAAGAGAAGGCCCTGGCGTTGGCAAAGGATATCCATGAAATAAAAAAGGACTACCAAAGGGTCATTACCGGTATAGAAAAACTGCTGCCCAACCCGGTTGAAAGCGAAAAGATGACCCTTGGCGAAATCCTTGAAATAATAAAAGATAACAGCAGCCGGTATATAGAAAGCATAGGAAAGAAAACCGTGCTTAGGTTCCAGTCCCGCGACAAGCTGATAATAAAACAGTATTATTCACTGGTATCCATTCTCAACAACCTTATATTTAATGCCATAGACGCCACCGATGAAAACGGTGAGATTACAGTTGTGGAATACACGCGGGACGGCAGCCTGGTAATCAAAGTGGCAGACAATGGGACCGGTATCCCGGAAGACCAGCTTAAGGTTATATTCCAGCCGGGTTACTCAACCAAGTACGACCCGAAAACAGGTACAATGTCCACCGGCCTTGGGCTCACCCATGTGAAGTCCCTGGTGGAACACCTATCGGGCACCATTTCGGTTAAGTCCATTCCCGGCAGCGGCACCACTTTTATCATAGAAATACCGCTTGCCCAATTAACCGGTGAAGGAGAGTGAAGGGAATGCTTAGTTTCTACATAGTGGACGATGATATTGGCGTCAGAAAGGTGCTGGCAAATATTATTATCTCCAAGGGATTGGGGAGGATAATAGGCGAAGCCGAGGACGGGCCAACGGCGTATCGCAGCATAATGGAACTTAACCCCGATATTGTACTTATGGACCTTCTGATACCGGGCAGTGACGGGATTGAAACAATCAGAAGCCTGAAACAGGAGGGCTGTACCAGCTGCTTTATAATGATATCCCAGGTTGATGCCAAGGAAATGGTATCCATGGCCTACGAAAGCGGCATTGAATTCTACATCAAAAAGCCCATAAACGTGATTGAGGTTCTGTCTGTGATAGACAGGGTTCGCGAAATGATAAACCTTAAAAAATCCCTTACCATCATCCACCGGACAGTAGAGGAACTGAGCCCCCGGGACAGTGATGCAAAACCTGCCAAATTCGGGCCGGCCGAGGATTCTATTGATACAATCCTGTCCGACCTGGGCATTACCGGTGAAGCAGGCAGTATTGACATAAGGAAAATAGTCGAAATAATACTGCAGAAAAAAGCCACGTCGGGAAGATATTTCAACTATAAGCTAAGCAACATGTATGAACTGTTAAGCAAGCACTATCACAGCGAAGGCCAGACCGAGCAGTCCTCCGCCGGTGTCAAGGCAATAGAGCAGAGGATAAGAAGGGCGGTGTCCAAGGCCCTGCAGAACATAGCCACCATGGGCATAGAAAACCCCAACGACCAGAAATTCACCCGTTATTCCACTTCCCTTTTTGACTTCAAAGAGGTAAAACAGGAGATGGACCTTTTGAGGGAAAGGTCGTGCTACCACGGCAAGATAAACGTAAAAAAATTCCTGGAGGGAATAGTCCTCCAACTGCT
>JAAYEV010000106.1 GCA_012728565.1 Clostridiales bacterium
AAACGTAAGTTTTTTGTATGTGAAAACCATGTTCAATTCGTTGTTTTCCTCTTGGTGCAATATTTCTTCTATATCCTTGTCACCTAAAATTTCTGCTTGTACTATAGTTGTTGAATCTTTCGAATAGACGTAAGGTGAAGCGTAAATTCTAATGCTGACTTTGTTTTCTTTTGCTATTCTTTTAAGCTCTTTGATATGCTCTTCGATTTCGCTCTGAATTTTTAATGCGTCCACTTTTCTTCCCCCTTTTCTTTTAAGACTTTTTCTACTTTTCCGTCATGGATGACAACTATATAGCCCATCTGCCAAAGTAGTATGCAATCATCAAGCGTTTCAGGTATTTGCGCTAGTTTCCCTTTCATACTCTCAGGTTCCTTTCTTTAATATTTCTTTCTTAATTGTTCTCGGCCTCAATGAGTGCCGGTGGATAATAACTAGTTCTTGTGGTGTATTCTTGATGTAGTACCAATTCCGGGGATTCAACCCTTTTTGTTTTAGCAGTTCTTTCATCCATCTTTGAAGTCTTTTCTGCTGTTTCAAAAACCTCACCCCCTTGCAAAAACTACGCTCTGCCAGGTGTCGTGTTCATGGTCCTCTCCTATACAATCCTTGCTTTTGCCCAGCCTTTGAATGTAAATCTAATGACTGGTATGCCCATATCCTCAAGTAGATACTGTGCTTTCCAATCGGTGTCGGAAATACCTAGTACAATTGATCCGTGCATAAGCAACCGCAGAATCCTCTTCGCTACCTGGTACTCTCCAATGCGGATAAGCCGCCTGTGCAGATCCATCAAGTTTTTCCTTGTTTCCATGAAATAACCCCCCAATACTAATACATTGACCCCTCTTGCGCTCCCCTGGACCGCTCAGGCCGCTGTCTGCGATATTCAGTTGTCAAGGTGCAAAACTCATTTATTGTTCAGTGCCTTTCTTTGTTAAGCCTCCTCGTCCTCGAAAAACCTCGTCCAATGAAAGCCCATCACTGCGGCTATTTTTTTGGCTACCTCAACAGAGGGCCTACGCTCTCCTAGTTCAATAAAACTGTACATCTGTTGCGTAATCCCTGCTGCTTTTGCTATTTGCGCTTGGGTACGTCCGTTTCTTATATCAATAAGCCATTTTCTCAAAACATATCACCTTCCTTACAATTATTCGTACTTATAAAAACCTTTCGTTGTTTTAATTATACAACATCCGTTAGTAGTTGTCAACAGTTTTTTAAAAAATATTTCGAAGTTTCGTTAGACATTATTCGACAAAGCACAACTAGAAAATAGGCATAAAAAAAAGAGCCCCCGAAGGAGCTCTTATCTGTTATATATCTTCTCAAGAAGCAAAGGCAAATATTTGTATATACTGTTCATCATTCCGCTTTCGGAAGCAAGAACTAAACTATTTATTGCTATCTCCCATCCCTTCGGATCCGAGGCCACTTCTTGGAGAATTTGTTTCCAAGTCTTTTTTTCTTCTTTCTTCAAAGCATCTGCAATCATTTTTTCTAATGGAAAGTATTTTCCAGGGCAAGCTGTATTATTCCAGTATTTATGTCCGTGTACGACTTTAATACTTGGTATCTGTTTCATTATCCACCGGATTAAATCAACTCCTGCATTGTACTGTAACACCGGCATTTCTTTGTCCACGTTTTCATAATCGCCCTGAAAACCGATAGATATGATATGCCCGTTATGATCTGCTACAGCGGCGTTTTGGTTAAATCCACGACCTTCATAAATATTACCTTTTTTGTCAATCCAAAAACCATAACCAATTCCTGCCCAGCCATTTGCTTTATGCCACTTATCTATTTCATAAGCATCGGCGCTAGGATGTGCCATGTGATGGAGAGCAATTGCGTCTATTTTATTTTTATCCAAAGGTTTAAGTGTACCGTTCCATTTAATGTCGAGTTTCTTGATTTGTAACATTCTGGTTTTCACCTGCCTTTTCTTTTAGCAACGCAATAGCTTTTTTTAAAATACCTGGTACTGGCAGACCTATCCTGCCTGCATTTTCAAGTATCGATATAAGCTCATTTGCAAGGTAAAAGAATATTGCTGCATTTTTTAATACAGATTCTACTCCTAAAGCTTTATCAATCAAGTGGCCTACCGCAACTATTACAAAAATCATCATCTTTTTAGATATTCCTCGTAAACCAACTCTGCTTGATAGCTGACCTTCTATTCCTGCTGCAATAATCCCTGTTATATAATCTGTAACTACAAATGCAAGCAATATTCCCAATAGTGCCGACCATCCTCCGAATAGATATCCCAATATTGCGCCAAATGCAGCTGAAATAAACTTGAAAATATTATCCATAATGTTTCCCCCTTTTTTAACTAATAAAACTAGCCTATTTGTCTGTGTCTTTCATCGCAAATCGATTTCTCCATACCTTGTCCCCCTCTTACAACTCCCAGAAATTCTTTATTTTGTCTTATTTTAAGTGAAGAAACCCGATGTATCAGGCTTCTTAAAACCTGATTGAGCACTAAAAGTATAACGGTAATCATGCGAACAATAACCTTGCACTCGTATAGTATCGCCATAATTTAGGTATGCAACGTAATATAGCGAAATGGAACTTGGGGGGTTGTTGTATTCAATTACATATTCTCTCTGATCCACTAAAGCCCCATTTATATAAAGTTGAATTCTAAAAGTTTGATTGTCCCAAGTAGTGCGGCCTCTCACGCTTCCTCCAAACCTATATTGCCCTGCTTTTCTACAAGTTTTTGTACGTGATGTGGTTGTGTCACCGTATATATCCTGGATGTTATAAAACGTGATTGAAAAATCGAGCTTGTTTGAATAATCGTACCTAGGCTCACCTAAATCAAAGAGTGAGCCCGTTTTCCCAAAAATGTTAACTCCCTTTTTTATATTTTCAGGAATCCAATTATTATCAGTTATTGTTACTGTATCATCTTCGCCATCATAAATTCCTCTTGGAGCAATTAATCTAAGTGTATTACCCGATATAGAACTCCCTAACGCAGTATTATGTCCTTGTCTTTCTGGCAATGTTCCCACTTGATCTGGTCCAATATCATTTGAAAATGTTTTCCCGGCCCTTACATCGTCAGGAGTAGCGTTGCCGGCTGAATCACTACCCTGTAAGATAAAATTTGTGCCGTTATACCGTACCGTGTACACGCTCCCGGCCTTGAGGTTGCCCGATACAAGATCATTCCCATTGGGTTTTTTGATTGACCGTGCACCCAGCCCGTTTACGTTGATTGTGACCGGACCTGTATTTTGAACCTCGTTGCGGAAAGCAAAGCACATACCTTCGTAATAGCTGCTCGGTGCCGGGTCTAAATTGACCGTTTTTGTGTTGACGCCGCTTGCTACGCCGTACCCCGGGGCCCTGTCGTATCTGCCAAGGGTCTCGATATTGCCCTCGATGCGGTTGAAATCGTCCACTCCGGGGACCGTCTGCCCCGGCTGTCCCCAATTTGTTTTTGGTGTTTGCCATGCCATATTTATGTTGCCCTCCTTCCTGTAAGCCTTGCTGACAGGTAACCCTGCCAGTCTATCTCCTGCCTAATGATATAGTAGTCCTTGCCCTTGACTGTCACCCTGTCGCCGAGTTCCAGCTCCGGGTTCCCACGCCACTCAACCTCAATGTCTCTGCGTGGATCCTTGACGGATGCCAGCAAGGTGTTTGC
>JAAYEV010000012.1 GCA_012728565.1 Clostridiales bacterium
ATCTCGGGCACGGGATTAGCCAGGGCAAACACTATCGGGTCGCTGTTCATGCCTTTTATCATATCGGCACTCACCAGGTTGGCGGAAGATACGCCTATGAAAACATCGGCACCGGCCAGCGCATCCGCCAGGCTGCCCTTCTTATTGTCCTTGTTAGTAAGCCCGGCCATCTCCTCCTTGGCCGGGTTCATGCCCTCGGTCCTACCGCTGTAAATGATACCCCTGCTGTCGCACATGATAAGGTCCCCGGCACCGGCCCTTAGTACTATCTTCCCTATGGCAACGCCGGCGGCGCCCACCCCGTTTATCACCACCTTAAGGTCCTCTAATTGTTTCCCCGTTATCTTCAGGGCGTTTATAAGGGCCGCCAGTACTATGATGGCGGTGCCGTGCTGGTCGTCGTGGAACACCGGTACGGACAGCCTTTCCTTCAGCCTTCTTTCTATCTCGAAGCAGGCCGGGGCGGCTATATCCTCAAGGTTAACCCCGCCGAAGGAAGGCTCCATCAGGGCCACCGTTTCAACAATCCTGTCCATATCGGCTGTATCAAGGCAAATGGGAAAAGCGTCCACCCCGGCAAAGGCCTTGAAAAGTACCGCTTTACCCTCCATCACCGGCAGGGCTGCCGAAGCGCCAATGTTTCCAAGGCCCAAAACCGCGGTCCCGTCGGTAACAACCGCCACCATATTGCCCTTTGAGGTGTACTCGTATACTTTGTCCGGGTCCTTGTGTATTTCCCTGCAGGGCTCCGCCACCCCCGGGGTATAGGCAAGGCTCAAGCCCCGCCGGTCCTTAACCTGTACTTTCGAAGTAACCTCAATTTTACCCCTGTTGTCCCTGTGCAGCTTTAATGCATCTTCCCTAAGTGTCATGGCTGTTTCTCCTCCCCGCTTAGTTTGAAATTTTTGGGCCCCGTTTCATACAAGTTGTTCCCGTGACAGTCTATTATGACGATGGCAGGAAAGTCTTCCACCCGAAGCCGGTAAACGGCCTCCGGTCCCAGGTCGTCAAAGGCCACAAGCTCCGCCTCTTTTATCGTCTCGGCAAGCAGGGCCCCGGCTCCCCCTATCGCCGCAAAATACACCGCTTTATTCTTCACAATAGAATTTATTACTTCTTTGCTCCGCGTGCCCTTCCCTATCATCCCCTTGAGGCCCCTATCCAATAGCTGCGGCGTGAAGGAATCCATCCTGCCGCTGGTGGTGGGACCGGCGGACCCTATAACCTGGCCCGGTTTTGCCGGGCAGGGGCCGACATAGTATATTACCTGGCCCTTAAGGTCCACCGGGAGTTCTTCGCCCCTTTCCATCATCCCTGCCAGCCTTTTGTGGGCGGCGTCACGGCCGGTATAAATAATGCCGCTTATCAGCACCCTGTCCCCGGCTTCCAGGTTCTCCACCGTCTCGTCCGATAATGGTGTGTTTACTTTCTTGGTCACTTTGCCACCTCCGGTTTTCTCAAATTACCGCTTCCCTGTGCCTTGCGGCATGGCACTGGATGTTAACCGCCACCGGCATGCTGGCGATATGGGCGGGATGGGTCTCAATATTCACAGCCAGGGCGGTAGTCCTGCCACCAAGGCCCTGGGGGCCTATCCCCAGCCGGTTTATTTCCCGGAGCAGGTCATCCTCCAGCGCAGCCACGGCCGGGTTTGGATTGTGCTCGCCCAAAGTTCGCAGAAGGGCCTTTTTGGCTATCAGCGCGGCCACTTCAATGGTACCGCCAATGCCCACTCCCACTATTATTGGAGGGCAGGGGTTTGAACCGGCCCTTTCCACCGTGTCTACTACAAATTTTTTTATCCCCTCCACCCCGTCGGAGGGCTTAAGCATCCCTAAGGCGCTCATATTCTCGCTGCCGCCGCCCTTGGGTGCAACGATTATCTTTACCCTGTCCCCCGGGACAATCGTGGTATGTATGACAGCCGGGGTATTATCACCGGTATTCTTTCTCAACAGAAAAGGGTCATCCACGCTCGACTTGCGAAGGTACCCGTTTGTATACCCCCTTCTTACGCCCTCATTTATGGCTTCATACAGGTCTCCTCCCACAAGCCTTACATCCTGGCCAAGTTCCAGGAATACTACCGCCAGCCCTGTATCCTGGCATAGGGGGACCCGCTTTTTTGAGGCAATCTCCGCATTCATCAGGATATCCATGAGTATTTCCTTCCCAAGGGGTGATTCCTCCCTGTCCGCCGCCGCTTCCAGAGCATTTTTAACATCGGCCGGAAGCTTGTAATTGGCTTCAATACACAGAACTTCCACGGTTTTTGTGACCAACTCCACGTTTATTTCGCGCATTTTTCGTCCCCCCTCGGACCTATAGTGTGTACTCCCATTTTAATAATAATGGATTAAGTATTCTTCTTTTGTTCCCCATTTCCTGCCGCCGATTGACCAATCCGGGATTCCGGACTTTATAATAAAGAATGCTACCGGTTTTGGCCAATAGCATTCATGTCTTGGTGTTAGTATGCATACCCTTTATTACCCCAATGCATTTATTTATTTTTGATGCTGGCAAGCTTTCTCTGAAACCACGCGGTATGAAGGTCCTCGTCGAATAGATTGTTCTGGAGCAGCCGCACAAGCTCTATGTCGCCGTACGTCCTTTTAAGGCTGTGAATCAGGGCCTTGTAGTCCTTCATGGCCTTTTTTTCTATCAGGATATTTGCCCTGAGCACATTGGAAAGCCCGGCAGCCGATATCACGGTGCCGGCAGCGCCGCCCAGTATCGGTGCCAATACATCCCCTATCTTGCTGGGCTTCCCGCCAAGTTCCTTAATCTTGTCCGCTATATTGTCCACGTGCTGCTGCTCTATATAGGCGATTCGTTCAAAGGCTATTTTTACATACGGGTCGCGGCTGTGCCTGCTTTGGGAAGTATACAAGTCCACCTGGTTAAGCTCCAGGTTGAAAAACCAGTTAAGCTTTGAAATTAGCTTTTCCCTGTCCATGTCGCACCTCTGCTTATAAAATTGGCTATGTCAATAGCATTGAGAAAACCAGGCCATATTATTCGGACAGGGCGAAAAGTCCCCCGGTTTTTCTAGACCTTACTGCCAAGGCCCTTTAAAAATCTGGGAACCTCGTGCTCTGCGTCCTTGTTTATAACATGGATTTTCACGCCCGCCATCCGGGCGCTGTCCACAAACACGTTTACCGTTGAAGTATAAAAAGAAGTGCCCACCACCAGCACCTGACTGCAGGAGGAGGCCAGTTCTATGGCTTCATAAAAGTGGCGTATATTGTCTCCGTACAGTACCACATTGGGTTCATAAACACTGCCGCATTTTTTGCAGTAAATGGATTCTTCCACCTCGTCATACCCATGCCTGGTATTGCACCTAAGGCACTGGACGTATTCAAGGTTCCCGTGGACCTCCAGCACCTTTTCGCTTCCCGCCTTGGTGTGCAGGCCGTCGATATTCATGGTTATGACCGGTACGTCGTATTCCGCCAGTGCCCTGTGGGCCGCATTGGGCTGCGCCCTGTCTATATTCCTCTTCATATCCAGGATTATCTCGTAAAACTTCTCGGGATGGGCGCGGAAATAGTCCCGGCTCAGCTTTTCACGCAAGTCACCCATCTCTACGAAGGTGGGTATACCGCTTGCCCTAGATATCCCGGCCCCGGTAATGGCAACCAAATCCAACATCCAATCATCTCCCCTTTGGTATTGTACTCAATGCCTGATTTGGCGTTCCTGTTATTATTATATCAAAAATAATCCCGGCGTCCGCCGGCGGGCCTAAAATAAGGAAAAAGGGCTGCCATGCAATACGGCGAGCCCCGTAGTAAGTCGCGCTTTTCCGGCGGAAAGGCCCCTAAACCCCATCGAATATGTGCATTAGGTCCATATATGTATCGTAGACCTTATCGCCGAAGCACACGAAGTACACCTTTTCCAGCTTTTCGGGCGGGTATTTCTCCAGCATGCCCTTGACCGCGCGGCATGCGATAACTGCAGCCTTTTCAACGGGGTACCCGTACACGCCGGTGCTTATGGACGGAAAGGCAACGGTGCGGGCGCCTTTTTGCACCGCCAGCTCAAGGGAATTCACGTAGCAGGAATGTAAAAGCTCCGGTTCGCCCCGGTCGCCGCCCCGCCAGACCGGGCCAACGGTATGTATCACCATTTTGGACGGCAGCTTGTACGCCTTTGTCGCCTTTGCCTTACCCGTCTCACAGCCTCCAAGGGTCCTGCACTCTTCCAGAAGCTGCGGCCCGGCCGCCCTGTGGATCGCCCCGTCCACGCCGCCGCCGCCCAGCAGGGAGTTGTTGGCCGCGTTTACTATGGCGTCCACTTCCATCCGGGTAATATCGCCCTTTACCACCTCCACCCTTCCCTTTGTTTCATACCGGGACTGGCTTTGCAATTCAAACACCTCCTGGGAAACTTGGTAATAAGGAAGCAAAAAAACCGTCCCTATGCTTCCAGACCCTTTCTAAAGGCTTTGATGTTCAGTTCAGCCAACAGCGGTTTTGCTGAAAATTTTTCTTCGATAACCTTAACCACCGAGGCTTCGGAAACCGCACCGGTCTTTTTCACTATTATGCCCAGGGCTACCAGGTTGGCCGCTGAGGCGTTACCCAACCGCCGGGCGGTATCGGTGACGGGGTAGCCGTACTGCTTCACCCCCGTGTCCTTTACATCGGTTACAAGGCCGCTGTCGTATATGAGCATGGCATCCTTGTCCAGCGAGGTCACGTACCTTTCGTAGGCCACCGGCGCAAGGGCCAGAACCACGTCCGCATTGGTTACCTCCGGGAAATATATTTCACTGCTGCTTATTATCACGTCCGACTTGGTGAAGGTGCCCCTGGTCTCGGTGCCATAGGAGGAGGTAAGGGTTGCGTTCCTGCCCTCGTGGACGGTCGCCGCCTCCCCCAGTATGGCGCCGCTCATGATAAGGCCCTGGCCGCCGACCCCGCTAAGTATTATCTCCCATCTTTCCTTCATTTACAGCCGCCCCCCTTCCGCCGCTTCCTTCGCCAACCGCTGGAGCCTTTTATACCGTGTGCTGTAGTCTTCTTTCTCCACGTCCACGAATTTTCCTGTTACAAATTTACCCCTTTTTTCGTCTTCGGACATTTTCTGGGCCTGTTTTATGGTTATGCTGTTTTCCCCTATCCACTTCAGCATATGGGACGCCGTTTTCATACCGTTCAGCCTCCCAAAATGGGTGGGGCATGGCGCTATTACCTCTACAAAGGAAAAACCTTTTTTGCAAAGGGCATCCTCCACCAGCCTGTCAAGCTGGGTTATACCGTACACGGTGCCCCTTGCCACAAAGGGCGCCCCTGCCGCCGCCGCCAGCCTGCACAGGTCAAAACCTTCCTCAATGTGCCCGTAGCCGGAGGTGGAAGTGATGGAATCCTCCGGCGTTGTACCCGAGTACTGGCCGCCGGTCATGCCGTAGTTGAAGTTGTTCACCACGATGGCGGTAATATCCACGTTCCTCCGCGCCGCATGGATGAGGTGGTTCCCCCCTATGGTGGCGCCGTCGCCGTCCCCCATAAGGGCTATAACTTTCAATTCCGGGTTTGCAAGCTTAATCCCGGTGGCAAAGGCCAGGGCCCTGCCGTGGGTGCCGTGGAAGGCGTTGGTGTTTATATAGTCGTCGGCTTTACCCCAGCAGCCTATGCCGGTAACCACCACCGTTTTGTTCCGCTCAAGCCTAAGCCTTGCAAAGGCGCGAAGTAAGGACCCCAGAACGTTCCCATTGCCGCAGCCGCCGCACCAGAACACCGGCAGTTTATCCTTAAGCAGGTAGTCGTCATATTTTACTGCACGCATGCCGCCACCTCCTCAAGCTTTTCCAGGATTTCCGCCGGTTTAATGGCGGTGCTGTCCACCTTGTTAACGCCTACTATTGGTATATCCCCTTTTACCACCCTTTGGACTTCCCTTATGACCTGGCCTAGGTTCATCTCCGGCACTATTACCGCCTTTGCCCCTTCGCAGGCCTTTCTTACATGGTGGTCCGCAAAGGGCCACAGCGTCACAAGCTCCAGCACGCCCACCGGCATACCTCGGCTTCGTGATATCCTCAT
>JAAYEV010000107.1 GCA_012728565.1 Clostridiales bacterium
AATCAGTGCAAAAGTTAAGAATGCGGCACCGGGAAAACCGGATTTGGATAGTGAACTGAAACAATTACGTGAAATCACAAATAATTATACCGTGCCGGATGGCGTATGTGAAAGCTGTGAAGCCGTATACAATATGCTGGCTGAAATAGACAAAGCATATCAAGCTTAGATAGGCCTTCCTATCTCCAATAAGAAGCTTCGGGCTTTCCCTCTTAAACGAAAGGAATCAAATACTATTAGTACGTTATATTGATAAAAAATAATAAAGGGTGCACAGGCATGCAGCGGTATATTTTAAGCAGCAAAAATAAGATTACATCAATAAGCGGTGTTTTAATAGCTGTTGGATTTATAAGCAAATGGACAATGGGCAGTATGGACGTCTTTGTTTGGTCATTAATCATTGCATCCATTCTAGGCGCAGCACCCATTGCTATTCAAGCATACCAGGCTTTAAAAGTAAAAGTAGTCAGTATAGATGTTTTAGTTACAATTGCCGTTGGTGGAGCGTTTTTAATTCAAAACTATGAAGAAGCGGCAATTGTGACATTTCTATTCCTGTTCGGTGCTTTTTTAGAGCAGCGTACGTTAAACAAAACGCGTTCAGCAATAAAAGAATTGACGGAAATGGCACCGGAAAGCGCGCTAAAACTAATGGACGATGGAGAGTTTGTAGAAGTTGAAGTGGATGAAGTTGACGTAGGTGACGTTTTGCTTGTTAAAACCGGAGCAAAAGTCCCTGTTGATGGTACAGTTTTAACCGGTGAAGGCAGTGTAAACGAAGCGAGTATTACAGGGGAATCTATTCCCGTTAAAAAGGAAAAAGGCTCAAATGTATTTGCAGGTACAATATTGGATAACGGTACCATTCAAATTATCGCCGACCGCGTGGGCGAAGACACGACGTTTGGTAAAATTATTGAACTGGTAGAGGAAGCACAGGACTCAAAATCGGAAGCGGAACGTTTTATTGACCGTTTTGCGAAATATTATACACCGGCAGTACTTGTCATAGCGTTTATAGTTTGGATACTCTCGCGGGATATAGAACTGGCGATTACCATTCTTGTTCTAGGCTGTCCGGGTGCTTTAGTCATAGGTGTACCGGTATCTAACGTTGCAGGTATAGGAAATGGTGCACGTAATGGAATACTGCTAAAAGGCAGTGAAGTAATTAGTGATTTCAGCAGACTGGATACAATTGTATTCGATAAAACAGGTACACTGACCGTAGGAAAGCCGTCGGTTGCAGAAAAAGAATATTACGGGGACAACATTGATGAAGCCTTAGGATATCTTGCAAGTGTTGAACGGGAGTCAGACCACCCGTTGGCGAAAGCGGTACTGGAGGAGATTGGTGAAACGACATTTTCTACAGTTGAAAATACAGAAGTTGTAAAGGGCGGCGGAATTGTAGCCAGTGTAAACGGACATAAAATCGCCGTTGGTAATGCTGCCTTAATGGAAAGGGAAAATGTTAAACTGGATGAAAAAGCAAGGGCTGATATCGCTCGCTTTGAAAAGGCCGGGAACTCGCTCGTGTTGGCCGCAGTCGACGGTGAACTTAAAGTATTGATGGGTGTTCGTGACCGGATACGTCCGGGCGTTAAAGAGGACCTGCTGAGGCTAAAGAAATTAGGAGTAAAGAATCTTATTATGCTATCGGGTGACAACCAAGGGACTGTTGACGTGGTAAGCCGTGAACTGGGCCTAACCGAGGCCCATGGAAACATGTTACCCGAAGATAAATCGGCGTATATCAAGAAGTTGATTGAAGAAAAGGGCCAAATAGTTGCCTTTGTTGGAGACGGTGTTAATGACAGCCCTTCAATAGCTTTAGCGAATATTGGTATTGCCATGGGAGGCGGTACAGACGTAGCTATTGAAACATCAGACGTTGTTTTAATGAATTCGGATTTTAGCCGTTTACCGCATGCCCTTGGATTAACAAAAGCTACGGCCAGAAATATGAAACAAAACATTTTTATTGCCCTGGGTGTTGTATTAGTGTTACTGGCAGGTTTGCTATTCAGTGAGTGGGTGAATATGTCAATCGGCATGCTGGTACACGAAGCCAGTATTTTAGTAGTAATTCTTAACGGTATGAGGTTACTGCGTTACAAACTAAGGTAATATAATAAAAGCAGAAGTTTCACTTAACTCAAAGGGTTTTCTTTAGCCAAAATGAATACAGTTAATCAAAAGGAGATGGGCTGAAAGAAATTCAATCGAAAAAATAATTAATGAAGGGAGATTTTATTATGAAATCGGCAACAATCCAATTGGAAACTTTAGCATGTCCATCATGCATGCTAAAAATCGAAGGCGCGCTAAAGAGTTTAGACGGTGTCGATAAGGATACGGTAAAAATATCATTTAACTCGAGTAAAGTAAAATTGGACTTTGACGAAGATAAAGTCTCAATAGATGAAATCGAGAGTTCGATTAATAAGCTTGGCTACGATGTTATAAAATCCAAAGTAAAATGAGTGTCTGAACATAATACTTAACCTTGAATCCCTGTATGAAAACGGGGGCTGTCGCCGAGGAGATTCGGCGGCAGCCCCCGTTCTCTTCACAATTATTGAACGTTACCGGCCCCAAACAAGCCGCTGCGATTAAGGGTCTGCGACCCTTATAGGTCTTTTGCCGGCTGTTTCAGCCGGGGAATTATTATTGGCTTGCCTTTGTCCTGGACTGTGTAGCCAGCGATACTACCACAAACACTGCCAAGGACACCAAAGCCGCATATATTTCTGCCGGTACCCCAAAGATATTGGCGCTTGTCAGTATACCCCACAGGGCAACCAATGAGCCGATTATAAGCGATGCCAAGGCCCCCTGCCGGGTGGCCGACTTCCATAATACTCCGCCTATTACCGGTATGAATACCCCGGCGCTGTACATGGTATATGAATAAATAAGTGCGTCAATTATTCCGGGCATAATAAGCGCTATTAAAAGGCCAAGTATGCCGATTATAAACGTGAAGTTCCTGGATATTTTAAGCAGCTTCTTCTCATCTCTAATCTCGTCCATTTTGAATGTCTCTATCCAAAAGTCTTTTACTATATGGGATGTGGCAGCTGTCAACAGGGAATCTGCCGTGGACATTATTGCAGACAATATGGCGGCTAAGACTATTCCCCCTATTACCGGATTCATCAGGTTGTTAACCACCCATGGAAAGGCGTTGCTCCCGCTTTCCAGGTCGGATAACGCTCTTGCTCCCATGCCAATAATGGTGGGGAAAAAGCTGATTATCACCAGTAGAATACCGCCGAGTACCGATGCGTTTCTGGCCACTTTCCCGTCCTTTGCCGCGAACAACCTCTGGTAGAAGTCCTGGCCTATAAGGGTGTACATAACCGTGGGCAGCAGCAGCCACATGATGCTTGACAACCCGAGGCCCCCGAAGCTGAAATATCCTGGTTCCACTCCTTTTGCGGCCAGCATGGCGGTAAGGTTGGCCATGCCCCCTGTTTGTGACAGTACTAGGAATGCGGCGAATACAACTCCAAGGGTGGCTATTATTAATTGAGCGGCATCGGTTATTGACGCTGCCCAAAGGCCGCCGAAGGTGGTGTATACAATGAATACCAGTGTGGCAAGGACTGCGCCGGTGTTGCCGGTGATTCCCAGTATTCCCAGGGCGCCCCTTGCGGAAAGTACCATGGCGGCCAGTATTCCTATCAGCGCTACAAGGGAGAGTAATGAGCCCAGTATCCGGATGGTTTTTCCGCCGTATCTTTGTTCAAGGTAGTCCGGTACCGTATAAAAGGATAACTCCCTGAACTTGGATGCAGTGGTAAAGGCCAAAAAGAGTATGCCTATACCGCAGGATACGCCGTACCATGCCCCCGACCAGCCGTGGTTGAAACCGTACTCACTGCCCCCCATAACCATTCCGCCGCCGAAATGCGTAGCGGCCAGGGTTGCGGCACACATCCAAACCCCAAGCCTTCGGCCGGCCAGTAAAAAGTCCGTCATCCCCTTGATATAGTGTTTGCCGCTCCACCAGCCAATTCCCAGCATTAATAACATGTAAACAATCACTATAAACAGAATCATACCAAATACCCCCATGTTTTTATTATTACTACAATAACCTATCATGCAATAAACCGGTCTATCCGCCCTTATCTCTTTTCATAATGAATCCCTCCCATCCAATTTACATTTAATCTTTTAGGTCCACTTTTACTATTGACATAAATTATCTAAACCATTATTATTCCTTCGCATGTAAATACCACGTCTGTTGAAATGGAGTATTCGCTGCCCATTTCCACCCCTATAACCCCTCCGGGTTGAACCACTTCAATTCTTTTTGATATGCCGAAAACCTTGTTAAGATACATCCCCAAAGCCAGGCTTCCTGAACCACAGCCCCGTTCAAAAACATTGCTATTTACCTTTTTAACATGCACGAAAGGCTTTATGCTGTATGTATCATCTTTTATAGTCTTAAATGGTATGACACCTATGGCGTCCGCATCAACAAGCTGTTTCAGGGCTGCCGCCACATCCGGGTATTGCGTGAAGCCCTCATGTTCCGGGAAGACAAAATGGCTTATTCCATCCAGCTCGATTACCTGCCCTATTATAGTTTTATTCCCCAGGTTTAGTTTCAATTCCTGAATCCGCTTGGCAGGCGGCATCACACAGCTTGCGTTATAACAATGGTCATCAAGCTTTCGGACTTTGCATCTTATAGGTTCAGCCGCACCGGAAGCATCAATGCCAAAGACTTCTCCCTCGGCTAATCCTTTAAAAACAGCATAAGCCGCCGCTGACAAAGTGGCATTCCCGCAAAACTCTCCGCCCGCCATTTCCAATCCCAGGACCGATGCTTTTTTGAATGGCGGCACAATAAATCCCACCTGTTCAGCATGCAAAAACTCGTATTTCATAGCTGTTTCAGCTATTTTTAAATAACGGCTTTTGGGACAGAAGCTTGTTATTAGGACCGTTGTATTCTGGGCAGGGCTTGTTTTTATGAAATTAAGAATCATGTATTTTCTCCTCCAAGAATTTTGTGCCCCCTTAGTATAACATATTTCAGCATGGCCCTGTACTGTTGGAGGCCCCTATGGGACATGTTTTCAGTAATTCTTCTTCGGATCTTGCAAAGTTCACTGTATTTCAGTAAAACGTTGTTTTATTATCCTCCAGTGAAGGTATTATATAACTATAAAAATAAAAAGGAGCATTCCTGTAGTGAAATAAAATGGACTTTGAAAAAGAAGATGCCACACTGTAGAATTTGATATGTGAGTTGCACGAGAAGTAACCACAAATCAAAAACACAGGAGGCATCTAATATGAAGTATACCCAGAACGAAAGAATAATGCAAATCACAGAGAAGACGTTGATTATCGGAATTGACGTAGGAAGCGAGAAACATCACG
>JAAYEV010000108.1 GCA_012728565.1 Clostridiales bacterium
CCCGGCAGGGATATCCTTGCCTTCCCCAGCCGGGCCAGCATTGGACCCATCACAAGGAAGGACGCCCTCATCCGCCGTACCAGTTCGTAGGGCGCTTCATGGTTGTCTATTCCCTTTGAATTTATCTCAATCCTGCCGCCCGAGACCCTTTTAATATCCGCTCCAAGCGATACCAGGACTTCGCACATTATCTCCACGTCGTCCAGCATCGGGGTTTCATCCAGTATACACCTGTCGCTTGATAAAAGGCTTGCAGCTATGATTGGCAGTACTGCGTTTTTTGCGCCGCTTATCCTAACAGTCCCCTTCAGCGGGGGCCCGGTCTCTACTACTAATTTTGGCAATTTGCATCCTCCCGTTCTGTTAAACCGCTTAGTATTCCAGGGATATGACCGGAGAACCAAGCCATATGTAGGTCTTGCCTTCAAAGGAATTGTACCTCATCGCAACATTCAGGTTTACCCTGTTTTCCCCCATTTCAACGTAGCGACCAATATCGGGCGTATAGGCGGATACGCTGACAAACTCGTCATATACGGCCCTTTCCACCTCCGATGCGCCGGCCGACTGCAAAATGGAACCTATGATTGCCTCGATGCTGTCCCGGGGAACTTTTTCGGCGTAACTGCCCACTATGCAGCAGTTGGTGCGGGCCCCTTCCATATACCCCTCCACCAGGTCTTTCACTTTTCTTTCGATATGCGGCAGTTCTTCCAGGTCGCTGCCCAGGGCGACATCAACCACTATGTTGCTCTCAAAGCCGCCCGGCCCGTCTTCAATGCCTGTAAAGTCCATCGAATGCACAATTATGACGACGCTGTACCCTTTTTCATTTTTCCCGATGACCGAAAGCTGGTTGTAATCTTCGCTGAAATTTTCCACCCTTTCGGCTTGTTCATAGTCAAGGTCCAGCCCTTCGGCAAGGGATTTAACCATTTCGACAACCTCGTCCTTGTCCAGGAAAACATCCGTCGCCGAAGCATATGCATTGATATTCGTCTCCACTATGGCGGCCCCGGAACAGCCAAAGGCCTTGACAAGCATGTCCCCGCCCCCCGCCTGGGTCCGGAACACGCTGACCGCGTTGGAAACCACGAATACAGCACATAAAAAAACCGATAACGCCGCAGCAAAAATTACTTTTCTTTTCAAAGCATCCACCTCCCGGGATTTAAGCCTTTTCGATTATTGCCCAAACCCGGTAAAATATACCGCCCGACGCACGCCGCTCTTTTAGGTCCCCGTTTATACTAGTATTTCATAATAGATTTCTTCCATATACCACATTTGCTATTGTAAAACTTGCCTGTTCGGGCATGAGTTTCCCACAATCATTTTATGCAAAATAAAAAAACCGGCTATTTTTTGCCGGTAATTTTATTTGCTTGATGGTACAGGTTTCTGAAGGATGTTAAAATGCCAATGGCTATTGAAATAACCAGCAGTACTCCTCCGGTGCCCAGCCGCCGGTCCAGGTATCTTCCCGCAAGCACCCCAAAAACAACCGGCAGCGCCATGGAAAGCCCCAGCCGCAGTATTAGGCCCACATACTTAAGGGGCGTTATATCCTTTCTCTTCATACTCTCACCCCGCATAGACAGGGACAGACAAGGGGACGGTTCCCTTGTCTATCCCTACGCAGACACAAGAACCGTCCCCTTGTCTATACTTTATTATTTTTCCATCATCATGTCTTTGACTTTCATCAGCCGGGTAACGTTGCCCCTCTCGTTCTCGTCCAGCTTCATCGTGATGTATTTTATCTTCTCCGCCATTGATGGTATCATTACATACTCCAGCGCGTTCACCCTGCGCCGGGTCTTTTCTATCTCAATGGCCATAAGCCGACAGCCCTTCTCCAGCTCCGCCAGCTTGAGAAGCTTTGGCAGTATCCCCGCCAAGATCGAAATGGAACGGTCCAGCTCTGCGGAGGTGCCGGCGAAACCGTAGGCAAAGGGGCTTTTCCCATTGTCGTCCTTCTCATCGCCGCCGGAGACTATATTTATATCCGGAATGCGCACGCTCATCACGTTCCTCTGGGCCACCTTGATATCCACCTTGCCCACCGGGTACATGAGGCTCTCCTCCAGTACCTGGTCCGACATGAGCGTCCTGGCCATTACAAAGTGTCCAAAGGCGTCTTGAAGCTCCTTCTCCACTTCCTCCCGGAGGCTCTTGTTCTCCTTCACCATATCGATGAATTTCTTGACAAGCTCGTCCTGTTTGTCCTTCAAGAGCTTATGGCCTCTCCTCGCAACCACAATTCTTTTCTTGAGCTTTGAAAGCTCCATCCGGGTTGGATTGACTCGTATTTCCACGGCCTACAACTCCTTTTTCTCGGGCAGGTATTTGTCAAGGTACTCGTCCCTGATTCGCTTAAGCTCCGCCCTGGGCAGTATGGCCAAAAGGTCCCAGCCTATCTGCAGCGTTTCCTCTATGGAGCGGTTTTCGTATTCACCCTGGGAAACGTACCTCTTCTCGAACTCATCGGCAAATTT
Organism: Clostridiales bacterium; assembly: GCA_012728565.1. Taxonomy (GTDB): domain Bacteria; phylum Bacillota; class Clostridia; order Ch29; family Ch29; genus JAAYEV01. Next base: position 2,499 of record JAAYEV010000108.1, read on the forward strand.
CGCAAACAGCTTGTCGGTATCGCTGAGGGCCGCCTCGCCGAGGATTACCGCAAGCTCCTTGGCTTCCTTACCCCTCGCGTAGGCTGCAAACAGCTGGTTCATGGTATCGGCGTGGTCTTCCCTGGTCTTGCCCTTACCAATACCCTTGTCCTTAAGCCGGGACAGCGACGGCAGAACGTCTATGGGCGGCATAACACCCTTGCGGTACAGTTCCCTGCTTAGGATAACCTGCCCCTCGGTAATATAACCGGTAAGGTCGGGTATCGGGTGGGTCTTGTCGTCCTCCGGCATGGTCAGTATCGGTATCTGGGTGACCGAGCCTTCCGCGCCTATAAGCCTTCCGGCCCTCTCGTAAATGGTGGAGAGGTCGGTATACATGTAACCGGGATAACCCCTTCTGCCGGGTATCTCCTTACGGGCCGCCGAAATCTCCCTTAGGGCTTCGCAGTAGTTGGTTATATCGGTCAGGATTACCAGGACGTGCATGTTTTTCTCATAGGCCAAGTATTCCGCCGCGGTAAGCGCCATCCTGGGCGTTGCGATACGCTCTATGGCCGGGTCGTTGGCCAGGTTTATGAACAGTACCGAACGGTCTATGGCCCCTGTCCTTGTGAAGTCCTCTATAAAGTAGTTGGCCTCCTCAAAGGTAATACCTATGGCCGCGAACACAACGGCGAACTTGCTCTCGGTGCCCAGCACCCTCGCCTGACGGGCTATCTGCGCCGCAAGCTGCGAGTGGGGAAGACCCGACCCGGAGAATATGGGCAGCTTCTGTCCCCTAACCAGCGTATTAAGCCCGTCTATTGCCGATACACCGGTCTGTATGAATTCCGAGGGATAGTCCCTGGCGGTGGGGTTTATCGGTGCGCCGTTTATGTCAAGCCTTTTTTCGGGTATAATCTTCGGCCCGTTGTCCCTCGGCCTTCCGAAACCGTCGAATACACGGCCCAGTATATCCAGTGATACCGGCAGCTCTATTCCCTTGCCCAGGAACCTTACCTTACACTCGTTGGCGTTAATACCGGAGGAACCCTCGAACAGCTGTATGAGGGCTTTGTCGCCGTTTACCTCCAGCACCTTGCCCCTTCGGAGCTCGCCGCCCTTAAGTTCTATCTCCACCAGTTCGTCGTAACGGGCTCCGTCTACCCCGTCAACCAGCATAAGCGGACCCGCAACTTCCCTAACGGTTCTGTATTCCTTAAGCACTCAGCCCACCCCCTTCTTCCGAAACCAGGCTTTCCAGTGCCTTCTTTACCTCGTCCTTGACAGCCTCTATCTTGTCCATCTCTTCTTCCTTGTAGTATTTCATCCTGGATATCCTCTCCCTCACCGGGTGGGTCTCCACGTCCTTAAAGGAAGCACCGGCTTCCATGGCCTTTTCCGCCTCGTGGTAGAACACCAGGATGGTCTTTAGCATCTCGAACTGTTTTTTGAGCGACGCGTAGGTGTCCACCTCGTGGAACGCGTTCTGGTGCAGGAAGTCTTCCCTGATGGACTTGGCTACCTCCAGTACCAGCCTGTCCTTGACCGACAGCGCGTCTATACCCACCAGCCGCACTATTTCCTGCAGCTCCGACTCAAGCTGCAACAGCCTCATTGCTTCGGCACGCAGTTCGCCCCATTCGGGGTTTACGTTTTCCTTCAGCCAGTTCTCCAGCGTATCCAGGTAAAGCGAGTAGCTGGTAAGCCAGTTTATCGCCGGGAAGTGACGGCTGTACGCAAGGGATGCGTCCAGAGCCCAGAACACCTTGACAACCCTCAGGGTTCCCTGGGTAACCGGCTCGGACAGGTCGCCGCCGGGGGGTGATACCGCTCCTACGGCGGTTACCGAGCCTTCACGGTGCTGGCTCCCGGCGCATACAACCCTTCCCGCCCGCTCGTAGAACTCGGCGATACGGGATGCCAGGTAAGCCGGGTAACCTTCCTCGCCGGGCATCTCCTCAAGACGGCCGGACATTTCCCTCAGGGCCTCCGCCCACCTTGACGTGGAGTCCGCCATCAGGGCGACGCTGTAGCCCATGTCCCTGAAGTACTCGGCAATGGTTATGCCGGTGTATATCGATGCCTCCCTGGCCGCAACCGGCATGTTGGAGGTGTTGGCTATAAGCACGGTACGCTTCATGAGCGGCTCCCCCGACTTCGGGTCCACTAGCTCCGGGAACTCCATCAACACGTCGGTCATTTCGTTCCCGCGCTCGCCGCAGCCAATGTACACAACAATGTCCGCTTCCGCCCACTTGGCCAGCTGGTGCTGCACCACCGTCTTACCGCTGCCAAAGGGTCCCGGGATGCATGCAACCCCGCCCTTTGCCACCGGGAAAAACATATCTATAACCCTCTGGCCGGTGGTCATTGCCTGGACGGGAGGCAGTTTCTCCTTATAGGGCCTTATCTTTCTTACCGGCCACTTCTGCAGCATCTGCACCTCTTTGACCCCGTCTTCCGTTTCAATCTCGGCAATTGTATCCACAATTGTGGCCGGGCCCGAGTTTATTTTCTTGATTTTACCCTTTATGCCGTGGGGAACCATTACCCGGTGCTCCACCAGTATGGTTTCCTGGACAACCCCCAGTATGTCCCCGCCGGTGACCTCGTCCCCGACCTTTGCGGTGGGTACGAAGTCCCATTTCTTTTCATGGTCCAGGGCCGGGACTTCAACGCCCCTGGTGATATACGCCCCGACCTTTTCCTTTATAAGGTCCAGCGGCCGCTGTATACCGTCAAAGATACCTTCCATCATACCGGGAGCCAGTTCAACGCTTAGCGGGGCTCCGGTGCCCTCTACCGGGTCTCCCGGGCTTAGGCCCGCGGTTTCCTCGTAAACCTGTATCGAGGCCACACCGCTTCTCAGCTCTATTATTTCCCCTATCAGGCGCTGCCTACCAACCCTTACAACGTCAAACATCTTGGCGTCTTCGAGGCCTTCAGCCATTACCAGGGGACCGGAAACTTTGGTTATTCTACCTTGTTTCAATTCTCTTCTCCCTCTCTTTCGAAGAATATATCCACTCCTATGGCCCTTTCAACGGATTCTCTTATCCTCTTCAGCCCTACACCAAGAGAACCCTGGTTGTTGGGTATCGGTATTATGGCAGGAAGGACTTCGTTTTCGTATTCGCCTATCATATCATCAATCTGGACGGATACCTGCTCGGTTACAAATATAACCGCGTACTTTTCCCTCGCCATCGCCCTTAGGGCTTTTTTTGCTTCCTCGGGACTAACAACCGGGAAGATGTCCACGCCGAGGGCTTTGAAAGCAAGCACCGTATCCCTGTCTCCAATAACTCCTACCCTATACATATAGATCACGCAACCTTTCCCGCAGAGTGTCCGCCGGTATCCTGTTTATCTTACCCACCATAATCATCCTGACCACCCGGACCTCGTTCTCCTTGGCCCTTAGGTACCCGATTATGGGCAGAACACCGAAGGCTGCGTACTTGCCTTTTTTAGCCATATTAAGGAGTAAATCATCCGACATTTTTTCTAGCACGGTGGAGCTGCCGGTGTCTATCCATGCCCCTATGCCTTCAACCGCCACCCTGTCATACCTGGTGGAAGACAGCCTATCCGCAAAGCTGCCTGCCGGCTCTCCCATGGCGCCTAAAAATACCGACCGGTCCAGGAAGCCGCCGTCTATGAGCGCCATCTCCAGCAGCCTTACGCTTTCGCCCATCTTCCTTACCCGAAGCAGCGTGTTGATATTCAAAAGGTCAATCTCGGTTTTCACAAGGTCAATAAGGTCTTCATCCCCTATTTCGACCGCCAGTTCGTAGATGTAATCATAAAGTCCGCGGTCCAGTATCAAGTCTATTCTCCTTGGGTCGCCGTTCAGCTCGAAGTCGGTGTCGGCCTTTTCATAGGCATCCCTGATATGCGGGTTAAACCCCGTCATGTTCTTGTCGTCCACCGCCTTGCGCAGCGTCTCCACGCCTATTGACCCGGTATGGGAGAGGATGGACCTGTAGTCTTCGCCGAGATACTTTTCCTTCATGAGCACCTTGAGGTTGTGGAAATCGTATTTCAGCCTGGAAAGGAGTGTAAACCTCCGGTCCCCGGTGGAATCGTCTATTACCTTGTATGCCGCCCTTAAACCTTGGTCAAGGGCCTTTTCAAAGTCGTATACGTTATCCACCTCTCCGAAATAGTTGCCGTAATCGGTTTCCCCGAGGATTTTGAGGGCTTCTTCCGGAGCCGGGGCTTCCAGCATCCTGTCCACCGTACTTCTGGAAAGGAGGTTGTTTTCCAGGGCCTTTACCCTGGCGACTGCGTATAGGTACATCTTATCCCTCATTGGGGTCCCTCCTTACTGTTGGAAAAGGATATCCGCAATTTCGCTCTCTACTTTCTCCCTCTCCATCCTGAGTAATGTTTCAAAGGAGTTGTTTATTTCCACTCCATCAACTTTCACTATAAAACCGCCCTGTATGCCGCGGTCTTCATCCGACAGCTTCAGTTCAAAACCAAGTTTGTCGTTTATCTTCTTCAAAAGGCCCTTTTGGAATTTCTCCCTGTCCTGCGGCGGAACAATCAGTTCCTCCCCGCCTTTTATACCAACGCTGCCAAGAGCCGAAACTATCATGGCGGCGTATTTTTCCTCCGGGAGGTTGTTAAGCTTTACAAGGGCTTTGTCGAAGGCCTGGTCTATAATGGATTGTTTTGCTTCCAGGCTTTGTTTTTTAAGCTCCAGCTCCGCCATGGACAGCATCCTTTTTTGGGCCTCCTGGGCTTCTACTTCCGCCCTTTCAAGGCGGTTCTTGGTTAATTCCTCCGCCCTTTTTTCGGCCTGAATCTCCATTTCCTTAACCTTGTCTTCGGCTTCCTTTATAATAGCTTCCGCCTGTGTCCTTGCTTCCGCCAATATGCTTTCTCTAATCCTCTCCATTCCCTCCATTTAGGACACTCCCTTAAATATTGATTCCGAATATCATAAGGATCGATGCAAGAAGCGCCAGCACGGCATAGGTCTCAACCATCGCGGCGTAGGTTATACCCTTTGCAAGCTCCTCGGGCCTTTTGGCAACAATCCCCATGCCCGATGCAGCAGCCTTACCCTGGGCAATGGCCGAGAAAAGTCCCACAAAGGCTATCGGAAGCGCCGCAGCAAGGATAAGAAGGCCGCTCGCGGTTGAAACATCAGCAATATTCCCACCGATAAGTCCTATTTTTTGCATTATTACAAATCCCGTCAGTAGACCATATATACCCTGTGTTCCCGGCAGCGCCTGCAGCAGCAGCGTCTGGCCGAACTTGCTCGGGTCCTCGGTAACAACGCCCGCAGCGGCCTGACCCGCTATCCCAACTCCTATCGCGGAGCCTATGCCCGCCAGAAGCACTGCAAGGGCCGCACCTAAAACCGACAGAAACTGACCTTGGGTTAATGCTAGTTTAAGTTCCAATACTTCCATTAAAACTCCTCCTCACTCTTTAAGTTGGTATATTTTGTTTTCACCATAAAAGGATTGAAGGTTCTCCCGCCGCCTTCGTAAAACTTGCCGAAGAACTCAACGTACTGCAGACGGCTGGAATGAACGTATGCTCCCAAAGCGTTTATTGCTATATTGAATACATGCCCTATAATCAGCGCCACCGCCATAAGCACATAGCCTATAATACCTCCGCCAAGCATCTTGGCCATTGTATTTATTACCATGGCTATAACTCCTGTGGCAAGACCAAGGGCAAGTATCCTCGAATAGGAAAGTACATCGCTCAAGTATCCCGTAACGTCATACAGGCTCAAGATTCCCGATGTAAGCTTGCCAAAGATGTTCTTCTTGCTTCGGCCCTGGGTAAGCACAAGGCCTACGGCTCCCACTGCCGATATTACCTTCGCCACTCCCCCCAGCTGCGGGAACGCAAACATGATAAGGCCTACAAGCAGTACCGCCCAAAGAACCTGGTCGAATACCGCATCCAGCACGTTACCGGATTTAATGTTCTTGTACGCGGCGGCTCCAAGGCCGACAAAAATCTGTATTATTCCCAGTACAAAGCTGACCATAAGAAGGCTCATCGGGTCGTCCAGCGGGTTCATCCACAGCGGCCGTGCCTTGAAAAGGTCGCCAAACCATCCGCCGAACATGGCTCCCCAGAAAACGGTGGAAATACCGCCCAGGGTAATAAGCCCCATAAGTTTTTTGAGTATTCCCTTGGGTTTAAGGGTCTTGAGCGCCCAAAGCCCCAAAAGTGTCAGTACAATTCCGTACCCTGCGTCGCTGATCATCATGCCGAAGAATATAAAGTAGAATATTGAAACCAGCTTATTGGGGTCAAAGTCACCCTTGCCCGGGGGGCTGTACAAATCGGTAATCATCTCGAAGGGTTCCACCAGGGCCGGGTTTTTGAGCACCACCGGCACATCGTCCTCTTCGCCGGGATCGCTGAAAGTGATGTAGGCTTCGGGAAGCCTCTTAAGAACGGCCTTTTCTATCCTTTCCATATCCGGTTTCGCAACCCAGCCTTCCATGTAGAAGGTTTCCCTGGTGTTGCCGGCGGTCCTTGCAACGCTTGCCCTACTCGAAACCAGGTTGTAGTAGTCATACACCACTTCCAGGTTGGGCCTTTGTTCCGAAAGCCCGGCGGCTTTTTCCGCTATTTGCCGCCTTATATCTTCAAACTCTTTTTGCTTCTTGGCCGCCTGCTCTATCGCTTGGGCCGGCGTACCCTCCACCGGGGGCAGGTCAATCTTGCTCCATGAGTTGTCCTTTAGTATTTCCGAAACCTGCTGCTCCATCGACTTTCTATATACAAGCAGCACGTAGGCAAGCTCCCTGTCGGTGCTTACCACTTGAAGTGAACTTTCGGGCACCTTTTCGTTAAGCTGTGCCTTAACCGTATCCACCGCGTCCGCCGGCAGGCTGCCGGTGAAAAGGGCCACTTTTTCGGTGGATTTTATCTCCTGCACAGGAATGTCCAGCCCCTCCCAGGGCTTGAGAAGCTCCACTGTGCTCAGAAGCCTCATTTCCTCGCTCCTTAGAGCGTTAAGCCTTGCCTCGAGGTCCCTGCACTCTTTAACCGCCGCCCACAGCTCTTCCGAGCGGGACAGCTTTTCCATGGCGGCCTCGTCAAAAACTTCCTTTTCGGCAAACAATGACTTTTTGACGGGAACATAC
>JAAYEV010000109.1 GCA_012728565.1 Clostridiales bacterium
AACCGGGTAAATGTAATTACCGTAAGGGACCAGCAGTCCATGGAGGATTTAAAAAGCATGGGCGTGAACCGGCCGCCCATGTACATGACCTCCGACCCGGTGGTTACTTTAAAGCCGCCGGGCAGCAGCCGGGGCATGGAAGTCCTTGAAAAGCTGGGGGTGCAAAAAGACCGGCCGGTGGTGGGATTTTCGGTCAGGGACTGGAAAGGTGCGGAAGGGTTCAACGAAATAATGGCCAGGACCGCCGACAGCCTCATAGAGGAACTTGGTTTCCAGGTGGTGTTTATACCCTTTCACTACGGCGAGGACAACCGGTGCATAATGAAGATAAAGTCAATTATGCGAAACCATGCCTACTCGGTGGACGGAAGGTTAACCCCCGGCGAAGTGCTTGACATGATGGGCAGGATGGACCTGATGGTGGGGGTACGGCTTCATTCGCTGATTTTTTCCGCCATACAGGGCGTTCCGCTGGTGGGGATTTCCTACGACCCCAAGATAGACGGGTTTTTATCCCGGCTGGGTATGAAGGCGGTGGGCAGCGTATCCGACGTGGACCTGGGCGACCTGCTGGTGGAAATACAAAGGGTATGGGCGGACCGGGAAAAGGTTCGGCAGCAGATACTTGCCAGGATGAAGGAGATGCAGCAGCAGGCAAAGCTGAACGACAAGCTGGTGCTGGAACTTTTGAACCTATAACTTTTCCTGTACGTGACATCAAGGCCGGTAAAAGAAGTGCGCCGGCGGACTCTTGTGCGGCGGTATGGTCCCGCGGGACAAGGGAGTGTTTGGGACTTGTAGAATTAGTGTAATAAGGGGTAAAGGAGATTTATATGGATGCAATAAAAAAGGTGGATATACTGGGGGTGCCGGTGGACAGAATCGACATGGAAGGCGCCCTGGCACGGGTGAAGGAGCTGCTGGATACCGAGGGCCTAAGCGCGATTTATACTCCCAACTCCGAAATGGTGGTAAGCGCCGTTAAGGACAAGGAGTTCATGGATATTTTGAGGTCGGGGGACCTGGTGGTGCCGGACGGCATAGGGGTTGTATATGCGTCCAGGATATACGGTCACCCGCTCCCCGAAAGGGTGGCCGGGTTTGACTTGATGGTTGGAATGCTGGAAATGCTGGGCAGGGAAGGGAGGTCCATATACCTCCTGGGAGGTAAGCCGGGGATAGCGGAAAAGGCCGCGGACAATATATCCCGGCGGTTCCCGGGACTTAAGGTAAAGGGGACATGGCACGGGTACTTCAAGGAAGGGGAAGTGCCCGGCATTGTGGAACATATAAATTCCTCCGGCGCCGAGGTGCTTTTCGTTGCGCTGGGCAGTCCAAAACAGGAAAAATGGATACACTCCAACCGGGACAGGTTGAGGGTAAGGATTGCCATGGGGGTAGGGGGAAGCTTCGACGTACTGGCCGGCGAAGCGGTAAGGGCCCCCGCGTTTTTTCGTAAAATAGGGCTTGAATGGTTTTACCGGCTTGTAACTCAGCCGTGGAGGGCGGCAAGGATGCTTTCGCTGCCGGTGTTTGTCATAAAAGTGTTGGCGGACAGCAGGAGGAGGGGTAAAAAATGACCTTTCCGGTTTTATTGTGCAAGGCTTTAAACAGGCTGTTCCCGCTGCCCCGGCATCCCTTCAACCTGCAAAACCGGGGGGAGTTAACCTATGCCCAGTGGCAGTACCAAATGGGCCAAAGGACCATAGAGTTTTTTCTGGATGTGGACAGCGAAGAGCGGATGTTTGCCGGCAAAAGAGTACTGGATATAGG
>JAAYEV010000110.1 GCA_012728565.1 Clostridiales bacterium
ATGATAATAGTCATTACCAAGTCATAACGAAAAAGTCAAAAAGCCTGAGGCCTTTGTATGTAAAGACCCAGGCTTTTGTTACTATATGGTGATACTTGTGCGGGACCTAGGTACCTAAAAGCATTGAAAGCATAAGGTATGATTTTGGGTAATGCTCACGCATCGCATCTTCCCCCAGGGATAGAAGCTTTTGCTTCCCGTGTTTACACCATGCGTCAAAGTACTCCTGCCCGTTATTCGCATTAACCGGTAGTTTTTCATTGCCAATCAAATCATCCATTACCGCGCGCATGAGATGTCCCTTCAGCCCAGTTTGGCCGCCTTTTAGGAATTCCGAGAAAATATAACGCAGAGTATAATCCCCGTAATAGGTCAGCTCCCGGTAGACCAGCCTGTGGGCATCAATGTAATCATCGACACTGGAAGACGCCGCAGGGGAGGATATAATTGTTTCAAACAGTCCTTCGATAATGGGGGCAGTGTCCAGTCCTTTATGCTCGATGGCTTGCGCGTAGCAGTTTTGGATTTGCGCGAGAATAAACTTCTGGGTATCCAGCGCATCCTGCCAGGTATAGGGCGGGAACTTTGCCCGAATATCGGGGGCATAGTATGTTCCGCCCCGGGGAATCCAATATTCCTTCAGCGTGTGTTTTCCTGTTTCGTCTACATCAAAGGTTATGGCCGTGGGGATATGGCTCCCGCCGACCTCCTCCAGTCCGCTGTCGGTATAATTATACCTTTGAATAAGCACCATGGCATAGACGGTGACTGTTTCAATCCCATCGCCGTTTTCCTCAGGACCAACGGTTTCTGTTGCCAATGTTATATGGCTTTCGCAGATAAAATCGCTTTCGGAATAGGTATTCATTTCTTGGTCTAAAATTGCTTTGGTGAGTGCCGCCTCAAGGGGGTCGACAATCGCCGGCCCTCCGCCGGCGATCTCCCAGATTACCTGTGCAGATTCATCGGGTTTTACCCCTTCGATGGAACCTACAGCGCTTTGGACATGATCATGAATCCTTGCAAGCAAAGCTTCAAATTCATGGAGTGTTTTGCTCTCTTCCCATGGGTCGGCGCCCACAATACTCTCCGCCCAATCGGCGGTGTACTGCAAGGAATACGGGTCATGGACACCATCGTCCAGGTTGAATTTAATGTGCTCCACATTTTCAATCAAAGAAAACAAAATACAGGCATTTATCTGAAAGGGTTTTTCGTTTTTAGAGTTGGTATAATAGTTTCGTGTCTGCGTGTCCGTTTTAAAATTAACCGTCAGCATATAGGGCCGCTGGTCCGTATGCAGTTCAAAGCCGTCATAAGCTGCGCCCTCGGGGAGTTCAAGAAGATTTATAATATTACCGACGGCGGAATTGTCTCCCAAATAGGCGGTGCGATGCTGCCACAGTTTACCGGCATATCCGGAAGGTTCGTCCGCGGGTTTAGGGTTTAGGATTAACCCGGCACAAATAGCAGTGATGGTAATAAGGCTTATCGCCATAACCCAAAAGGCCGGTTTTTTATAGCCCAGTATATTTTTAATGCGGCTTTTTACATCCCCTTCACCAAAGGCTAAGGGGGTGCCGCCCACAATGGGCAGTCCCGTGGAAAGGGAAAGCAGGGAGACTGAATATTCTTTTTTCACACCTTTCCCCAGCTCTCTTATGACCGCTTCATCACAGGCCATTTCCATGTCCCTGCCGGAAAGGAAGAATGCCAGCCACACCAGCGGATTAAACCAGTGGATGCAAAGGACAAGAAAGCTGACGGGTTTAACCACGTGGTCCAATTGACGAATGTGAGTCTTTTCGTGAAGGAGAATATACCGCTTCTCCGTTTCTGATAGTGATTTGGGCAAATAGATTTTTGGACGGATAACTCCCATCACAAAGGGAGTGGACAGGTGCTCCGAGAGATATACGTTCCCCGTGTCATGCACGGCATCCTTTAGCTGTTTTTTCAGCTTAAGCAGCATCGTAACGCTATAGATTAGCAATACCGCGATTCCGGCAAGCCACAGCAGCGTAAAAATATTATCAAGCAGCGGTTCAGAAGGCGCATTGGAAACGGCAGGCATATTGGAAATATTAGGCGAAACCACGCCGGCCCCGTTTATTGCTGTACTATTTCGGACCGTTTCCAGGGTCATATGTTGATCAGGAAAGGGGTGATATTGCTTGGCAGTTCTGCCTCCGATGGCAAGCAGACTAAACACGCTTTCAAAGGACCAGGGACAAACAAGCCGAAACAGGGCGGCGCTCCACAATGCAAATGTAAAACGTTTAGGAGCTTTACGAAGCACAAGCCTTGCCGGCAGGATAAAAAGTATCACATAACCGGCGGTATAGCTCATATTCAATACCTGCAAAAAAATCCGATCCAGCATTGCTATTCCTCCCTATGCTCGTCAATGAGTCGTTGGAGCTCTGAAATTTCCTTTTCGCTAAGCCTGTTTCGACGGGTAAAGGCGGCAAAAAAACGCGGTAGGGAGCCGCCGAAGGTTCTGTTTAAGAATTGTTCGCCCTGCGCCGCCAGAAAATCTTCCCTGGTCATTAACGCCGTGACCATGCTCTTTTGATTTTGAAACATACCCCTGTCACATAACCGTTTAAGCATTGTGTATGTCGTGGACTTTTTCCAGTTTAGTTCTTTTTCACAAAGCTTCACAAGCTCCCCGGAGGAAATGGGCTCATGCTGCCAGATTAAATCGGCAAACCGCTGCTCCATTTCACCAAGCTTATATTTTTTCATGGCTTTATACCTCCGTTAGGTTAGGTCTAATAGCATTAAACTAAATATAGTCTAACACCATTAGACCTTATTGTCAATAGAATGTCAAAAATCAAAATAAATATATAGCAGAAGGTAATCCATTAAGAACAAAATATAAAGAAGATAAAAGAATGCAAAAAGATATAAAACATATAATCCTGGTATTGGTTCATATTAGTGTTATATTACGACTTAATAATAGAACAACACCGTGGAGGTATAACAATGAAAAAGAATGCAACATCAATTGGAATTATAGGGATACCTGATGATGCAATTATTAATAAGCTGGAAAAAGAATGGGGAAAGTCTATTAAAAGATTGAAAAAGACGGGAAAATCATTTTATTGATTGGCAGAGGACTATTTAAGAAGAAAATAGTAATACCATTTGAAAAGTAACTCTTGATGCATCTTCTTTATATATGATGAAATAGAGGTTAAAAAGATCAATCTAGGGGTGCGACGTCCTGTCGCACTCTGAGTTAAGGGGCGTGTGGCTTCGGAGAACAAAGCATCTGCGCAAGGGTGCGGATAAGCCAAGTCATGAAGAAAGATTCTGGGGAAGAGCATGAAGCCTGCGCGCCACACCCCTTCGCCGGGTGCAAGCACCGCCAAGGAAGAAGGGCTCCGAGGGTCCGGCTCAGGGGCGTCGGGAAGCCGAAACGTTATACGATAGCCCAATAAAAGACAATAGCGAAAATGCTTGTCCAATTGTATGAATAAGGTATAATAATCTTAGAGGTGATTTATATGAATACAGTTCTTGGTAGCAAAAGAGATTCAATTCTTAGTATCGCTACAAAGCATGGGGCTAAAGAGATTAAAGTATTTGGGTCATTTGCTAGGGGGGAAGATAAACCTGGGAGTGATGTTGATGTTATAGTTAATCTTGAAGAGGGAAGATCATTATTTGACTTGATTGCTTTGAAGAACGATCTCGAAGAACTATTGGGACGTAAAGTTGATGTTGTTACCGAGGATTCTGTTCATTGGTATATCAAAGAAAAAATTATACAAGAGGCGATTGAAATATGAAAGATGACAAGGTTTATTTAATCAGTATACTTGAAAGCATCGAAAACATTGAGGATTTTACAAAGGGCGGAGAAGAAGAATATCTTATTACAAAGATGATTCAACATGCTGTTATAAGAAACTTGGAAGTCATTGGAGAAGCAGCAAAAAAGATATCTAATGAACTGAAAAAGGACTTTCCTGAGATTCCATGGCGTGAAATGGCAGGATTAAGGGATGTTCTTATACATGATTATTTAGGGGTAGATAACCAGAGGGTCTGGAATGTAGTTCAGAATGAGCTTCCCCATCTAAAAGAAAAAGTAAAAAGAGTCCTAGATAGACATTAAGCACTGATCATAATTAAATTGGTCAGTGTTTTTAAATGAAAAAGGGCCATCGTATAACCATGGCTTCCCATTCGGCGCGAAAAGCATGGGCAGCGGGGGAAGGATTAAGGGCGGGGCTGAAGTATGCGCGCCACACCCCTTCGCCGGGTGCAAGCACCGCCAAAGAAGAAGGGCTCTGAGGGTCCGGCTCAGGGGCATCGGGAAGCCGGAACGTTAGTGCGCCAAGCAAGCTTGGCGCTTCTGATAGAGTGAAAGTCTCTATTGGGTAAGGCCTAACCAGCCACCCATACCGAGTGTTGCACCGAAGCTGGCAACAGTTAGGTGAAGCGTACACAGAGAACCATATAGGCCATAGGGAGGACCGTAACTCCTGAAGCATATTGAGCCTCGTAAACGGTAAAGCAGATGGCGACGTGTTTAACGTCACGGAAGCCAACACAGAGAAATCGTTAAGGGTGAGATTTCCGAGGGTCTGCCGGGGTCCAAGAACGTGGCATGTGTGGAGAGAAGCGTCAGGAACTTGGGATATCCTATAGGTTCCAGTTAACTGACTGGTAGGAAAGTATAATCGAAAAAGAGGCTGACCGAAGACCTATAGGAAGTCGGATTAACCCATAGTACTCCGAGGTCGGGAGAGCCGACTACATGGGGAAGGGGTTGACAGGTATACGTAGTCTGCAAAGGAAACACCTACCGGACATGCAGGACTGGATAAATGGTGCAAACCTCACTGCAGAAAATAGCAAGAGAGTTATGTGCCTGCAGCACATAACCAATTACGGAAGCGAGTATACCTGAGGAGCCCGGTGCGGTAGCTCCGCACGCCGGGATCTGTGCGGGGTGCGCCGGGTAACCGGCGCGTCTACCGTGACGGCAGACATCGCTTGCTGCCGCTCGCTTGGTCTGCCTATCGTGGCGCGAGTTACACCCGCTGATAGGCTAGCTCGCGCAAAGCGCTCGCATCATCGCCTATCAGCAGGTTTGCTAAATCCTTTCGCCAAGTGCAAGCACTAAGGCTCAAGGACTTCGCAAACCCGCGCCACGTTATATGACAGACCATTCTATAGAAGGATGTTCTTTGAAGATTAAATTCTTAAAAAATCAAGGTGATAGCATTATTCTGTTTATGATATAATAATGATATGGAAATATTTTGATTTGAGGTGAATATAATGAGTATCCCAAGGAAGAGGCAAAAAAGCTGATTGATAATATGTCGGACAAAGCAACATGGAATGATATAATGTATCAGTTTTACGTAAAGAAAAAAAATTATTGACGGATTAGATGCTGCAGAGAGTGGCAATGTGCTTTCACATGATGATGTTAAAAAAAGGGTATTAAAAAAATGAAGTTAGTATGGACAGAACCGGCAGTAATAGACCTGGAAAGTATTAGAGACTATATATCAAAAGATTCAGAATACTATGCTTCATTATTTGTCGAAAGAATTATTATCGCAGTAAAGAAGATTGCTCTTTTTCCACAGTTTAACTATTGTTCACGGAGCAAGAGACTTAAGTAATTCACACCCTTGGGATTTTTCAGGATAATCATAGGGTTTTTTTGTATAGACTTTGCAGCGGAGTGGTCCATCATATAACAAAGCACTCGGCGAAAAGGGCATAGCAAGGGGAAAGGCTCTGGAGCAGGGTCATGAGGTTATCCTGCCCACATCCACCAGCCTAAGATAGGAGTTATCTAAGGCTGGCGGACGTTGCGAGTGCCAGACGTTCTACGAAACTACACGCAATAGTCGCGCGGCATCCTGCCGCGTATTATAAAAACTTATAATTTGGGTATTGGTTCATATTAGTAGAAAAGTGCGCCAGAAACTGTTATGATTAAGCAGGGGGATAATATGGAACAACCTAAAATGATCATAAATACAACTATGTCAAAGGAAGACTATAGGAAGTTTTTATACATCGCAACCTTTAGAAGGAATAAAGTTTTAATTCCTCTACTGGGATTAATTTCTTTGGCCGGAAGCATAATAGTAACTTCGGATAGTGGCAATTTTAATTTCATAAAACTCGTTATAAGCTGGATTCTATTATTTGCACTGGCAATTGTCGTTGTTTTATTCAAAGTTGAAAAGAAAAATGCACAACGAATAAAGACAGATAAAACGGGTGCATTTGATAGCATTAATACTTTAAAATTTTTTGAAGACAGGATTGTTATGGTGAATAAGGCACTTAAGTCAAGGGGAGAGTTAAAATATAACCAATTCTTTGCCTTAATGGAAAATAAAGACTATTTTATTTTTTATTTAACAGCAAACCAAGCATCTTTGGTGAGGAAAAAAGATGTTGATGATCTTGATTCTTTTAGGGAGTTTATCGCTGAGAAATTTAAAGGCAGATATAGAAGTATATAGTCGTGAAATTTGTAGTATGAAGAGCGTATTACTCACTTCAAGTTACTTTACACTCTTATTACTATGCATCGTTGCTTATAGTCAATTCATACTGAAAAGCGTTTATAATGACCGGCCTTTCGGAAAAATTCCCTCCCTGGTATAATCAGCTTAATACTACAATACGGCGGTGAGTGTATGATAATAGTCATTACCTGCCCAAGACGAAAAATATAAAAACCCCGGAACTCTTGATGCATATGGACCCCGGGGTTTAACTGGTTTTTTATTAGTTTGTATAACATATAATTATGGTATACTATCTTTGAAATATTTTGATTGAGGGAGGTTTTATCTATGATGTACCCCTATATGATTTTATTTGATGAGACGGAGGTAACACATTCGCATATTATTGAAGAAGATGGTATGCAACGTGTAGAGGTCCACTTTGAGCGTCCAACTGAAGAAGGCTTTGATACGGCTAGATGTGTTTTACCAACATATACATGGATTAAACGCGAAGGGTTCACAGATAAGGAGATTGACAAATTTGAAAAATATTTGCGTAGCAATGCACATTTATTGTATAGATATGCCGCGAATGGGGGGATAAAAATTGCCTAGTCTTTTCAGAATTGCTTCATATTTAGTTTATTTCTGGTCGAATGAAAACTTTGAACCAATTCATATATACATAGGCAAAGGAAAGCCAACTCCCAATGCAACTAAGATATGGTTGACGGCGTCAGGTGGATGTATTGTTGCTAATAATCTAAGCCGAATACCGCAAAACGAATTATATGAGATGCTGGAGATTATAGCTGCACAGCATTTTATGATATGTGAAGAGTGGAAAAACCATTTCAAAGTAAATGAGATTAAATTCTATTGCTAATAAGAGGATCGCAACAAGTGCTCCATAATAGTAAAAAATGGGAATTGGTCTATTTTGATAGCTGCCGCCCAGGCACAGATAAGAAATTCTAGGGAATAATTATATATAAATACACATAATTAAGGGTACTGTCTTTGGGGCTTAAAAAGACAGTACCCTGTTTTTAATCGGTTTTTAGGTGTTTTAAAAACGTGTTATAATGAACATTAGTAGAAAAATGTGAATCAAGAATTGTTTGTATTCTGCCTAATACTTGACAGGAGGAAATGCTGTGGATGAAGTAGAAGTACAGAAACAGGTGCAGCGTGCAAAAATGTGGAACACTATCATATTTTCCCTTATTGCTGTGATAGTAATCGCTGTTCTGATTGGCTTTGGTATTTATAGATATCAACACACTTTCACCGCGAAAAAATGGCTCGATGCACCAAACGCCAGAACAAAAATAGTTGCTGATTTGTTTAAAAAGCATGAACTTATTGGAATGACAGAAGAAGAAATCATTTCTTTACTTGGTGAAGAAGAACACTATGCAAACACAAAAACATCTTTTAAGATAAGCAATACATACTTTGACCCTGAAAATACTATTGTATATCATTTGGGCGTTGACTATATGGACGATGTGTGGCTTATTATATCTTTAACTAACGGTATTGTCAGTAGTTATTGCATTGATGTAACATAATATAGTTCTGAAAGCTCCCTATCAGTAATGCAATATATGGACATACTACGAAGTTTAGATGCTTCGCATCATTTATACTATGCGTCATTGTTTGTAGTCAATTCATACTGAAAGTGCGTTTATAGAGACTTACCTTCCGGAAAAATCCCCCCTCTGGTATAATCTAACTTATACAAGAATACGGCGGTGAGTATATGATAATAGTCATTACCGGCCCTTCCGGGTCCGGCAAAACCACCCTAAGGCGGATACTGAATGATGAATACGGCATACCCATGCTGAAAAACGTCACTACCCGGCAAAAAAGGCCGGGAGAAATTGACGGCGTCGATTACCTGTTTGTAACCGATGCCGAGTTTTGCCGGATGAGGGATGAGGGTGACCTGCTGGAATGGGTGGAGTATTCGGGAAACTGCTACGGCCTTAAAAGGGCCGACCATTTAACGGGGATTACGGTGCTGGAGGCCGAGGGAGCCAAGAAACTGAAGGGGATGTTTCCCGGAAAGGTCAAAATAGTGTACCTGGAGGTTCCGGAGCAAACAAGGATAAAAAGGATGCGGGACCGGGGGGATACCCCCGAAGAGGTTGAAAAAAGGGTGCAAAGGGACAGGGAGAGGTTTGAGAACTCGGGCATTAAGGACCAGGCGGACCTGGTAATTGACAATACCGATATACCAAGTACGGTAGAAAAAATACTGGGGCTTTTGGAAGGGACCTTTGGGCAGCGGCCGGCGGAAGGGAGAAATTAAAGCCTTGTGCCGGCCGCAGCGTAAAGAGCGGTGAAACGGGGAATATATAGACGGAAGGTTTTTTTCATTACGGCTGGGACGCTTACAAGGTATAAGGATACAGCCAGGAAATAACCGGGGAGGTGGCGTATTGGACAGGAAGGAAATAGCGCAAATCCTTACCGAAATTGGTACCATGCTGGAGCTCCTGGGGGAGAGCCCCTTCAAGTCAAGGGCATATTATAACGGGGCCCGCACCGTTGAGCTGCTGACCGAGGATATTGAGGAACTGGTCAGGCAGGACAGGCTGAAGGAAGTAAGGGGTATCGGGAAGGCCCTTGATGAAAAAATTAAAGAGCTAGTTAATACGGGCCGCTTG
>JAAYEV010000013.1 GCA_012728565.1 Clostridiales bacterium
CACATTGAACTCAAACCTTCGTTATGGGTGAACAGGACCCCGAAGTCGCCGTCATCGGTTACAGGGTTAACTATAATGCAGCCGTACATGCCGCTGTGGCCCCTGGGCTCCAGCATAATCATCTTACGCAGGTGGTCATAATGTTTTAACACGTAATCCCTTTTTTCCAGGATTGTATTGCCATAGATCGGCGGAAAACCGGAAGTGACTATTCTACGGGGCTCCCCCGCCGTGTGGGCATCGATACAGGTTATGTAATGCTTAAAACTCATCATCTCCTCTTCCTCCTTTATTTAAAGTGCGTACCGTCCCCGTGTCTTACCCGTAAGACATAAGAACCGTCCCCCTGTCTTTATGTCTTTCCAAAATGGGACAAAGAACCGTCCCTTGTCCCTTCCTTGTAAAATTCGTAATTGCATGCACCAAATAATAGTTCAAGTAATAACATATATTGCAGACTACTTTTGGGGGTGAATTCTTTATGGTAGACATGGAAAGCTTCTTCAAAGGCAATCAGGGTACCCTGTTTCTGCTTTTGATAATAATCATCATTTTCTTCGCCTTCGATATATAATAGGTCACAGCACTTGACATACTGTCAGCCCTATTGATTTGGCCGGGTATACCCCGGGCTTTTTCTTTTCAAAAAACCCATCCATAGGATGGGTTTTTTTGAATCATTCGGCAAGCGAATACATGGCCCTTGCGTATATTTTGGTTATTGTAATCAAATCGTCAATGTCTATGTATTCATCCCTCTCATGGGCAAGCTCGGGCCTTCCCGGCAGCAGCGGCCCGAAGGCCACCGCGTTGTCTATGGCCCTGGCATAGGTCCCTCCGCCTATCGAGATGAGCTCTGCCTCTTGGCCGGTTACTTCTTCGTACACCTTTTTCAGCTTTTGTATCAAGAAATTATCCTCGGGAACATACAGCGGAGGCTGGTCATATACATCATCGGGAATGGTTATCCCGGTCCCTTCCAGGGCTTCTCTCAGCTTGGAAAGGACATATTCTCCCTTGTACTTTATGGGATACCTGATGTTTATAACAACCTTCCCGTGGTTTTGGTCAAGCTCTATCTGCCCCAGGTTGAACACAAGCTTGCCGGATACCTCGTCCTCAAGGTCCAGGCCCAAGGACTTCCCGTCCGTCTCTGTTCCTATCTTCTGGGCAAGGTCCCTTATGTATTCCCTTACCCCTTCACCCGAAAGGCTGATGCTGTTAAGGAAACCGAGCACCTGCGCAATGGCGTTTTGACCCTTCTCCGGCGTGCTGCCGTGGGCAGATACGCCGTAGGATTTTATCACAACCCGCCCCGCACCTGTTTCCGCCTTCATATTGTACCCGTTCTGGGCGGCATAGGCAGTAAGCCTTTGGGCTGCCGCCTCCAACGCCTTCGCATCGCCGCTTTTTAGCACCGCCTCGCAGTAATCCGGCACCATGTTCGGCCTACGGCCTCCCTTGATGCTTTCAACCGTAACCCCGTCACCGCCGCCCGGTGCGAAGTCCTTTTCCATGCTGAAAATAAGGATGCCTTTTTCGCTGTTTATTATCGGGAAATCGGCGTCCGGCGAAAACCCGGCAATGGGTTTTTCCTCGTGCTTAAAATAATGCTCCATGCAGGCCCAGCCGCTTTCCTCGTCCAGGCCGGCAATAATCCTTATCCTTTTGCTAAGCTTAACCCCCGAATCCTTTATTGCTTTAAGGGCGTACAGCGCCGAAATGGCAGGACCCTTATCGTCTATTGTGCCCCTGCCGTATATCCTGTTATCGGCAATATGCCCCGAATAGGGCGGATAGGTCCAGCCGTCCCCCTCCGGGACAACGTCCAGGTGCACCAGCACCGCTATTATCTCATCGCCTTCGCCGTACTCGACATGCCCGGCATAGCCGTCCACGTTTTTGGTTTTGAACCCCATGTTTTCGGCCAGTCCAAGGAAGTACAGCAGGGTATCGTTCAAGGCCTTTCCGAAGGGCATCCCCTCCTCCGGCTCCGCCTTTAGGCTCTTAAACCCCACAATCTCCTGGGTGGACTTTATTATATCCTCTTTATAGCCCTCTATCCTTTCATCCAGCCGCATTGCAATCCCTCCCGTATAAGCTCTTTGTCTCGTCCCTACCTAACATAATACCGGATTGTGCCATATAAGTCCACATTTACTTTGATAATCCAAAAGGGACGGCATCCCGTCCCTACTCCGTCATTTCCTGTATTGAGGCTCCTGGCTTTCCACGTATCTTTGCCTGTCCTTCAGCGTCTGGACTGCACTGTCCAGGGTCTGGGCCAGGTGCTGGAAGGTCTGTTTCGCCTGCTGGTCCTCGGTCTCCACGGCAAAGGTCTTCATGCTGGCCGCCGCGCTCTGTATATTGGCTATGGCCTGCTCCAATTGTGTCGCTACCGTCAATCTTAACACCTCCCCTCGTACGAGCAGCTTCAGCCTTTGGGTTTGAATATAAGCGAAGCCAAGAATGCAAATATTATGGCAGCGGAGATACCGGCGCTGGTGACCTCAAATATACCGGTCAGCACCCCCACTATGCCGCTCATTTCATATTCCGCCAAGGCTCCCTTTACCAGGGCATTGCCGAAACTGCTTATGGGTACCGAGGCCCCCGCCCCGGCAAACTCCACCAGCGGCTCATACCAGCCAAGCCCTCCCAGTATGGTACCCACCACCACCAAGGTACTGGTGGTATGGGCCGGGGTAAGCCTGAACACGTCCATCATTATCTGTCCTACAACACATATGGCCCCTCCGACTATAAAGGCCCATACAAACTTTTCCATAGCCTTACCTTCCTCCCTACATTTCTATGGACACCGCGTGGGCAATGCAGGGTATGCTCTCCTTCTGCTGGTAAGACATTGGAGACATCAAGGCCCCGGTAGCGACTATAAGAATCCTTTTTAGCTCACCCTCCCGCATCCTCCGCAAAAAGTGCCCATAGGTAACCGTCGCCGAACAGCCGCACCCGCTTGCACCGGCCATTACCGGCTGGTCCTCTTTGTATATCATTATCCCACAGTCGGTAAATCTATCCTCCGGGATATCCATTCCGTGTTTATTAAGCAGTTCTCCCGCGATTTCAAAGCCTACCCTTCCCAAGTCACCGGTGGCTATTACATCGTAATAGGTGGGGTCCCTTTCCAGGTCCCTGAAGTGGGCCTGTATGGTATCCACCGCTGCGGGTGCCATGGCCGCGCCCATGTTGAAGGGGTCGGAAATGCCCATGTCCACCACCCGGCCTATGGTGGCGCATGTAATTCGCGGGCCTTCGCCGTCCCTGCCCACCAGGGCAGCGCCGGCACCGGTCACCGTCCACTGGGCCGTGGGCGGTTTTTGCGCCCCGTACTCGGTGGGGTACCTGAACTGCTTTTCCGCCGAGGCGTTATGGCTGGACGTGGCTGCCAGCACGTAATCCGCCGCTTTGCTGTCCACCAGCTGCGCGGCTATGGACAGCCCCTCCATTGAACTGGAACAGGCGCCGAAAAGCCCCAGGTAAGGTATCGCAAGGGTGCGGGCGGCAAAGCTGCTGGATATTATCTGGTTCAGCAGGTCACCGCTTAGGAAAAAATCTATATCTTCCTTCTTTATCCCGGCTTTTTGTATTGCTGTTTCACAGGCCTCCTCCAGCATTTTTTTCTCGGCCTTTTCAAAGCTGTCCTGTCCCAGCCACATGTCGTCATGCAGTATGTCAAAGTCCTCCGCCAGCCCACCCTTTGCCTCAAAGGGTCCGCCTACGGCGGAACTGGCCAGTATTACCGGCCTGTTTTGAAAAAACCAGGATTGGTGTCCCTTTAGCATCTACATACCACCCAACTTCATTATTATAATCTTCACAAGGCTTACCACGAAGGCGGAAAATACCCCGTAGGTTATGACCGGGCCGGATAGTTTGAACATGTTGCCCCCCACTCCCAGGACGTAGCCTTCGCTGCGGTGTTCTATGGCCGCCGAGGCCATTGTATTTGCAAAGCCGGTAACTGGGATTGCGGTGCCCGCCCCCGCCCACTGGGCTATATGGTCATACACCCCCAGTCCGGTAAGCAGCACCGACAGCATTATCAACACCGCAGAAGTGGGGTTGCCCGCAGTCACCTTGTTAAAGCCAAAGTAGGTTATAAAAATCGTCTGCAGGGCCTGGCCCAGGGTACAAATCAGCCCTCCCACAAAAAATGCCTTTAAACAGTTCTTAAGTACCGGCCTCTTTGGCTCCCTTTGCTTGGCAAACTCCTGGTACTGCTGCTGTGCGGGAGTGAGTTTTTTCTTCTGCTTGTTTGAAATTTTCATCACCCTCTATCGTAATAAATATGGCCTTATGTTTTCCAGGACAGTCTTCAGCCTATCGGCATTTCTTTGATACATGGCCTTCGCCTGCTCGTTCTCCGTTTCAAGGGAAAAGGCTGTTAAATCCGCCTGGCTTTTTTCCAGGGCGGCGTACAGAAGGTCCTTTACCTTTGCCTGGGGAAGCTGCACCGCATCGTCAAAAAGGTCCAGGTAAAGGTCACCGTAAGAATCCACCTGACCCAGGAACACGTTTTCCAGGGCTACCCCGGCCTTTTCCAGCTCGGTAAGCACCCACCGCCTGTTTAGGCCGATGTTGGCCAGCGGCTGGTCCAGGATGTTTCCGTCCGCGATAACGGTCTGGGGCTCGCTTTGAGGTGCCACTTTCCGCTCGAGGTGACGGGGGGTTACCGGCACCTTGTCCGATTTAAGCATTGCGTTTATTTCGCCGGTGGTCTCCAAGAGGGCAAATTCCACGTCGGATAGGTTGAAAATATTTTTTCTTCTGAGCTCCCTCAAAAGCTCCTCCCCTGTCATCCTTGCTCTTTTTAAGTTTTCCTCCATTATTTTTCCCTGCTTTATTAATACTGTCTCCTTTCCATTTACAAGGTCATGGACTGCTTTGCTCTTTAAGGCCAGGTAGTCAAGTAGTAACGCAAAGACGGCCCATGTCCCGAGGGCAAGAAGGCCGAAAACAACATTTTGGATTATGTTTACCGATATAAGCGCGGCTATAAGTGACATTACCGTGTAAACAACAAAATAAAAAGGTGTGACCCTGGACGGATGCCGCTTGCCGATTAGCCTAATAAGTACAAATACAATAAAAAATAAAGCCGCGGACCTAATTAAAATTTCCATCCAATCCTGCATACTACTTCACCTCTACTTGCCTTTATATTGTGGCTCCTGTGATTCTATTGTACGCAGCCTGTCCTCCAAGTCCGCTATGACTTCCCCGGTTACGGATGCCGCATCAATAAATGCAGCCTTTGCGTCCTCGTCCCGGGAAGCAGCCGAGTAAAGCTTCAGGGTGCTTTGGGCTCCCCTAAGCTGCGCCAGGGTTTGTTTTACTTTTGATGCAACTGTCATTCCCCGCCCTCCCCTGTCTATATTTTTGCTTACATTCTCCGGTTTAATTCATACCGTCCTTTCAAAACGCTATGCAAAATTTTCCTTGTACAATGGTACCGCGCCCCCTAAAAACCTGTACGGCATGTATAACCATAAAATATTTTCATAAACTAAGAGTGAAAGGAAATCAATGACATAAGCCTTATATGGCGGCCGATAGCCGTGCGGAGGGAGTGCTTGGTTTGTCCATAATACTGGTGGTTATAATACGTTCCTTTGTATCATTCTTTGTACTGCTTGTCCTGGTAAGGCTGATGGGCAAGCAGCAGGTATCGGAGCTTACCTTTTTTGATTACGTAGTGGGCATAACCATAGGCTCTATTGCCTCCACCCTTTCGGTGCAGGTAAACCAGAACACCTTCGCCACGCTCATCGGGATGGCGGTTTGGACGCTGCTCCCCATTATGTTGGCCTGG
>JAAYEV010000111.1 GCA_012728565.1 Clostridiales bacterium
AGCGATAGCGAGGGCAAAAGCCTTTACCCTTGACGGAATGGACGAATTTGGCTAAAATACCTGGGCAATGAGCGACAATAAAATCCTATGATTTTGTTAGCATTTAAGGCTTATTGTCCAAAATTAGGGGGTCAGTCCGAAACTTTATGATAAAAAGTTAAACTCTCCCTTGGCAAAAATCAAATAACCAAGGCTAAAGGAGAGTTTTTGTATCCTACTGCCTCCCCTAATTGCTACAGCCCCTTTGCAAGGGATTCCGCTATTTTGTATGCACTGCTTTTGAACCGGAACTGGTAACCATAAATAGGAATCCTATATACTTTGCCAATACATATAAGGTAAGTGCAGTTGCTACTATTTCTTCAAAATTAACTGCATATTTTAGTAACGGAATAGTAAAACCAGACTTCACTAGAAAGCCATTGGCAAGTTTTAAACCAATCCCGCTTATTACTGAGGGGAAGGTAAAGGCTGAATAGCTTGGATAAAACTTAAGCTTTAACAGCCTGGGTAATAGTGCAATGGCTGCAATATAAAAAACAAGGGAAAAGGCCATTAAAAGGCAAACCATGAATATACTCTTTTCCGGAAAGGAATTCATATAACTGGCAAGACACAGACTTCCCGGAGCTGCCAATATCATAAGGGTGGGAAGCGCAGGTTCAGGTATTTCTTTAACTTTGAGTACTCTATATAACACTGGACATATCAGAAGCAGATACGAGGTAAACCCATACCAAAATGCTGCTTTTCCTATACCTTCCATGCCATGGGCGTTTGCAGTAACACCCCCTACTGCAATTCCTACATAAACAATGTACCAGGATGGAAAAATCTTTTTAATATTAAAGTTCACCAAGTGATTTTTACTAAACCAAAAAATTAGCAAGGCATGTAAGACAATACCTACAGCCCATACCCCAAAAGCTATGACAGGAGAAAAGGGCTTAAGATAAGTCGAGAAAACCATAATAGCCATTGATAAAGTAGGAAATACACTGGCAACAACAGGATTGGCCAATTCCTCCTTCACCTGCTGGGGATAAGCAACCAACTTGGCAATAAGTAAGATTAATAATAGGCCTGCAATAAGTCCAAGGATATTTCTGAATACATCACCATAGGATTGAACAAGATTACCTAAAGCCGCCACCCCTAGAATCAGCCCTGTCATAGGTAAAGGTATTTTTTTGACCGTCTCCACTGGAAATAGCCTCCCCCTTCTTTTATTTTTTGCAGGTATGAGAACCTTTCATATTCTAGCATGAAGACCATTACCAAATCCAATAAATGTTCTTAATGCTTGAGTATCCACCCATAGATTCTTCCAATTAGTAAACTGCTCTTCGTTTTTATATAATAGATTGCGTACACTGGTACTTTATCTAAAGTGATAAATATTACTGTTGTTAGGGGGATAAGAATGACGTTTTCAATTGACCCAAAGACATATAGCAAAGAAGAAGTCTTGAAACAGGTTCAAGCAGAAGCAGAACGACTTTTCAGAAGTGGCACATATTTTTGTAGTGAAGCAGTATTACAAACAATTAATGAATTATTGGGCAAACCATACTCACCCGAAATCGTAAGGCTGGCCAGCGGTTTCCCAATTGGTATGGGTAAGGCTCAATGCCTATGTGGAGCTGTTTCCGGCGGGCAAATGGCTTTAGGCATAGTTTACGGCCGAGTTGAAGGCGAACCAATGCAGGATAAGATGTTCCAGGTAGCTAAGGCTCTCCATGACTATGTTATAGAAGAATACAAATCTACTTGCTGCAGGGTCATCACCAAACAATGGCAGGGTGATGAATTTAAAAGCCCTGAGAGGAAACAGCACTGTATAACTATTACCGGCAAAGTAGCAAGATGGGTGGCAGAACTGTTGATTAATGACAACAAAGTTGAAGTAAAAAAGGATAATGTTGTTTAACATATTTCATTCGCTAAAGTTAAACCCCTCATTCGGATGTTTGTTTAAAAAAGAAAGCAAAAACCTTTAATCAGACTGTCGACAAAATCAACGTCGGCAGTTTTTAAGTACTTCGAAACTCCTAATCAAAACCAAATCCATTTCTTTTTACGTCCCAACGCCCCACCCATAACCCCCAACTACGGGTAACATACGTTACCGTAATATGG
>JAAYEV010000112.1 GCA_012728565.1 Clostridiales bacterium
CATATTCTCTATGAACATAAGTTTACCCCGGCGCCGGGTATGTTATTCCGAAACCTTTTGTTTAAGATTGGCTCTTATGCTAAAATATTATAGTATGGAGGGATAAGGTTGAGGATAATTGCGGGTATTTCAAAGGGCAGGAAACTGGTTTCCCCGAAAGACAGCAGCATAAGGCCGACCGGCGACAGGGTGAAGGAAGCGCTGTTTTCCATGATAGATGCCCATCTGCCCGGTTCCAGGGTGTTGGACCTGTTTGCCGGCACCGGAAGCCTTGGGCTGGAAGCCTTAAGCCGGGGAGCAGAGTTTGCCACCTTCGTGGAAAACAGCCGCAAATCCCTGGAGGTGTTAAATAAGAATATAGAGCTCGCGGGGTTTCGAAAAAACAGCGAGGTAATACACCAGGATGCGTTAAAAGCCGCGGTGGCCTTTGGCAAATCCGGACGGGTTTTCGATATAATCTTTGTTGATCCGCCATACATGGAGAATCTTTACGAAAAAGTTCTTTCCTCCATTGGAAATTATGGTATTATTAGAAATGGAGGGCTTGTTGTTGTGGAGCACCCTGCAGCCATGGCAATAAACGAAGCAAAAGTCCGGTTTACACCGGTCAGGAGCAAGAGGTACGGCAATACTGCAATAAACATATATACCAGGGGGGATGACCATGAAAACGGCAGTATATCCGGGAAGTTTTGACCCCATTACCTATGGGCACATCGACATCATAGACAGGGCATCGCGATTGTTCGATCGAGTGATTGTGGCGGTTTTGAACAACCCGTCAAAGAATCCGCTGTTTAGTACCGAGGAAAGGTTGGACATGATACGAAAGGCCGTCTCTGAATTGAAGAACGTAGAGGTGGACAGTTTTTCAGGCCTATTGATAGATTATGTGGAAAAAAGGGAAGCCAATACGATTCTGAAGGGCCTTCGGGCAGTCTCGGATTTTGAGTACGAGATGCAGATGGCTCTTATGAACAGGAAACTTAACAGGAACGTGGAAACGGTATTCATGATGACAAGCAGCCGATATTCTTTTTTAAGCTCAAGCCTCATAAAGGAAGTGGTAAAGTTTGGCGGGTGCGTAAAGGACCTGGTACCCGAGCACGTGTTGGAAAAGCTTGTGGAAAAATACAGGTAGTGTCTTGAGTTAAAGGGGGGGAAGGGCATGGACATAAACGAACTGCTGAACAGGCTGGAGGAAATTGTGAACGAAGGACTGGCTGTACCCTTTTCGGACAAGGTGTTGGTGGACAGGGAAAAGGTATTGGAGGTCGTCGATTCTATAAGGAGCATCCTGCCGGAGGAAATAAAGCAGGCGAACTGGATAAAAGAGGAAAGAAACCGAATACTGATAGAAGCGCAAAAAGAAGCAGACCTTATGCTGAAGGAGACCGAGGAGCATATAAAGAGAATGGTGGAGGAGAGCGAGGTCACTCGCAGGGCATATATCCAGGGCGAGGAAATAATAGAAAATGCAAAGAAAAATGCCCGGGAAATAAGGATAGGGACAAAGGAATATGCGGACAACCTGCTGGCCGAGCTTGAAAAAAAGCTGTATGAGTATATTGAGCTTATCAAGAAAAACCGGGAAGAGGTAAAAAACCTTCGAAGCTGACGGGTCAGCTTCGCTTTATGTAAAAACCGGTTACCGATGAGACAAGGCTGCCCAGTAGCGGTATAGCAAGCATTGACCCTGCCACCGCAAGGAATGCCTTTGTGGAATACAAAAGGTTTTGGAGAAAACCGTAAGAAGGAAGCAGGCTCGGGCCTGTAATACTGGCGTCCATGTATTTACCGGCCAGGAAAAGCCTGCACATAAGGAAGGATGTTATGCAGCAAAGGACACCATGGGCCAGCTTGGACAGCATGTACAGCGACGGGCTTAAGTCGGTCCTGCTTATAAAACTTATTGCCTGGGCGTGAATCGAAAAACCGCTCCAGCCGATAATAAGGCTGGCGGCGGAAACGGTATAAATAAAGGGCAGTGCTTCCACCCGGGAGATTAGCTTGCTGCCTATGGTTATCTCCAACATACCGCTTAGGACAGGCTGCACCAGGGCGTGAGGCAGGGAAGTTTTGCCAAGCAGTTTTTCAACCGGACCTGAGAGGAACTGCAGCGCCCCGGTTATTGAAAAAAGCTGGATAACCACCGAAAACATGATGATAAAACCGCCGACCATAAAAAGGGTATTTATGCTTTCCCTGACCGCATCACCCATCAATACGCCGAAGGGCCTGCCGTCCCGTCTTCTTTTTTTAAGCATGGCATCCAGTGCCCGCCTTATTCCGGCCGGTTTGAAGGAATGCCGCTTACTTTCGCTGCCGCCTTTTATAAGCGCAGCGGCGATGATTCCAAGCAAAAAGGCGGACAGGTAGTGAGATACGGCTATTATGGTTCCTGCCAGCCTGCTGCCGAACATGCCTATGGAGACTGCGCCTATCATGAAAA
>JAAYEV010000113.1 GCA_012728565.1 Clostridiales bacterium
AAAGTTCATGCCCGACGCATCCGCCGGGTTTATATACGGCAGCATGAGGAGGAAGAAAATAAGGCTTAACGGTAAAAGGTTGAAGCCGTCCACCATACTGTCCGAGGGGGACGTCCTGCAGTTTTACATGGACGGTGAAGATTTTGGAAGGGACAGGCAGTCCTTGGCAGCCCCGGCAGCCCGGCAGCCCTTTCCGGTGGCGTACCAGGACGGGAACATATTAATTGCCGACAAGCCGGCGGGCCTTTTATCCCATCCCGACGGCCGGAAGAATGGGACGCTGGCCGACTGGGTAGTGTACTATCTTTATGAAAACGGTGAATACAATCCCCGGGAGGAGAATACCTTCACCCCAGCCATATGCAACAGGTTGGACCGCAACACCGGCGGGCTGGTTATAGCGGCCAAGAATTTTGCCGCGCTGCAGGACATGAACCTTATGATCAGGGAAAGATGGGTTGAACGGTACTA
This sequence comes from Clostridiales bacterium, assembly GCA_012728565.1. Lineage (GTDB taxonomy): Bacteria > Bacillota > Clostridia > Ch29 > Ch29 > JAAYEV01. The sequence continues at coordinate 472 of JAAYEV010000113.1, forward strand.
TAAACTGGTGGTGGCAGGGATAATAGACAAACCGCTGGATATTTCGGCATACCTTGTAAAGGACAGCCGGACCAACAGGGTGAGGGTAGAGGACCGGTGGAGCGAGGGAAGCGACCGGATTGAGACCTACATAAAACCGCTTAAGCACAGCCCCCGGGGCTATACGCTGCTGGAGGCGGGGCTTTTTACCGGGAAGACCCACCAGATAAGGGCCCACCTTGCCCATATAGGCCACCCGCTGGTGGGGGACACCAAGTACGGGGACGGGGAAATAAATGAGTTTTTCAGGAAGGACTTTGGCCTGCGGCACCAGTTTCTATACGCGTACCGGCTGGTGTTTAAGAGAACAACGCCGCTTTTCAAATACCTTGAGGGTATGGAGGTTGAGGTGCCGCTGCCGGAAAAGCTGAGGCACATAGAGCAAGAGCTGTTTGGCAGGGGGTAGTTTGTATCATACCCCCTATGGCGGCGAAACTAACGGTTTTCCTTATCCCCCGGCAGACCTTGGGAGCAGTAAAGCTCTTGAAGGGGCCGGGGGCTTTATTCATTTTGTGTTTTTATGGTATAATGGGGTATATTTTATATGCAGGGGCATCCTCCGATGATTACAAGGGAACAAATAAGGGAATATATGTATGGGCTGGGGTTGTGCCGGGTCGGGTTTACCCATGCCGGGCCCTTTGGCCGGCTGGAGCGGGTGCTTGAAGAAAGGCACGCCCTGGGGTACCTTTCGGGCTTTGAAAAGGGGGCTGTAAAGGAGCGGTGCCGTCCCGGCGAGTGCTTTGACTGGGTGCGGTCCATCATCTCGGCCGCATACCCCTACAGGCTGTACCGTGACGGCCAAGGCTCCGGCCTTAAGGGCACCATAAGCGGCAGCGCCGTAGGGGAGGACTATCACCGTTTGCTGGGCGAAAAACTGCGCCAGGCGGCGGAATTTATATCCCGAAGGGTGGAGGGCTTTCGTTACGAAATCATGGTGGATACAGGCCCGCTGGCCGACCGGGAGGTGGCATGCCGCTCGGGGGTAGGATGGTTTGGCAAAAACTGCTCCATAATAACCCCTTCCTTTGGGTCGGCGGTGGTGCTGGGGGAGATACTTACAAACCTCGAACTGGAGCCGGACCCGCCGATTGAGGGTGACTGCGGTGAATGCGCCCGCTGCATTGAAAGCTGTCCCACCGGCGCCCTGGTGGCGCCCTATACGCTGGACGCCCGAAGGTGCATATCCTACCTGACCCAGAAAAGGGGGGGCATCCCCCGGGAAATAAGGGATAAAATGGGGGTTAGCCTCTACGGGTGCGACCGCTGCATCGAGGCCTGTCCCCACAACCGGCACGGCTTGGAAGACAGCGGACCGGCCGCAGTGGACCTGGAGCGGCTGGTAACGATGGACAAGAAAGAGTTTGACAGGCTGTACAAAAACAGTGCCCTCGGCTGGAGGGGGCTTAACGTGATAAAACGAAACGCGGTGGTGGCCCTGGGCAACCTTGGGGCCCGGTCGGGGCTTGATGTTTTGGAAGAGGCATTGAAGCATCCGTCCGCCGTAATAAGGGGACATGCCGCCTGGGCGGTGGGAAGGATCGGTGGCCAAAGGGCGAGGGAAATGCTCGAAAAAAGCCTTGACAGTGAAAGGGACCAATACGTGAGGGAGGAAATAACAGCCGCCCTGGCCGGGTTGAAGCAAGATTAAGGAAATTGGCCGGGGAAAATGGCGGTTTATAGAGGCAGGGAGTGCATCCGCCGACAATGTGGATGAGAAAATACAAGGAGGGTGTTTAATGAAGTTCAAAGTATATCCGGAAGTTTTCGAGAAGCTGCCCAATGTCTGTTTTGCGGTGGTGGCGGCGTACGGGATAGACAACCGGGGGGAGCACAAGAGAATACAGGAACTCTTAATGCACTCAATTGAAAAGGTGAGAGAGGAAATTGGCGGTACCGACATAAAGAAAAACAGGGATATAATTCCTTACAGGCAGGCCTTTTCCGAGCTTGGATTTAACCCCAACAAGTATTTAAGCTCCATTGAAGCTATGGTCAAAAGGGTGGCCAAGGGCGGCGACCTGCCTTCAATAAACCCTGTGGTGGACCTTGTAAACGCGGTGTCGCTGCAATACATGCTCCCGATGGGAGCCCATGACATGGACGCGCTGGAGGGTGAAATTGCGGTAAGGTTTGCGGTGCCGGGGGATACGTTCGTCCCGTTGGGCGAAACCGGCGAAGAGGCGGTGGAGCCGGGGGAACTGGTTTATGCCGATGCCAAAAGGATAAGGACCAGGAGATGGATTTGGAGACAGAGCGACCGGGGCAAAATAACCGCCGAAAGCAGAAATATATTTTTCCCGATAGACGGTTTCCGGGGTGAAAACTGCAACAGGATGCTGGAGGCGAGAAACAAGCTGGCGGCGCTGCTTTCCGAGCATTTCGGGTGCCGGGTGGAAAAGTACTTTATTAAAGACGATTGTAGCGAGGTGGACCTTTAAAAAAAACCTGTATCGGTCAATGCCGATACAGGTTTTTTTAATAGTTTGCAGGCCTCGCTTCCAGCTTCACGTCCACTGTGTTTTGGGTTTTTCCCCTGTAGTATGTGACTTTTATGGTATCCCCCGGCCTGTATTTATAAAGCTCCCTGGTAAGCTGGCTCATGCCTTTTATCTTCTTGTCGTTAAGGGCGGTTATTATATCCCCGGCTCTCAGCCCGGCCTTGCCGACCGGCGTGTTATTGCCCGCCTCGAACACGTAAACGCCGTCTTCCACAGCCAGCTCTATGCCGTGCTGTCTTCTTACCGCCTGCACGTCTATGCCGCGAATCCCTAGGTATACCATCGTGAATTTACCCTCTTCAATTATCTGCTCCAGGATTGGCTTTGCCTGGTTTATGGGGATGGCAAAACCAAGTCCCTCCGCCACGTTGGATGATATTTTGGCGGTGTTCATTCCTATTACCTCGCCCTTCGAGTTCAGCAGGGGGCCGCCGCTGTTTCCCGGGTTTATGGATGCATCGGTTTGTATCAGGTCCTCCATTACCTCGGATTGCGACAGTTGGATGGACCGGTGCAGCCCGCTTATAATCCCCGAGGTGACGCTTCGCTGGAAGTCAAGCCCCAAGGGGTTTCCTATCGCAATGGCGAGCTCTCCCACCATAAGCTTGTCGCTGTCGCCCAGGTCGGCCACCGGCAGGTTTTTGGCGTCCACCTTAAGCACCGCCATGTCCAGCGTGCTGTTGTTCCACAATACCTTGGCGTCTTTTTCGGTACCGTCGTTGAACAGCACTGTGATTTTTTCGGCCTGTCCGCTGTTAACCACGTGGTCGTTGGTCAGGATGTACCCATCCGGGTGTACTATGAACCCCGAACCCACTCCCTCGCCCCGTCGGGGTATACCAAAGAACATGTCCCTTTGGATTGTAACGGTGGTAACCCCCACCACCGTCGGAGTGGCTTTCTGCGCCACCGCGGATACTACCGTAATATCCTCGCCCCTTGGCTCTATGACTATTTGGCGCTGGTCGCCCGAGGGAACCTGGATTATGTTCTTTTCCATGATGGTTGGCATATAATAGGCTGTCAGAAGGCTTCCCACTATTGCCCCAATAAGGGCGAATACAAAGGCCTTGAACGCGCCGGAACGGCGGGGATAATTCCTGTGGTAATAGTCATCATTAGGATTGCCGGGTGTGTAATTGTCCATTGTTTCCTGCCTCCTTACCGGAAATTACCGAAACATAGTATTAAAATACCCTTAATATTATATTCTAAAACCGGCCCGGAGAAAAATCAAGAAAGCAAAGGGGCGGTTCTCCGCTTCCATTTTAAACGGCAGCGAAGGGGCATTTTTTCAGCGTTTCAGGACAGGGCAGCACATCTTTAATTTTATGGAGGAAAATGGGTTATCCTATAGTATAATTAAAGTGGAGTATTAATAGCCGGGCGCTGCGCCCGGTATTGGAGGGGGAAAAAGGAAAAATGAAAACGCCTAGCGTACACGAGATGCATTTCCTGAAGGAGAAGATTGACCAGCTTAAGGAGCAGGGAGTGTACCGGAAGCTACCGGAGCTCCAGGGGCCTTCGGGAGCCCTGTCGGTTATAAACGGGAAGGAGGTAATAAACCTTTCTTCCAACAACTACCTGGGTTTTGCCAACCATCCGCGGCTTAAGAAAGCCGCCATTGAGGCGGTGGAAAAATACGGCGCCGGGGCCGGTGCGGTAAGGACCATAATAGGTACCATGGACATACATAACCAAATGGAGTCGATACTGGCCGAGTTCAAAAGGGAGGAAGCGGTCATAGTATTCCAGTCGGGGCTTACCTGCAATTCCGGGACCATACCGGCGGTTATGGAGGACGGCGACCTTATTATCTCCGACGAGCTGAACCATGCAAGCATTATCGACGGCTGCCGCCTTTCAAAGGCCAAAACCGTACGGTTCAAGCACTCGGACATGGACGATCTCGAGAGGGTCCTTAAGGAGAACTGCCACAAGTACAGGAACCGCCTCATAATAACCGACGGCGTGTTCAGCATGGACGGGGACATCGCAAAGCTGCCGGATATTGTGGAGCTGGCGGAGAAATACGAATGCATGACCTATGTAGACGATGCCCATGCCAGCGGCGTGCTGGGGGAAAGCGGCAGGGGTACGGTGGACCATTTCGGGCTCCACGGCCGGGTGGACTTTACAATAGGCACCCTTTCAAAGGCAATTGGCGTAATGGGGGGATATGTAGCCGGTACCCGGGTGCTCATTGACTGGCTCAAGCACCGGGGAAGGCCCTTCCTGTTCAGCACTGCCCACCCGCCGGCGGTGGTGGGGGCGGTCATAGAGGCGATAAAAATGCTGATGGAGTCCACCCAGTACACCGACAGGCTGTGGGACAATGCACGCTACTTCAAGGCAAAGCTGGAAGCCCTGGGTTTCAACACCGGCAAGAGCGAAACGCCCATAACCCCGGTTATAATAGGCGAGGAGGCCAAGGCCATGAAGTTCAGCGACAGGCTGTTCGAGGAAGGGGTATTTGCCCAGGGTATTGCGTACCCCACCGTACCGAGGGGTACCGCCCGTGTAAGGACCATAGTGACCGCCGAGCACACTAGGGAGCAGCTGGACCGCGCCGCCGAAGCGTTCAAAAAGGTCGGGGAAGAGATGAAAATACTGTAGTAAGCATACCGCCCTTCATCGGGGCGGTTTTATATTGGCATGTTCAGTTGGGTTTATTTCAGGCATGTCATCCCAGGTTTTCCCCAAAAGTTTCCGGCCATTTTTCTTTTTATTTGTCCCACCCCATTGTTTAAAATAAAAATAGACTTTTTGCTGTTCACATTGGTTCTTTATATTTAAAATCCAATCCTCTTCAATCTTTCTACAATTAAATCCGCTTTCTCCTCCTACAATAACCCAATCTATACTACTAAGATTGACACTACCGACATCTCCAATAAGCGGCTCAAAAGATACAAATTTTATTCTTGCGGGCACTCTTTTTAGAAGCTCTATCCTGCTTTTATATTTTTCGCTTTCCACAGTTACACCCTGCCAGATGTTAGGGCTCCAGTTAAGCTGCTCTGAAATCGAAACCAAACGCTCGGCTCTTTTGGTCAATATTTGAAAAGTATGCCATGTTGCCTGATTCATAATATCAAATACTTGCTTAATAAAACCAATTGGTACTTCTTCATGAAAAAGGTCCGACATGGAATTAACAAAAATTAAAGATGGTTTATTCCAATTCAGTGGTTCTGTGAGGCAGTTTTTATGTAGAGTGACTTTAAAACCGTTGACATATTTTCTATTCCCCATTCCTTGTAGTCTTTTCGCCATTCTATAAGCATAACAATTTTGACAGCCGTCGGAGATTTTTGTACACCCTGTTACGGGGTTCCAGGTATTTTCCGTCCATTCTATTTTTGATTTAAGAGCCATTTTAATTCCCCTTTCCTTATTCAACTATATGGGTTAAAATGGGTCAAAATGTGATCGGCAGCTTTAAGAGACAATCGAATAGCGGTATCAGAAGGATTGCTGACACAAAAACAGATCAAAAATAACGGCGCTCTCTTTTCCACATTGGTCAATATCTTTGCATTGTCTGACACGCCAGGAAACACAGTTTTTAGACGCCTTATAATGTATTCCCGTATAGAATCAATAGAACACTTTTCAAGGTTTTTATTATCTAAAAAAGATAGTTGTCGTGATTCTCTGTATAATTCTTTGCGCCAGTCGTCAGTGCCCAACAGTATATTAAGCTTTTCTTCGTAGCTATCCGGTATTCTTCTATCTCTGCGAAGCAATCTATTCATTGCCATTAAGGGGAACAGGTACCAAACATCAAAGGCTTCGGTTTGAGCTATCACCTTTAAGGATTCCCATCTTAATTCCATTGCAAAAGGGTCTATGAATATAACACCTCGCCATCCCTCTTTTTTCCATTGGACGGCGCTTAATGTTTTTAAAAGTTCATTGCAGTCACCCTGCATAATAACAACACTTTTATGTTGATGTTTTTTTGAGATTTCTTTTTTTAATGCGGTGATATAACTTTGTTCCTTTTCAAAAAAGTAATACTCATGAAACGGATAATCCAATGCCCTGATGGCAGAACCGGGTATTGCTATTTCTCCCCTGATATCGATTTTACCGCTTCCGGCAAATGCATCTATATAACATAGTTTAAATGGTTGGTTTTTCAAAGCTGTGGTATAAAAATTCAAGTACTTTTCTAATACCTCCAGTTTAATTAGTGTCCAGGGGCCGCCGAATCTCTGTCGCATTTCAGCACCTCCAAAATACGAACACATGTTTCTATATATATAATAACTTATTTTAATCATTTATTCAACATTTTTTAGAAATAATGTTATATATAACAAGGCTTCAACATCTGAGGGTTTGCAGTAATCTATGTACAACGCACTAATAGTATTACATTCCTTTATATTTTATTAACAAGGGGCGAAAAACCTGAGAAACTGTCACACTAGGAGTTATAAAGCTCTAAATGTGTTATATAGGTATGAATAATAAGTAGTTGAGCATCCAGCGTTATAGTAACTTGTGGTTATTGCAGAAAATAGCGTAATGCAAGGCTGTTGGCGTTTGACGGTGCTTTTGGTATAATTATACTATACTTCTGTGGGGGTATTGGCGATATGTATACCGGGATATGCAGGCTTGATATAATACTATATGATTCGGGAAGCTTAAAGGACAGGAGAAGGATACTAAAAAGCATAACCCAGAGAATCAGGAACAAGTTCAACGTATCGGTATCCGAAGTTGGAGAGGGCGACAAATGGCAGACCGCGTCCATCGGGTTTTCCACCGTCTCCAACAGCGCGGCACAGGTGGACAGGGTGCTGGATGAGGTTATAAGGTTTGTGGAAACCGACAGTCGGATTGAAATAGCCCGGTGCCGCAAGGAAATGGTTTGAATACAGCACAGGAGGACCATAATGGGACAAAGGAACGAAGAAGATATAAGGAGAAAGACGGTACTGGATATCCTGGAGAAGACTTACCCGGACGCCACCACCGAACTGGTGCATAAAAATCCCTACGAGCTGCTAATAGCGACCATGCTTTCGGCCCAGACCACCGACAAGCAGGTGAACAAGGTAACGCCGGGGCTTTTTGAGAGGTTCCCGGACGCCAAGGCCCTTGCGGAGGCGGATATAAGTGAGATTGAAAGCCTTATAAAAACCTGCGGGTTTTATAAATCCAAGGCAAGGAACATAAAGGAAGCCTGCCGAATTATAGTGGAGGAATACGGAGGAAGGGTTCCGCAAACCATGGAGGAGCTGACGGCCCTTCCGGGGGTGGGCAGGAAAACGGCGAACGTGGTGCTGAGCAACGCCTTCGGTGTGGACGCCATAGCCGTCGACACCCATGTATTCAGGGTGGCCAACAGGCTGGGGCTGGCACAGTCGGGGGATGTGAGGGGCACCGAGGAACAGCTGATGGAAAACATCCCCAGGGAAAAGTGGTCCCGTGCACACCACTGGCTGATTCATCACGGCAGGAGGATATGCAAGGCCAGGAGACCCAAGTGCGAGGAGTGCCCGCTGGCGGAAGTTTGCAGCTTTAAAGCGGAACAGTAACGGCTGCCGCGTAATCAAAAGAACCGTCCCTATGATTGGAGGGGGTGTGGGAAATGGTAAACACGATATTCGCGCTGGATATAGGCACAAGGACGGTGGTGGGAGTGCTGGCCCGGGGCAGTGCCGACCGGGACCTGTTGGAGATTATTGACATGGAGGTTATGGAGCACAGCGACCGGAGCATGTTTGACGGGCAGATACACGATATCCCCAAGGTAACCGAAGTGGTAAGACAGGTAAAAACCAGCCTGGAGACCAGGAACAACTGCCGGCTGCAGCATGTATCGGTGGCGGCGGCAGGAAGGGCCCTCATTACCCACAGGGTGAGGGTGGCAGAAAGCGTGGAAGGACGGGAGCCGGCGGATACCACCTTTATAAACAGCTTAGAGCTTAAGGCGGTGCAGGAAGCGCAGCAGCAAATACAGGATACATACAAGGACAATTCGCAGCACTACTGCGTGGGATACAGCGTCGTGGACTACTACCTGGACGGGGTGCCCATAAAAAGCCTCGAAGGCCACAGGGGCCATGAAATGGGCGTGGAGGTTATAGCCACCTTCCTGCCGCGGTCGGTGGTGGAAAGCCTCTACGCGGTTATGGAAAGGTCCGGCCTCGAGGTTATAAATCTTACGCTGGAACCCATAGCGGCCATTACGCTGGCCATCCCGGAAAAGCTTAGGATGCTGAACCTTGCCATGGTGGACATAGGCGCCGGAACGTCGGATATCGCGATATCCCGAAACGGCAGCATTTCCGCCTATGCAATGGTATCCATGGCCGGGGACGAAGTGACCGACGAAATAGCGCAGCATTTTTTGCTGGACTTTCAAAGTGCCGAAGGGGTGAAAAGAAAGCTTTTCTCGGGGGCTTCTTCGACCGTTTGCAGGGATGTAATGGGAAACCAGCTTACAATAAGCCGGGAGGAACTGTGCGAAATAGTCCGACCGGTGGTGGAAAGGATTTCCCACAGTATTGCCGAGAGCATTATAGAATACAACCAGGGACCGCCCAAGGCGCTGTTTTGCATAGGGGGCGGCAGCCTTACCCCGGGTATTAAAGAGTGCCTGCAATCCCGCTTGGGGCTTCCCGAAAGCCGGGTGGGCATAAAGGGCCTGGAGGACAATGAGAGACTTATGGTTTCGGTACCCGGTTTTACGGGGCCCGATTATATAACCCCTGTCGGGATTGCGCTGGCGGGATACAGGGCCGCCGGGGACCATTTTGCCGATGTTACCGTCAACGGCAAGGGCCTTCGGCTTCTAAGAACAAGGAGGATTACCGTAAGCGATGCACTTTTGTCCATTGGTTTTTCTCCGAGGAAGCTGATACCCGCAAGGGGAGAGAGCATCAGTTTTTACATAAACGGCCGGGTAAGGGAAATAAAAGGGGAACCGGGCCGGCCCGCGGTTATCAGGCTGAACGGGCAGGAGGCCGGCCTTGATTCCGAGCTGAAAAACGGCGACGTGGTGGAAGTAACCGAGGCCGCCGCCGGCAGCCCGGCAAGGCCCACGGTGGCGCAGGTAATACAAAAAGAATCCTGCCGGGTTACGCTGGAGGGCAAAGAAATTGCACTGCCGGTCAAGTGGACTTTAAACGGTAAAGAGGCGTCCGCCGATGAGGTTATAAACGACGGGGACAGGCTGGATATTACACGCATAAATACTTTAGGAGAGTTTATAGAAGCATGCGGCCTTCCGAAAAAAGGATATGTCTACAGCATAAACGGCCAAAGGGCGGACTTTACCCGGCGGCTTAACAACGGGGACAGCATTTCCCTTAGGGAAGGAACCCCGGACAGGGTAATAACCGTCATGGTGAACGGCAAAAGGGTGGACCTTCCGTTCAGGGAAGAGCCGTACATATTCGTGGACCTTTTCAGGTACATGGACTTTGACGTTGAAAGGGCAAGGGGCAGGATACAGCTTGCCATAAACGGCAAAAAAGCGGGATATACGGATATAATCAGGGAAGGGGACAGCATAGAAATAATGTAACCATGGGGACGGTTTCCAATCATGGGGACGGTTCTTTTGATTACAAATCATAGGATTAGTAGTAACTGATGGTATCTATGAAGCCCGACAGCGTAGATATAGTCAATTTGGGCTTGGTTTGGGACAGGAATTCCTGTTGAGGCAGGAATTTTCCTTTTTGTAAAGAAATTCTTAAAGTATGTCGCAAAAAGACATATATATCATACAAAAAATGACGGATGGGAGTAGAGGCCTATGAATAGTCCCCTGTACCAGGTGGAGATGAAGTGCCCGGTCTGCGGTACAACCTTTAGTACCAGCCGGGTAAGGAGCAAAAACTGCATCGTGGAGAGCAGGGACACGGATTTTTGTGTATACTATAAGGAGTGCAACCCCATATATTACGAGGTCGCCGTGTGCAGGCACTGCGGCTACGCGGACATGTACAGCCGGTTTGATGAAATAGACCCGGAGGATGCGGGCATTGTACGGGCAGAGATTGAGGGAAAATGGAACGGCAGGGACTTTGGCGGTGAAAGGACCATGGAGGACGCATTGGACTCTTACAAGCTGGCGCTGTTTTGCGCCCAGCTGCGAAAGGGCACCCCCGCCGGGGCGCTTGCGTCCATTTGCATGAGGCTGGCTTGGTTATACAGGATGAAAGGGGATGCCAAGGAGGAAAAGAGGTTCCTTGCCCATGCGCTGGAACAGTACATGGAGCTTTATGACAGGGGCAGGACACCCGAAAAGATGGACGAAATAACGCTTGTTTACCTTATAGGGGAGTTAAGCCGCCGGCTGGGCAAGGGAAAGGATGCGGTGGTGTGGTTCAACAGGGTTGTATCCCATGAAATGAGCAAACAAAAGCCCTTGATAGTGAGAATGGCAAGGGAGCAGTGGTCGCTGGTAAGGAATACAGGGCAGGAGGTGTGATAGGCATGGAACAAAGGATTGTTTACAGCCGTTTTGGTACTGCAATAGGTCCGATGCTTGCGGCGGAATCCCCCATGGGCCTTTGCAGGTTGTGCCTCCCGGGGGAGAGCGAGGGCTTCTTTGACTGGGCGGCCAAGAAGTACCCGGGTGCCGTCGTGGAGGAAGGCGACAGCGAATTGTTAAGAAGTACCCGTCAGCAGCTTGAGGAGTACCTTTCGGGTGCAAGGAAGGCCTTCTCGGTAACACTGGAGCTAAAGGGAACGGTATTTCAAAGGAGGGTATGGCATATACTTATGCAGATACCCTACGGAGGCACTGCCAGTTACAAGGATGTTGCAGCGATCGCCGGAAACCCTGCCGCCGTCAGGGCGGTGGGCCAGGCCAACAACAGGAACCCGGTGCCGATTATAGTGCCCTGCCACAGGGTGGTGGGCAGCGACGGAAAGCTGGTGGGGTACGGAGGAGGGCTGGACATTAAACGCCGCCTCCTGGAGCTGGAGGGAATTAAAGTGAGGAAGGAAAGCATAATATGAGAAAGGGCCTTGTATATGTTACCGGGGGTGCCCGCAGCGGTAAGAGCACCTTTGCGGAGGGGCTCATGATGGAGCAGGGACACAGGATTTTATACATAGCCACCGCTCTCCCCTTAGACAATGAGATGAGGGACAGGATAAAAAAGCACCGGCAGGAAAGGCCCTCTTTTTGGCGCACCCTTGAAGCTTACAAGGGTATAGGCAAAAGCCTTGAAGACAGGGGGGAACGTTTCCACGGTATACTGTTGGACTGTGTTACCGTTATGATAACCAACCTTATGATGGACATGGGCTTTGACGAAGAGGGGTTTACCCCCGAAAGGACAGCCCGGATGGAGGCACAGGTGATGGCGGAGGTGGATTCTGCGATCTCGGGAATAAGGAAATGGGCAGATTTGGGCGTAATAGTATCCAATGAAGTGGGGATGGGGCTGGTGCCGGAAAGCCCATTGGGAAGGATTTTCAGGGACATTGCCGGCCGGGTCAACCAGCATATAGCCTCCGAGGCGGACAGCGGGTACCTGCTGGTTTCAGGCATCCCCCTTAGACTGAAGTAAGTTTTCACCGGCGAAGTGCTTTATATGGACAGCCGGTTTAAAAAACCCTCGTGCCGGAGGCCCCTTGAAACCGGAGGGGCTGTTTCCGATGTTTGCATGGAGGGCAAAAAGCGAGGATGGTAAAACATGACGAGAAAAACTCTTGAAAGGGGTCTTATACAGGTATATACGGGAGACGGCAAGGGAAAGACCACTGCGGCCCTGGGCCAGGCCCTTAGGTCGGTGGGCGCCGGTTACAGGGTGTACATGGTCCAGTTCTTAAAGGGCGGAAAAACAGGGGAGCTTGAAGCCGCCAGGAGGCTGGAGCCGGACTTTAAAATTTTCCGTTTTGAAAAGGAGAGGGGTTTTTTCTGGACGCTGGACCAAAGGCAGAAGGAGGAACTTAAGGCGGAAGTTAAGAAAGCCTTTGAATTTGTCACTGGCGTGGTACGGCAGCAGAGCTGTGATATCCTGATACTGGACGAAATAATGGGTATACTGCATAATGGACTTTTAACCGAACAGGATATTTGTGAACTGTTGGAACAAAAACCGGATAAAATGGAAATAATACTAACCGGTAGGAATGTCCCGGACAGGATAAAGGAAATGGCCCACCTGGTGACCGAAATGAAAATGATAAAGCACCCCTTTGAACAGGGTATTGGCCCCCGGGAAGGGATTGAATTGTAGCATGAAAGGGTTTATTGCGATACTTCGGTTTACAACAAGGCTGCCCATTCCCCAACGGGAGGACACCACCGAAAGGGACCTTTTAGGGGGCATAAAGTATATGCCGCTGGCGGGGGGCATCATTGGGGCGGTGGCGGCCCTTATATACAGGGCCCTTTATGGTTTTGACCCCGCGGTGGCGGCTATAGCGGCGGTGCTGTTGGAAATAATAATAACGGGAGGCCTTCACCAGGACGGCCTGGCAGACACCTTTGACGGCCTGTACAGCGGAAAGGACAGGGAAGGGACGCTGGAGGTCATGAAGGACAGCAGGCTGGGCACCCATGGCGTTCTGGCCCTTACCGGGGCGCTGCTTTTAAAGGTGGCCCTTGTAAATGCACTCAAAGAGCCGGGGGCACTGCTTGCGGCGCCGGTGTTTTCAAGGCTTGCGATGGTTTGCGGTGCCGCGTTCTCAAGGAGTGCCAGGCAGGCGGGGTTGGGATGCTTGTTTATAAACGGCACATCCGGCCGGGATGCCCTGGCTGCCGGCCTTATAGCAGCGGCTATAAGCCTTTATCCCGTTGGAGCCGCTGTAACGGCTGCTGCCATGATAGTTACGCCGGCAATTGCCCTTGCCGTCGTAAAGCTTTGCAGCCGGAGGATAGGCGGCATGACGGGGGATACACTGGGGGCCTTGGGTGAAATAGCCGGGTTGGGCTTTCTGGTTGTTTACTGTGTGGTCATTGGTATTGCAAAATCAGTGTAAATGAGAAATGCTTATTCTTTAAACCCAGTTAAATCAGTAGAAGGTGGTATTGGGATGTTGGAGCTAATAATTGTAAGGCACGGGGAAACCGAGGGCAACAAGAAAAGGATATACCAAGGGTGGACGGATACCGAACTCAACGAAACCGGCGTGCGCCAGGCCCAGCGCCTTGCGGAAAGGCTTAAGGACAAGGACCTGGACATCATATACAGCAGTCCGCTTAACAGGGCGCTGGCAACGGCACTGGCAGTAAACAGGTATCACGGCCTGGAGATTAAGACGGTTGAAAACATAAAAGAAATCCATTTCGGGGAATGGGAAAACATGAGCGGGCAGCAGTTGGAAGAACTTTACCCGGATTACATGGAAAAGTGGAGAAGGGATTATACCGCCTTTACGGCACCGGGCGGGGAAAGCCTGGAGGCGGCATACTCAAGGATTAATTCGTGGATGCAAAAGCTTATCAGGGATAATCCCAAGGGAAGCATACTGATAGTGAGCCATGCCGGCGCAATAAGAGCCATGGTATCGGGACTTGTAGGGCGCGGCGTTAAGGGTCACTGGAACTACATAATAAGCAACTGCAGCATTACAAGGATAAACGTATTTGACGGTTTCCCGGTGCTGGCGGGGCTCAACGACGTGTCCCACCTGGAGGGTTTGCGATAAAAAATATTTTTAAAAAAAGAAGGATATAGGCAATTTTTGGAGAATGACTCATTTTACAATCATTTATTGGCAGATATAGCGAAGCGGAGCCATCCAAAGCGACAGACGAAAACTGTGCTTGACGAGGTGGTTTGCTTGGAAACAAATAACGATTCTTTGATTGTTATTAGTCAAACTATGGGCCTTATTGAAAGCAGGATCTTGGAAAACAAGCTGCTCGGAAAGATTATGAAAGCCTCAGAAGGGGACATTTTTTTTCTAAAAGAGCAGTTCGGGGAAGAAGCCGTAATTATGGGCATGGAAATAGTGGAAGCCTATACTTCCCTGCACAGGCTTGTTACAAAACTTAAGAAGGAGAATTAGAAAAAGACGGCCATTGGTCGTCTTTTGTCTGTAGCCGATAACTCATTCGCTATTTCTACAGTAGGGGCATACGCCGAAAAAATAAAGCTGGAAATTTTGGATATCGTAACCCGATGTCCTTTTTGCCTTGTTGACTAAATTCTTGGAAAGGGATATGTCCATGTTTTCTATTTTCCCGCATTTTGTACATAATATATGCGGGTGGGGTTTGGGAATCACGTCGTACCTGGAAGTGTTTCCGCCTATATTCAGTTCCTGGATTATACCGGTTTCCTTTAATAGGTCAAGGGTTTTATACACCGTAGCAAGGCTCATTGTAGGGTAATCCGACGATATAATATTGTATATGGTTTCTGCGGTCGGGTGCATGTTGCAGTTCTTAAGCACTTCGTATATGGCCAACCTCTGCGGGGTGACCTTGCAGCCCATATCCCTCAATACAGCTTCCAAACCCATGCTAACACCACCCTTATTTAATAATAATTATCTAATAACAATATATAATAGAAAATACAATTTGTCAAATAAATAACGAAATCTGCAGCAAAAATTGTTAATTATTAATAAGAGCGGCAGCATGATGTACAACCGGGCTAAAATGGTTTATCATTTATGGGGGAGGAAAATAAAATGCAGATAAAGGTATCGGTTGCAAGGTGTGAGAGCTACGAACGGGATAAGGCGAATGCCGCCATGGAAAAAGTCCTGGGCGCCCTGGGAGGCATAGACGGGTTTATGGGCGGGGGCAAACGGGTGATTGTTAAACCCAATCTTGTTATGGCAAAAAGACCGGAGGATGCCGTTACAACGCATCCAGTGCTGGTTGAGGCCCTGTGCAGGCAAATAATTGCCGCGGGGGGCCACCCGGTTATTGCCGACAGTCCCGGGGGGCCTTTGAACGTTACGCTGCTTAAAAGAATATACCGCCTGACGGGCATGGAGGAAGCGGCAAAAAAGACGGGGGCGGAATTGAATCTCAACCTTGAATTCGAGGAGGTACCTCACCCGAAGGGAAAAGTGGCGCGCCGGGTCAAAATAATGAAATGCGTACTCGAAGCGGACGCGGTAGTATCCTTTGCCAAACTGAAAACCCACGGCATGATGCTTTTCACCGGGGCGGTAAAGAACATGTTTGGGACCGTTCCGGGGCTTGTAAAAGGAGAATACCATTTCAATATGCCCCGGATAGAGGACTTCTCGGATATGCTGGTGGATATATGTACCCTGGTTGGGCCCGCCCTTTCAGTCATAGACGGCATCGTAGGGATGGAGGGTGAAGGCCCCTCCTCGGGAAGACCGGTTCAGACCGAGGTGATATTGGCATCCGAAAGCCCCTATGCCCTGGACTATGCAGCCGCCGCGATGGTGGGTATAAGGCCGGAGAGGGTGCCTACCGTTTCCCGTGCCGCCGAACGGGGACTGTTTGCCGCAGGGCCGGACGGGCTGGATATTGTAGGGGATATGGACAGCCTCTGCTGCATAAAGAATTACGATACTCCCGCCATAGTGAGCGCATCCTTTACCAGGGGGAAATACCCGGTGTTTATTGAAAATATGGTCAATAGGGCAGTGCAGCCGAAACCGGTTTTTATGCACCGGATATGTACCGGGTGCGGCGACTGCACTACCAACTGTCCCGCCGGTGCGATAGAAATGGTTGACGGAAGGCCTATTTTGAAGCCGGACAAATGTATAAGATGCTTTTGCTGCCAGGAGCTGTGTTACCAAAAAGCTGTCCGTATATACAGGCCGTGGCTTTTGAGGACACTGGGCCGCGGGCGTTATTAAGGAGGGACTTAGTATGGC
>JAAYEV010000114.1 GCA_012728565.1 Clostridiales bacterium
CAGCTATTAATAATAATATGCTGCGCCTTGGTTATCCGGGCATTTCATCAGCAGGCCAACAGTGACAGCTTAACCGGCGTGTCCAACAGGAGACGTTTTTTTGCCAAGATGGCCGGGGTATTCGGGCAAAGGCTGCCCATTTCCCTTATGATGATTGACCTGGATAATTTCAAAAGGATAAACGATACGTACGGGCATTTGGTAGGCGACGAGGTACTGAGACAGTTTGCCCAAATACTAAAGGATAATACGAGAAAAACAGATCTGGTGGCAAGGCTTGGGGGAGAGGAGTTTGTTGTAGTCCTACCGCTAACCCACCATGAAAATGCTGTAAAGATGGCTGAAAGGATTAAACAGGCCGTTGAAGCCAAAACTTTTATATGCGGCTCGGCTGACGAAAATATTACTGTAAGTATCGGTACCGTAACTTCCAAGTTCCCGATGGATGCCGACTATTTGCTGAAGTTTGCCGACAAAGCATTATACAAGGCCAAGGAGAAGAAAAACATGGTTGTGGCCTATGAACAGCTAAAAACAATATGACAACAACCTCATCCCCTTATTGAGAAATCGCCGGCTTTTTAGGCCGGCGATTTTCGATATGGAAAAGGTTGGCCTTAAACAGTATAATACTCTAAAGGGGAAAAAGGGGTGAAAGCGTGACCAAGTTTGGTAAACCGAGGAAGTCTAATCTAGTTGTGCTAATCGTTTTGGCTCTTATGGCCGTTTTGCCCGGCTTTGTTTCCGGGCAGGCCCGGCCTGCCTTGGAAATGCAACATAGACTTGAGGGAATCTCGGAAGACGAAAAGGCAGTACTCGAAACCCTTTTTATACTTTCACAGGAAATAGAAGAAATGGACCGGGAACAACAGGACATTACACGGGAAATGGAAGCCCTTAGGGAAGAAGTCAAGGCTGTTGCTGAAAAGATAGAAAACCGGCAGAGGGATTATGAAAACAAACTGGATATTTTAAAACGGGTTCTTGTCAGCTACCAGAGAAACGGCCCCGCCTCCTATTTAAGCATAATACTAAGGGCGGACAGCCTTAGCTCCTTTTTGCGAAGCATAAATATAATAAAGGACCTTGTACGAAATACAAGAGAGCTTCTGGATCGCCTTGAGCAGGACTGGAAGAGGCTTATGGCGGAGCGGGAAAGCCTGGCGGACAAAATAGCGCTGCTGGAAACCAAAGAGGAAGACCTTAAGGAAGCCATGGCAAAGAAACGGCAGCTTAGGGAGGAACAGGAGGCCTATTTGAATTCCCTAAAGGAGGAAGGGGACCATTACAGGGAACTGCTGACCAACCTGCAGGACATGTGGGACATGATAAAAGAGCTGGTTTCGGATATTATTAATGAATTCAACAGGATTATAGGAGAGGGCAAGTTCCCGATGGAGGAATTGGACTTAAAATTCAGTTTGCTTGGTATAAGGGGTACTATCCGTGAGGAAACTCTAAACAGCGTTTACAGGGAGAACTCGAACCTGGACGAAATAGTATTCCATTTTTACCCCGGAAGGGCTGAGATAGAGATTCCTGAAAAACAACTGGTCCTGGCAGGCACGTTTTCTATCGAAGAAGGCAGAGTTTTAAAATTCGTGGCGGAGGAAGGCAGCTTTTACGGTATGAAACTGGAACAGGCGTCATTGGATGAATTGTTCCGGGATGGGTATCTGTCCATTGACTTCGGTGCTTTTTCGGATGTCAGCCTCCAATCGGTGAAGATTTGTGACGGTTACCTGGAGTTTACGGTAAAGCCTTTTTAATAGCATAATGTGGCAGGGGGGATAAGTATGATAAAAGCAAAGGGAGTATCCTTGAGATATCCGGACGGTACACTGGCGCTAAAGGGTATAGACCTGGAAATTGATACCGGGGAACTGGTGTATATAACGGGACCCAGCGGCTCCGGCAAGACAAGCCTTCTGAAACTGTTGATGGGGATTGAATACCCTACTTCAGGGTCCCTGAAGGTGATGGGCCAATCCATAGCCAAGGGCCAGGAGGGCAATATAAGGCGTCTTAGAAAAAGGATTGGACCCGTCTTCCAGGAGTTCAGGCTTATACAGGGAAGGACGGCGCTGGAAAATGTTATGATGGGAATGCGGTTTTTGGGTATCCCATGCCGGCAGGCCAAGGAAAACGCCAAAAGCGCATTGACCAGGCTGGGATTGGAGCATAAAGCCTTGTCCATGGTGGAAAACCTGTCCTGGGGGGAGGCCCAAAGGGTAGCCATAGCCCGGGCGGTGGCAAGAAAACCCCGGCTGATAATGGCCGATGAGCCCACCGGTAACCTGGACCATGATAACGCGTTGATAATATTGGACCTGCTTACTTCCTTCAGGGATACAAACACAACCGTAATTATTACCACCCATGCCACCCACTTGATTGAGAGGCAGGAGAATGCTACCTTTATAAGGATGAACGGCGGAAATATTTCGGTGGAAAGACGGGGGAAAGCCTATGAAGAATACCTTGTATAACGCGCCTTATTTTATGAAGGAAGCCGGGAGGGTTCTTTGGCAAAACCGGCTGTCCAGCGTATTTTCGTTTTTGAGCACAGGACTTATATTATTTATCCTGGCGGTCATTGTAGCGTGCTGGAGTGTAGGTAACCTGTTGATTAAAACCATGCAGGACGAGGCGGAAATAAGCGCGTACCTTGACCGGGACATTGGAACAGAGCAAGTTTTAGAACTGATTGAAACCATAAAGGGCATGGAAGGAGTGCGGGATGTCCAGCTGGTTGACCGGGAAGCGGCTTACGGCAGAATGAAAGAGATACTGGGTGATGAAGCCGGTGTCCTGGAACTGTTTGAAGAGAACCCGTTTGAGGCTTTTATAGAAGTAAGAATTAGCCTGGGTGAATTGGAAAAAATCACGGAAAGGCTGGAAAGCTTAAAAGGGATAAACCATGTTAGGAATAACAGGGAAGTCCTGGAACGTGTTCAAAGCATCACAATTGGGTTAAAGAGGTTGGGTTACCTGATTGTTACTGCAGTGAGCATAAGTACTCTGGTGATAGTGTCCCATATGATTAGGCAGGGGATATACAACAACAGGGTTCAAGTTGGTGCTTTACGGCTTTTAGGGGCCCCCGAAAGTTTCATTGGTTTCCCCTTTGTACTGGCAGGATTGCTGCTTACGCTGGCGGGCGGACTGCTGGCGTCCTTTGTTATCGTTTTCCTTGTAAACAGGACTTACAGCGCCATGGCCGGATCGCTTCCCTTTATCCCACTGCCCGCAAGAAACCAACTGGTATCCGGGTTGCTTCTTTTCGTTTCATCTGTAAGCATCCTGTTGGGGGTATTGGGCAGTATGTTTGGACTGCGCTCTACGAAATAGAATGAGCCGTGAAACTGCTTATTTTATTCAATGTCAGCCGTAGGGCTGATGTTTTTTTGTTTGCAGTCAATAAAAAGGGATATAAGTTCTTATATAAAAAAATGTCTAAAACAATAGCTTCGTGGAGGTGCATCATGAGAATATCTACAAAGTTTGGCGGAATGATGCTGGTTATCATACTGCTTACGGGATTCCTTATGTTTTTTACACTCACATCAATTAATGAAATTAAGAATATTACTACGGAACACCAGGAAAGGAACACGCCCTTGATGGTAACTGCGTTATCCTTCCAAAAAGACGTGATTCAGATTCAACAGTGGCTTACGGATATCTCGGCAACCCGTGGAGAGCCCGGTTACGACGATGGCTTTGAGATGGCTGCCATGTATTATGAAAGCGCCAAGGACAGAATTGAGCTTCTAAAAGAATTGGGGGCTAATGAAGAGTTCATTAACACCATTTCAAAAGAACTGGACGGATACTATAACATCGGCAGGGAAATGGCAAATACATATATAAACGAGGGGACCGAGGCGGGCAACAGGTACATGGAGATATTTGACCCCTATGCCGAAAAGATGGAGGAAAGCGTCGCGGCTCTTTTGGAAGAAGCGGACAGAGACTTTAAAAGTGGAAATTATATGATTAAAGCAAGTATAGAGGGCTTATTCAGCAAATCCGTAATACTGTTTTGCATTGTAATTGTAATAAGCGCGCTTTCATACTTTGCGATTCAAAAAATTGTTATTAAACCTCTGAACAAAGTGACGGAGGTTCTCAAAGATATAGCCGAAGGGGACGGGGATTTAACCAAACGAGTCGACATAAAGTCCAAGGACGAAATAGGAGATATGGCGTGTTATTTCAATGGTTTTTCGGATACAATTCAAGGAATTGTTAAAACAATAAAAGAGGTTTCAGAGAAGGTAGACCAGGCAGCCCGGGAGCTATCTGCCGCTTCCGAGCAATCCGCCGCCGCTGCAGAACAAGTGTCCAGAACCATTGAAGAAATGGCCGAGGGGGCGGCGAGCCAGGCAGGGAGTACCGTGGAAGGTTCGGAAAAGCTCATGATTCTTGGGGACCTCATAGAAGAAAACCAGAGGCGTATGGAAGAATTCAGGGAATCGTCCCTTAGGATAAACCAGTTGACCCTGCAGGGACTTGATACGCTGGACAAATTAACAGCCAAGACCGAAGAGAGTGGCAGGGCGATAGAAAGTATTTATCAGAGCATAATCAAGACCAATGAAAGTTCCGCCAAGATAGGCGAGGCAAGCGACCTTATCAAGTCCATCGCTGAGCAAACCAACCTGCTTGCGTTAAACGCGGCAATAGAAGCGGCAAGGGCGGGAGAGCACGGAAAGGGGTTTGCCGTGGTGGCGGACGAGATTAGAAAGCTTGCCGAAGAGGCGGCGGCTTCGACAAGGGTCATTGATGAAATGATTAAAAACCTGCAGTCGGATGTGGACCAAGCTGTAACGACCATGAACAGGGTGGAAGAGATTCTGAACGAGCAGTTCCAAAATGTAAGCCTTATCGAAAGCAGATACAAGGAAACCGCCGGGGAGATTCAAAAGTCTATAGAAACTGTGGAGACAATAACCGAAGCGGGAAAGGAAATGGAACAGAAGAAGGATGGGGTACTGGAAACCATCCAAACCCTTTCGTCGATTGCACAGGAGAACGCAGCGGCAACCCAGCAGGTTTCCGCTTCCATGCAGGAACAGACCGCTTCGGCCGAAAGAATTGCACAGGGAAGCGAAGGACTGTTGCAGCTGTTCGGAGAGCTGCAGGGAATAATTGAAAGGTTCAGGATCTGACCTTATGTTTACAGTGCCCTATCGGTATAACACTATACCGGTGGGGCATTTTGCTTGGAGTGGGGGTATGAGCCTGGGAGTATAAGTTTTAATATATCACGGCGCTGCCCGATGAAGAACGGAGAAAAGATATCATTCGAAATAACGAGGAATTAGGAAATTTATGTAGAAAAAAGTTTTATAATGGAAATATTGGGTATATGAACATATATATTGGTTAGGGGTCGGAAAGAGCATGCGTATTATTTTTAGAAAAGAAGATTTTAAAAAAGAACACCTTTTAGTTTTTTCATACTTTCTTTCTGTCATTATAGCAGGCGTTGTATATAATACCGGCGGCACCAACAGGGTGTATGCAAACATGATGTACATACCCATTGCCGTTGTTGCATCCGTTTACGGCAAAAAACAGGGCATTATTCATGCGGCAGTAAGTGCACTGCTTATAGGGCCTTTCATGCCATTGAACGTAGAGCTGGGTATCAGCCAGACACCGATAAACTGGGTTCTAAGGCTTATAATATACGTAACAATTGCCTTTGTCATAGGGTTTTTTTCCGATTACTATAGGCATGAATATGAAAAGAACAGCAAGAAGGATAAAGAGCTGTTTGAAGCCCAGATGGCCACCATATATTCCCTGGTAAAACTTTCGGAATCCAGGGACTATAATACCGGTGCCCACGCGGAAAGGGTGTCGGTGTTCTGTGAACTTTTGGCCCGTCATTTGCGCAGCATCCCCAGGTACAAGGATTACTTAAACGAAGATTACATTAATAACCTGTTCAAGGCAAGTCCTCTTCACGATATTGGCAAGGTAGGCATACCCGACGATATACTGCTCAAACAGGGCAAGCTCACCGAGGAAGAATTCGAAGTGATGAAAAGTCATACGACAATCGGCGCCAATACCCTAAAGGAGATTAAGAAGAAGTTCCCGGATAATAAATTCCTGGAGTTGGGGATAAATATTACCCTGTATCATCACGAGAGGTGGGACGGTACCGGTTACCCACACGGGCTTTCGGGAGAAGAAATACCCCTGTCTGCAAGGATTATGGCCATAGCGGATGCATATGAAGCGTTAAGGTCAAAGAGGGTCTACAAGGATGCTTACACCCATGAAGAAAGCCTTGAAATTATTAAGCAGGGAGCCGGTACTTTTTATGACCCTGAAATGGTGGATATTCTTATTCAAAACCAGGCCGAGTTTAAGGAAGCCTTTGAGAAATACAATTCCTAACCGTAACCACTATATGTCCTTTCCTATCTCCTTCAGCATGCTTATGTAAAGCAGCAGTTCATACCGGGATGCAACGTTTAGTTTCATGTATATGCGCTTGTTATGCGTTTTTATTGTATTAATGCTTATGAATAGTTTTTCGGCGGCTTGCCTTGAGGTATAGCCCTTTGCATAAAGGTCAAAAACCGCCCGTTCGGACGGGGACAACGTTTTAATGTTTTCCACAAATTCATCCAAAAGGGATATGGAAAGGTTCCCCTTCATTGCCTTCCGGTATAGTTCCTTGTTGCGGGACTTCAGGTATTCTATTAAATTGTCTATCTCCGGCACTTTGGTTTTGGGTGCCTCTTCCAGGTCTGCGGATTTAATAATAGCAAGCCCTTTGGAGATGGGCTTTAGGAATCTTTTGCTTAGGATAAAGGAAGCTGTGATTCCTATAATAACCAGCAGTACCAGCGAAGAGAACAATAACAGGTTAAGCCGGGATATTATGGCCACAATGTCCTCCTGCGGGACCATGATTGCTGCCGCCCAGTTTTCGTGTGAAAAGGCGGAGCCTTCCGGGTACAGGTTTATCGGGGTGTGCAGCCCGAGAAACAGGCTGTTACCGTCTTGGGAATAGGAATGAAAAGGCATGTCATTATCAGTGATCTCAAGGACGCCGTTATTCCTCAATACGGTTTTTGCAGAGTAACCCCCTGCAAACAAAGACCTGTTGAAGGCCAGAGTATTCCCGCTCATTGGCGAAAGCGCACAAAACAGGCGGCTGTAAATGCCCCTTTCAGGCATGTGCGACAGCTTGAAAAGCATATCACTGATTTCCAAGCCGCATACCCCGAAAACGGTGCCGGCGGAATCTATCAGGGGCACAGAACAGAGCATTACTTGCTCGCCGGTTCCCTGCAGCGTAAAGGCGGGGCACCAGTAATACAGCCGGGACAGCGGAAGACCGGGGTTGGAAGCAGCGGCCGCCAATGGATTATGGTAATAGGGGGCACTGCTTATATCGAATTCCATCTGCCACTGGGCATGGAGGCTCAAGTAATTACGGCGCCCTATGCTGGGGAACCCCCGGAAAACTATTATGGTTGGCGTGGATGAACTAATGATGTTGGGCTCCATATTCTTAAGATACAACCCGGCCCGTGAGTTTTGCGCGTTTTCAAGGGAGGGATTAACGGTGGCGTCCAGTATCAAGAAGACCCCGCTGCTTTTCGAGATTTGCAGTGTAAACAATGCCCTGTCATACTGACTTGACAGAATCTCTTCCAGCACCTCCGGATTCTGATGCAGTTTTGAAGCGGGTATACCGAGGTCTTTCAATTCTTTTTCAATAGCATCGGACACTGCCTTTGAGAATTCTACCGATTGCTGGGAAATTTGACCGTAGCGTTGAGAGATTTCCTGGGAGGCGTGCAATAGTTCGTTTTCTATTATCACTTTACTTTGGGTCAATCCCGCCGTGAAGGTTCCGGTGGCCAGCATTAACGCAACGGCACCGGCGATAATGGTAAATACAAGTATCACCAAAAGCAAAAAGAGCCTGAGGCCCATTGGCATTCCCATTGTTCCGGTTTTCTTAAGCTCCTGTCTTATCAGTTCTATTCTTTTTTTCGGGGATGTCATGCTTTTCACTTGGAACAGCCTCTCCATTAACTTTACTTTTGGTTAGAATGCATTCTTAAATTCTTCAAATACGTCGGCCGAGGCTCTGTTGTAAGCATCCTCCTGTTTCTGGCTTTTAAGGAGGTTAAGGTAAGCCTGCCTTGACCGGGCGGCGGTTTCCTTAAACCGTTTCTCGTAAAGGTCCTGGATTTGGTCAACTTCTTCAAAAAGCGGGGCGACACAGAATTCGTAATCCCTCTGCATCGTCCTGGAAGCCGCCAGCATCTTTTTGATGTTCTGGTCCTTTATACTGTCCATCTCCCTTGTCATTATTTCGCCGAAGGCTTCGGCAGTCACAGGAAGATACCCGGTGGAAGATACAAAGTGCAGGTTGTTCTCGGGGCTTGTAAACCATTTGAGGAAAGTACCGGCGGAACGCTCCTTTTCCTGGGTGGACCTTATTACGCACATGCCGCCTCCCCGCTGCAGGGCAATCCTTTTTCCTCCCTCAAAGGTCGGGTAGGGCAGTACAGCCAGTTCCACCGGTTCGCTTGTATTGTCCGCATAGGTTACGGTGGGAGAGAAAAAAGATATACCGGCGGTCGAACCTATTGAACATACTATGTCGCCGGTTTTGGCAAGGTCGGTGGCATAACCGTCAAAAATGGCCGCATGCCCGCTGACAGAAGACTTGTAATAGCTTTCCCATACCCTTCGGGCCTGCGGGGTGGTTAAGTCAACGGTTCCGTCCTCTGTAAACTCCGTGCCCAGCTGTTTGCAGCCGATAAGCGAAAAATTATACAGCGAATCCGCCATAAAGAACATCTTCCCGTCATTCGGTATATCCGGTGTCTGCCTGTCGGTCCAGTCATAATAAAGAGCGGCGGTACTGAAAATGCCTTCGAAGGTCTTAAGGTCATCAATACTGACGCCTGTTTCGCCGGCAAATCGGTCGAATATGGTTGTGTTTACGAACAGCGCTTCGGTGGATTTTGCAATGGGGAACACATACAGTCCGTCTCCAAGAATCTTGCCTTCCTCGAGAAATCCCGGAACATAAGCGGATAGTTCCTCTTGGGTGAATTGTTCGTTTAAGTCGCAAAGCAGCCCCTTTTGTGCAAGTGTCAGGGCAGTTTTAGGATAGGCGGTGGTGATATCGGGGAGAGGTGGCGCACCCGGTTCGCCGTTTGCAGCCATTATTAGCTTATCGTGAAGTGTGTCACTGCCCGATATGGATGTTACGCTTATTATGATGCCTTCCTTTGCGCCAACCGTTTCATTGAATTTGTCAATCATCTCATCCATGGTGTCCTTCAACTGGCCGCCGTAGTTGTGCCATAGGGTAAGGACTACCTGGTTTTTGGGACCGGTTAATATCTCGCTGCTGCAGGCTGTAAGTATTGTGCCAAGCATAAAAAGAAAGGCCGCAATAAAGAAGATACCTCTTTTCATAATATACCCCCCGTTAATTCTAAACCCGGTTGGTTTCATAAGCCGGCATAGGGTACCGGGTCTCGTCCTGTCCCGGAAATATTATAACATATATTATCTGGGTTACCCAATATTAACAATATGAGTTAGTTTAGCAGAAAATCACCCCGGGGGTGATTACACGCAGTGCGAATATGAGTAGAATTAGGGTATAAAGGATGGTTAATTAATTAGCCGGAAGGGTCAAAGCCGACTGCACGGCTCAAAAAATCTAATGGAAGAGGGGATGTAATTGTGTTAAGAAAAACTGTTTTGGTTCTGCTCTGTGTTGCATTGGTTTTTTCTTTGGCTGCCTGTAACGTTAAACAAAAAATCAATGAAAAAATTGCCGAAAAGGTGACCGAGGGCGTATTGGAGAAAATCGCCGGCGACGGCACCGACATTGACATCAGCGAAGGCGGGATAACCATAAAAGGCGAGGGAGGAGAAAAAATCACCATCGGGGGCGGCGAATGGCCGAAAGGTGGGGCGGCCAACCTACTGCCCGAGTTTAAGAAAGGCACAATAGTATCGGTGGCCAATGCTGATTCGGGATGCATGGTATTACTGGAGGACGTTGAGGAAAAAGACGCCGAGGATTACATTGAAAAAGTAAAAAACAAGGGGTTCACCGAGAAGCCCATTGAGTCCTACGGAGATTCATATTATAACTATGCAGCGGGTCTGGACGAAAAAACACATGCTTCGGTGTTATACGATAAAAAAACTAAAAGCATGACCATAAACGTACAGATAGACGAATAGAGATGGAAAATCAGCCGAGCTTTGTGAGCAGACAATGCCGGCCCAGGAAAGCATAGAACGGTTGAAACAAATGATTGAAGAGGTTATAAACTCATAAGCTTTGATGGACCGGTCGAAGGGCCGGCTTTTTTTCTGCCCGGAAATAACTTCAGTATGAGTACAATATAGAATATATCGAAGGTTTGTTTGAACGAACTTTTATTGGGTATTAGTTGAATATAAATTTTAACAAATATCGACTATTATTAACATTTATTATCATTCATAATTTACCACGATGCGAAGGAGAGAGTATGGTGGTAAAAGAGAATTTTTTCAGTTCAATTCGTAGAAAGCGTTCACTCCTCAGGGCTTTAGCGGCTTTTTGGGCAAGCGCCGGCAAATCGGGGCTCAGACCGGAAGAAGAATCAAGACAAAACGAAGGAGACCTGCGTCTGATACTGGACAGTACTGCGGAAGGAATATACGTGGTTGACTTGGAAGGAAAGTGTACGTTGTGCAATGCCAGCTGCCTGTCCATGCTGGGATACAGCCACGAAAGTCAGCTGCTGGGGAAAAATTTGCATGATATCATTCATTACAAGCACCCGGACGGTACCCATTATCCGGAGGAGCAGTGCAGGATATTCCAGGCTTTCAAAAAGGGCCAGGGAACCCATGTGGAGGATGAAGTATTCTGGAGAGCCGATGGGACCTGTTTTCCGGTTGAATACTTTTCCTACCCTCAGTATCGTAACGGCAAGGTAATAGGCGCGGTGGTGACCTTCGTCGATATTACCGAACGAAAAAAAGCGGAGCGGGAACTGAGGGAAAGCGAGAGAAGCAAGGCGGTACTGCTGTCCAACCTGCCCGGCATGGCATACAGGTGCAATTATGACAGGGATTGGACAATGAAGTTCGTATCCGACGGTTGTTTCGAACTTACCGGGTATCACCCTGAAAGCCTGCTGGATAACAGGGAAATCTCATTCAATTCATTGATACTGCCGGAATACAGAGAACCAATCTGGGAAGAATGGGCCCGGGTGCTTGCCTTAAAGGTCCCCTTTAAGTACGAATATCCTATTAAAACCGCTTCGGGGGAAATTAAATGGGTCTTCGAACAGGGACAGGGCATTTATAATGAAAAAGGGGAAATTGAAGCCCTTGAAGGGCTTATTATCGACATCACAGACCGCGTAGTAAAAGAGCAGGAAATTGAGTATTTAAGCTATCATGACTTTTTGACGGGATTATATAACCACAGGTATTTTGAAGAGGCAAAAAAACGCCTGGATATTGGCAGCAACCTGCCGCTGTCAATAATAATCGGGGATATAAACGGCGTAAAACTGATAAACGATGCCTTCGGCCACTCGGCAGGGGATAAACTAATAGCAAAGACGGCAAGCATTATAAAAGGCTGCTGCAGGGAAGGGGATATCCTGGCCAGAACCGGAGGGGATGAGTTCTGCATTCTTTTACCCAAAACGGATTCCGAGACAGCCTTTCAAATACTTGAAAGGATAAAAACCGAATGCGATGAGTATAACGCTACTATTAACGGTGAACCTTTTCGGATAGACCTGTCTTTGGGGTGCAGTACAAAGAATACCGAGGATGAAAACATAGATATGGTAATAAAAGCTGCCGAAGACTACATGTACAAGCGTAAGCTTTTGGAGCACAGGAGCTTTCACAGCACAATCCTGTCCTCAATAAGAGCCACCATGTTTGAAAGAAGCCAAGAGACCGAAGAGCATGCCGGAAGGCTGATAGAAATGACCAGGAAAGTGGGCATGGGATTAAATCTTACCCAGGTAGAACTTGACGAGCTGGAACTCCTGGCGACTCTGCACGATATCGGGAAGGTGGGAATAGAGGACAGGATACTGAATAAGACGGGGAAGCTTACCGGTGAAGAATGGTCCGAGATGAAAAAGCATCCGGAAATAGGGTACAGGATTGCGATGTCATCTCCCGACCTGATGTCCATTGCCGAATACATTCTGTGTCATCATGAACGCTGGGACGGGAAGGGATATCCCCAGGGGCTGAAGGGCGAGGAGATACCGCTTCTTTCCCGTATTCTTGCGGTTGCCGATGCGTATGATGCGATGACCCAGGACCGTCCTTACAGAAAAGCCATGTCAAAGGAGGAGGCGGCGGCAGAAATCAAGAAGAATGCCGGGAGCCAGTTCGACCCCGAAATAGTCAGGGTGTTTATCGAAAGGGTGTTAAAGGAGTAAATGGATAATGGGGGAGTTCATACCATTACACATTGACACTTATCTATGTCCAGTAATATAATAGATATAGATAAGTGTCTATTTGTGCCGGCGGAGGTGGTTGGAATGGAAGCTGAATTCAGCAAATACGCTTTATATATGAAAGCCCTGTCGGATGAGACCAGGGTCAGGATATTCGACATGATTTCCGGGGGGGAGCTTTGCGCATGCAGGATTCTTGAAGAATTCAACATCACCCAGCCCACCCTTTCATACCACATGAAAATCCTGTGTGACAGCGGCCTGGTGAACGGCAGGCGGGACGGGGTGTGGATGAAGTATTCAATAAACAGGGACAGCCTGGCCCAGGTAAGAAAGTTTTTTGACGGTATAGGAGAAAGAATTGGCGAGCAGAGCGAATGCTGCAAAAGGTGATAGGGGGCTGCGTTTTGTCAATAATTCGGTGGCTGAACAGCCAGCTTCTCAAAATGGAGTGGCTGTACAACATAGTGGCGCTACTTGTGGAAAACCTGTTCGGGCTGGACATAAGCAGCAAGGTTGGCGGAAGCGTACACTTCTTTTTATACGATGTTGCCAAAATATTCATGCTGCTCTCGGTACTGATATTCGGGATATCGTATATACAAAGCTTCTTCCCGCCCGAGAAGACCAAAAAAATACTGGGCAGCTTTTCCGGGATACCGGCAAATATACTGGCAGCGCTGCTGGGGACGGTTACGCCGTTTTGTTCATGCTCTTCAATACCTTTGTTCATCGGGTTTACAAGCGCAGGACTTCCTATAGGGGTCACCTTTTCTTTTTTGATATCTTCGCCCCTGGTAGATTTGGCGTCGGTTATCCTGCTTGCCGGCATATTCAACTGGAGGATTGCAATAGCCTACGTGGCGGTAGGGCTGATACTTGCGGTTATAGGCGGAACCATTATAAGCAGGCTGAAGCTGGAAAGGTACGTGGAGTCCTTTGTTTTTAGCAGTTTGATGCCGGAGGTGCCGCAGGAACAGCTTGCCCTTAGGGACAGGCTGAACTTTGCCCGGAACCAGGTGTCGGATATTATAAAAAGGGTTTGGCTGTATATTTTGATAGGGGTGGGAATTGGAGCGGCAATTCATAATTATATACCGGGGCCGGTGGTAGACGCGGTGCTGGGGCAGGACAAATGGTATTCGGTCCCGCTGGCGGCCTTTACAGGTATACCCATGTATGCCGACATTTTCGGCACACTGCCCATTGCGGAGGCCCTGGTCTTAAAGGGGGCCGGGCTTGGTACGGCATTGTCCTTCATGATGGGCGTGACCGCCCTTTCCCTTCCATCGATGGTTATGCTGAATCGGGTTGTAAAGAAAAGGCTGTTGGCAGTATTCGTAGGTATTGTCACGCTGGGCATCATTATAATCGGTTATGCCTTTAATGCTTTTGGGCACTTTTTTGTGTAGCGGCAAAATAAAATAAGAAGGAGTGATTTATCGTGGTAATAAAAATTTTGGGCGGGGGATGCAAAAACTGCGCCGCCCTTGCCGAAAACGTAGAGATTGCGGTAAGGGAAGCGGGCGTTGAAGCGGAAATAGTTAAAGTGACGGACTTTAAAGACATCATGGCCTATGGGGTTATGTCCACCCCGGCGTTAGTGGTTGATGAAAAGGTGGTTTCCTACGGCAGGGTGCTAAAACCGAAGGAAATATTACCAATTCTTAAGAATGCGAGGTAATTCGGTATGAATGACAAATCCCGGTGCTGTTCCTGCAAAGCCGGATGCTGCGGGCAGGAACGGGACAATAAACAAATCGTTATTGACTTTTTGTATCTCGATTTGAACGTCTGCAAAAGGTGCCAGGGCGCCGAAACCAACCTTGACAAAGCCTTGGAAGAGGTGTCGGGCCTTTTGAAGGCCGCGGGCTTTGATATAGCGGTAAACAGAATAAATATTACCTCAAAGGAAATGGCAGAGAAATATCAGCTTGTGAGTTCTCCCACAATCCGGATAAACGGTACCGATATTGACCTGGAGGTTAAGGAAACCGCCTGCACCGAGTGCGGTGACCTGTGCGGGGATTCCGTTGACTGCAGGGTATGGACCTATGAAGGCATTGAATATTCCGAACCGCCCAAGGCAATGATTATTAATGCCATACTCAGTGCAGTTTATAACAGGCAGGATACAATCCCTGCCCGGAAGAGCGAGTACCGGCTGCCGGACAACCTGAAAAGGTTTTTCGACGGCCTGGAGAAGAAGGCTTAATTGGTGGCTCACAGGCACCTTAATCCCCCCTGAAGCTAGTGCCATATATTTCTATGTTTACAGTGCCGGGCCGTTGTGGTATATTTAATAAATACAGCGGCAAAAAAGGACAAGCTTGAAGCGGAACGGGAATGTATGGGGGGATAAAAGTGAGCGTCATGGTCAAAAGAGTCCTGGGTTCGGTTATGATACTACTGGGTTTAAGCGGTATTGTGCTTCCCGTGCTTCCCGGCTGGGTGTTCATTTTTGGCGGGATATACCTGATCAGCCCAAGAAGACACAAAAGTATAAAAAATTGGCTAATAAAATTCTTCAGACTAAAAGGG
>JAAYEV010000014.1 GCA_012728565.1 Clostridiales bacterium
GGTATAGCCATGATTACAATAATTTACGGAAGGCTTCTAAATCTGAAACGGAACTGGCTGCCCTACGCCTTTATGATAGTGCTGCCGCTTGTGTTGATGTTCGTGTTCGGGTCTGTCATGGGCAACGAAGATTCGGGGATTATGCTACCAATCGCCGACCTGGACGAAACGGAACAGTCGGCGGTACTGGTGGAAGAGCTTGGGAACCTTGGCGCCTATAACATAAAGCTTATGGACGAAGAGGGCTTAAGGCAAATGGTGATGGAAAACGGGGCCGAGGCCGGGCTGATTATTCCCCGAGGCTTTGGAGAGCGAATCATGAAGGGGGATACCCCACGGTTTGACATGTTTATTACCCGGGAAACCCAGGTTGGTCATTCGCTGCAGGGAGTACTTACCGCCGCGGTGCAAAGGCTTGCCTACAATACCGCCATTGTGGACGGGACGGTGGAGGCGCTGGATAGGCTCGTAGGCCTTGAGCAAGGGAACAGGGGCAAAGCGGAGGAGAGGGTGTACCAGCTGGTGTCGAAGGAATGGAGGGAAAGGCTGCCCGTAAAGGTGGCGGGCAGTTTCATAAAAGGCGGCGGAGCAAGCGGTTCCTTCGATATGTACACCCAGACATCCATCGGCTTTACCATTGCCTTTTCTATGTTCACAATTATATTTGCGGTGGGCGAGATATTGGAAGAAAAGCGCACCGGCGTATGGGACAGAATCAACGTTTCCCCGGTAGCAAGGTCAAGGGTGCTTACCGGAGGACTAATATGCGCTTTTATAATGGGCATGATAAATATGACTATAATGATGCTTATAGGGGACCTGGTGCTGGGGGTGAACTGGCTGGGCCATATGGGCGGCGTGCTTGTTATACTAACTGCCTTTTGCTTCTGTATGACTTCCTTCGGCCTGCTATTGTCCTTCGGTATAAAAACCAGCCAGCAGCTTCAGGTGATAGCGCCGGTGGTGCTGGTAAGCTCCGGCATGCTGGGCGGGTGTTACTGGCCCCTGGAAATGGTGCGCTCCAAGGCACTGCTTGCCGTTTCGAAGGCGGTGCCCGCCGGCTGGGCGATGCAGGCGCTTAAAAGCATGATTGTTTACAACCAGGACTTTGGGGCGGTGTACCTTCCGGCAGCGGTGCTGCTGCTCATGGGGATTGTATTTCTAGGCTTGGCGGTGCAGCTGGGGGAGAGGGCATAGAGCATGTTGGCATAATAAGGAAAATACCGCCGGCAACTTTTATGGTATTATTAAATAGTCGGATACACTAATAATAAACTGGAAAGGATAAGGCTGCCCATGGGAAACGCATACGATAAACTATTAGCGGTTATTGTTGCCGTGATTATTGCTGCTGTCATGGTACCCCAGGCTGCATATGCAAACCCGGCTCCGCCGCAGGACAATAAGGATATTCCAAGCGACTGGGCCGGGGAGCAGGTCGAAAAAGCAAAGGAAATGGGGCTTGTCCCGGAGGGCCTTCAGTCAAAGTACACAAGCGGCATCACGCGGGAGGAGTTCAGCGAGCTGGCGGTGGGGTTATACGAAGCTTTGGGCGGCAAAGGGAGCGCGGCATCGAAGGAGAATCCCTTTACCGATACGACGAATCCAAAGGTTTTGACAGCATACGGGCTGGGAATAGTGCTGGGCAAAGGGGAAGGGCTTTTTCAGCCAAATAATACGGTAACCCGCGAAGAAATCAGTGTGATGCTTTATCGAACGCTGCGAGCGGCAAAACCGGAGTATGATTATTCAAATACAGCCGGGTATAATTTTTCGGACCAAAACGAAATCTCACCATGGGCTAAGGAAGCCGTTGGGTACCTGTACGGTATAGGAGTTATAAACGGAATAGGGGACAGCCGGTTTAACCCCGGTGGAGAAACCACGCGGGAACAAGCGATTGTTTTTGCAGTAAGAATGTATGAGAAGGTCGTGGAAGCCGAGGAGACATCTACGAAGGCCTTAACCGTGTCACGGGGCGGCGCCAACAGGCAGGGAGACGCTTTAAGGCTTAAGCTGCAA
>JAAYEV010000115.1 GCA_012728565.1 Clostridiales bacterium
GGATAGAATAAAAGTGCTTTGACATACCGGAGACAGGGTTGTATAATATTAGTATACCCCATGGGGGTATAAAACGCTAATATGATTAAAGGTTAAAGAAAAGGGTATTGAACAAACAGGATGTACGACGAAGGAGCGGACGGAGGTGGTATTATGGATAATAAAAAAGATGGTGGTAACGAACCGGGCAAGGCGGTTTTCAGGGTTTCGGGCATGACCTGCGCCGCCTGTTCAAGCAGGATTGAAAAAAGATTGAATATGGTGGAGGGTGTGCACAAAGCAGCCGTTAACCTGGCCGTTGAAAAGGCCACGGTGGAATACGATGTTAACAGGGTGAGCCCGGAGAAGTTGATAGAGGTTATTCGAGATACCGGCTATGACGTGGTGTTGGATAGAGTTGAATTAAGGCTTAAGGGTATGACGTGCGCCGCCTGCGCCGCAAGGCTGGAAAAGGCACTAAACAGGCTGGACGGCGTTGTAAAGGCTGCCGTCAACTTTGCTATGGGAAACGCCACGGTGGAGTACAACGCATCCCAAGTAACGGTAAGGGATATGATAAAGGCTGTGCAAAGGGCCGGGTATGACGCCGAGGAAAAGACCCGGGAGGATGAAGACATTGAAAAAAAGGAACGCGAAAGGGAGCTAAGACAGCTAAGGGGCCTTTTTATCATGTCGGCGATTCTTTCCTTCCCGTTGGTTGCGGCAATGGTGTTTCATCTTATTGGAAGTCCCATAGAAATACTTCATAACCCTTGGGTGCAGATGTCATTGGCAACGCCGGTGCAGTTTGTGGTGGGCTACAGGTTTTATAAAGGTGCCTACCATGCCCTTAAGGGAGGCGGGGCCAATATGGACGTGCTGGTGTCGATAGGCACCACCGCAGCTTACCTGTACAGCGTATACAACGGATTTTTTGCGGGAGACGTTATGAACCTGTATTTTGAAGCTTCCGCCGTTGTAATTACGCTAATAATGCTGGGCAAATACCTGGAGGCGGTGGCAAAGGGCAAGACCTCCGAGGCCATAAAGAAGTTGATGGGGCTTAGGGCCAAAACCGCGAGGGTGGTACGGGACGGCCGGGAAGAGGATATACCGGTGGAAGAAGTGGTAATCGGCGATATAGTTGTGGTGCGTCCGGGAGAGAAAGTGCCCGTTGACGGCGAGATTAAAGAGGGCCGCTCGGCGGTTGACGAATCAATGCTTACCGGAGAGAGCATACCGGTGGAGAAAAACCCCGGCGATACGGTCATAGGCGCCACCATAAACAAGACCGGAAGCTTTAAATTCCGTGCCACGAAGGTGGGCAGGGACACGGTGCTTTCGCAGATAGTAAGGATGGTGGAGGAAGCCCAGGGGTCCAAGGCGCCCGTTCAGAAACTGGCGGACAAGATATCCGGGGTGTTTGTACCGGTGGTGATGGTTATAGCCTTGATTTCCCTGCTTCTCTGGTGGCTGGTGGCTAAAGACCTAAACGCGGGGATTATAAACGCGGTGGCGGTCCTGGTAATTGCCTGCCCCTGCGCCTTGGGACTTGCAACGCCTACATCTGTAATGGTGGGTACCGGCAAGGGTGCCGAAAACGGCATACTGATAAAGGGGGGCGAATACCTGCAGAGGGCCCATGAGATTGACGCACTCATTCTTGACAAGACCGGCACCATAACAAAGGGGAAGCCGGAACTCACCGACGTTATAAGCACCGGAAGCCTTTCGGAGGAAGAGGTTTTAAGGTTTGCCGCCATAACCGAGCGGGGCTCGGAGCACCCGCTGGGAGAAGCCATAGTAAAGGGCGCCCGGGAAAGGGGCATAGAACTGTCTGAAGCCTCGGAGTTTGAAGCGGTACCGGGACATGGGGTTGTGGCCGTAATTGAAGGCAAAAGAATACTTCTTGGGAACCGCCGGCTTATGCAAAAGGAAGGCGTAAGCCTTGGCGATGCTGAACAGGTCCTTTCAAGGCTGGAAACGGAAGGCAAAACCGCCATGCTTATGGCGATGGAGGGAAGCCTTGCGGGAGTATTGGCGGTGGCTGACACCGTTAAGGAAAACTCCAAAAAGGCCGTGGAAGAGCTTAAGAGCATGGGAATAGATATTTACATGATAACCGGGGATAATAAAACCACGGCGGAAGCCATAGCACGGCAGGTGGGTATAGACAACGTGCTGGCTGAGGTGCTGCCCGAGCACAAGGCGGAGGAAGTAATGAAGCTTATAAAGGCGGGCAAGGTTACCGGAATGGTGGGGGATGGGATAAACGACGCCCCGGCCCTTGCTGCGGCCGATGTGGGGTTTGCCATAGGCACCGGAACCGATGTGGCAATGGAGGCGGCAGACATAACCCTAATAGGCGGAGACCTAATGGGTATTGTCCTGGCTGTACGTTTAAGCCGTGCAACCATGAGGAATATAAAACAGAACCTTTTCTGGGCCTTTGCCTACAACAGCGTGGGCATACCCTTTGCAGCCCTGGGCTTCTTAAGCCCTGTCATAGCGGGGGCCGCCATGGCCTTCAGCTCGGTGTCGGTGGTGTCAAACGCGCTGAGGTTAAAAAGGGTCAAGCTTAGGTAAAGACAAAGGGACGGTTCTTGTGTCTGCGAAAGCTGGAGGGATAAAAAGGAGGCCAGGCTGTAGGGTGTGCCGCATGGACAGGGTATCCGAATTTATTGCACGGGGTGACAGAGTATGAAGCAAAGAGCGGGAAGGGAGGGATAGCATGAAGACAAGCACATTAAACGTGGAAGGCATGTCATGCAATCACTGTGTTATGGCGATAAAAAAGACGGTGGGCGCAATCCAGGGCGTGGAAAACGTGGATGTAAACCTTGAGGGCGGCACGGTTTCGGTGCAGCACGGGGACGGGGTAAACATGGAGCAACTTAAGGAGGCAATCCAGGGCGCAGGGTATGAAGTAAAGGATTAAGGAATGTCCAATTAAGGTAAGGGGACACACCGCTGCTGACGCGGGTATTCCTTGCTGCGGAATGTCCCCATTAGGGTTCCTTGTTGCGGTATGTCCCCGAATTTTATAGGGTGGCGGAGAGGATTTCCCTGTCACTTTTTTATGCGCAAAAGACAGGTGATGTTCTAACGGATTCTTTTCCTTCTTGACCAGTGTGGTCATTTAACATATAATAATGAATGACCATACTGGTCATTTGTTTCGATGACCAACTAGGATAATGGGGTGATTATTATAAACCATAAATTTTTTAGCCTAAAACCTGAAAAGCGCGAGCGAATCATTAACGCGGCACTAAAAGAGTTTGCAAAAAACGGTTACGACAAGGCTTCGACCAACGAGATAGTCAAGGAATCTGGGATATCTAAAGGTTCATTATTCAACTATTTTATCAGTAAAAAAGAACTGTATTTATTCCTGCTTGATTATGTAGTCAAGGTTATTGAGCAAATGTACGATGAAGTGGACTGGAGTGAAACCGACTTTTTCAAAAGAATGAGGCAATTCGGACTGGTAAAATTCAAAACCTATAAAAAGTTCCCGCATGTATTTGATTTTATTAATGCCGTAACCAATGAAGATGCTGCCGAAGTAAGACCCGAAATCAAAAGTATAAGCAAGGACCTTATATCAAGCGGCTTGGAACGGGCTTATGAGAACATTGACTTCACAAGATTTCGGGATGACATCGATATTAAAAAGTCCATTGATATTATTAACTGCGCAATACTGGGTTTGGCCGAACAGAAAAGGAACAGGGTAAGTTCCTTTGCAGATGTTGGCATTGAAGTGCTTGACGAATTTGACGAGTACTTTAAAATTTTGGAGCGCTGTTTCTATAAAGAGGGGGAGAGGTAGAGTATGTTTATTGATGTTTCGAACCTTAAGAAGAGCTATACATCGGGGGCTGTCAGAAATGAGGTATTGAAGGGGGTAGAAATGAAACTAGACAGGGGGGATATAGGTGTCATCCTTGGACCTTCGGGCTCCGGCAAGTCAACGCTGATGAACATTATAGGAGGCGTAGACCGGGCGGACAGCGGCCGGGTCCATGTTGACGGGGTTGAGATAAATGATTTGAGCGATGACCAACTTACCGAATACAGGCGAAGGGATGTCGGCTTTATATTCCAGTTCTATAACCTGGTTCCCAACCTTACGGTAGCGGAAAACATTGAAGTGGTTTCAAATATCAGCAAATCCCCCCTAAACGTCGACGAAGTACTCGAGGCTGTAGAAATGAAGGATAAAAAACGCCGCTTTCCCAGGGAGCTTTCGGGCGGAGAGCAGCAGCGAGTTTCCATTGCAAGGGCCATAGTCAAAAATCCCAAGCTTTTGCTCTGTGACGAGCCAACCGGGGCCCTTGATTACCAGACTTCACGCAGCATCCTGAAGCTTTTGCAGCAGGTGAATAAAGAATTCGGAACAACCATTCTGATGATAACCCACAATACAGCCATTGCCGCCATGGCTAACAGGGTATTTAGATTAAGAAGCGGCAAAGTGGTTGATGAAGCGGTCAACCAGGTGATTATTCCAGCCGAAAGGATTGAGTGGTGATGGCTTTGAATAAAAGGGTATTTCGTTTCTTGAAGGAAAACAAGCTGCGTTACCTGGGCATTCTTACGCTTATTATCCTTGGGAGCTATACCTTTGTAGTGGCTGCGGGACTTGCCCAGAATCTTGCCGACCTTGTCACAACCTTCACGGAGGGGCATATGCAGGAAGACCTGTCCTTTAGAGCCGATAATGCTGTTCTTGATAGTGCTAAACTTGGGAAAGAAGTCAATGCAGTAATTGAAAAGTACCTGTCCCTTGACGCTGCCATCTCGGATACGCTTACGCTGCGGCTCTTAAGCAAAACGGAAAAGCTGAACATCCCGGCTGTCATTGAGGGCAGGGGGCTTTCCGGTCCCGGTGAAATTCTCCTTGACCCTTCCTTTGCCAGGGTCAACGGTTATCCCGTAGGAAGCCAAATAGAAGCGGCGGGTAAAAGCTTCACCGTGGTGGGATTTGTTTCTTTGCCCCACTATATCTATCCGCTAAAGAATGTGAATGATGTTTTGTATTCGCCCAATGAGTTCGGCGTGGGGGTTGTAAGCCGTGAAGCCTTTTCAGGCTTAGATAATGCCTTAAGTATATATTCGGTGAGGTTCAATGACAGAACGAAAAGCCTTAACGAACAGGCGTTGGGACTGCGTGAACATCTACGGGAAGAGGGTATCGCTGTTTCAGATTGGATTGATATTTTAAACAATAAACGGGCAAGAATGGCCTGGGCATCCATAACCGGCATGCGAACCATGAGCGTGCCGCTGCCGGTGGCAATGTTCCTTTTATCCTGCCTGATTATCGGCATCATGTTCTGGCGCATGATTCGCCGGGAATCGGTTATAATCGGGACACTTTATGCCCAGGGTTACCGGCGGCGGGAGCTGATGCGGCACTATATTTCGATTCCGCTGCTCATAGCTTTTGCGGGTGGAATGATAGGAAGCCTTTTGGCACTGCCCTCTATAAAACCAATGGTCATGGCGATGGTTTCCTACTACAACGTCCCTGTTCCAGGCATTAAGTTAAGCTTTGTAAACGTACTGATTGGGATACTGACGCCCATAGCGTTTTTAGGCATAAGCAGTTATCTGGTTATTCACTCGGAACTTAAAAGGTCCCCGGCGGAGCTCATGAGGGGCGATAAAAAGAAAACTGAAGTTAATGCCCTGGAGCGGACCTTTAAACTGGAAAGGTTTAAGTTTAGCACCAAATTCAAGCTCAGGGAGCAGTTTAGAAGCATATCACGGCTTTTGTTTCTTTTCCTGGGCGTTACCAGTGCTTCTGTTTTGATGTTATTCGGTTTTACTGTTTTAAACTCTGTGAACCATGTGTTTGACACCTCGGACGTATACCACTTTGAGTACGAATACAACTTCCGGGAATTACAATTCGGTGGGGTGCCGGAAGGGGCGGAGGCCTTCAATGCAGGAAAGTTTTATCCTAAAAACAATGAGGAAATTGAGTTTTATATATCCGGGATAGAGCCGGGCTCAAAGATGGTAACCCTGAAGGACAGCAAGGGGAACCCCATCCCCAACAATCAAACGAATATTACGAAACCTTTGGCCAACCGGCTGGGAATTAAAGCCGGGGACACCGTAAGCTTCATAAACAAAGAGGACGGGAAGCCCTACACATTTCATATTGATGCTGTTGCCGATTCCTACATCGAGCAGTTCATATATGTGCCTATCCACGAGTTTAACAGGAAAATGGGGCTTCCGGAAAACAGCTATATAGGGCTTTTTAGTAAAATAAAGCTTGATATTCCCGACGAAAAACTGTCAGGGACAAAATCCATGAGTGAACTGCCCGCCGCAATGGATGAATTTTTGGGTCAGACGGTTTCCATGGTAGCATCGATGACCATTATCTCCAGTGTTGTGGCCTTGATTATCATTTACCTTGTAACGTCATTGATCATTGAAGAAAACAGGAATACCATATCGCTTTTCAAGGTATTTGGCTACAGGCGCCGGGAAATCCGGTCCCTTATACTGAACAGCTCCACCCTGGTCATAGTGGCGGGATTTTTATTGGGCATTCCTATTGCGGCGGTGTCAATGGGTGCAGTGTACGGCTATATCGGCAAATTGATCAATTTAATCTTGCCGGCTATTGTAAGCCCCCTTTATGTGGCAGTATCCTTCGCAGCCATCATGATGACCTATCAGCTTAGCAAGCTGCTGTGCGCAAAGAGCCTGGAAACGGTTTCCATGAGCGAGGCACTAAAGGCGGGAACGGAATAGTATATGACAGGGTTGTCATTTTTGGCATGCTGTGTTAATATGATATTAATAGGAACAGGGGGCGATGGCATGCCAAAGGACACTTTTTTTAACCTCGATGGAGCTAAACAGAAGAAAATATTTGAAGCTGCCGTGGATGAATTCTCCCAAAGGCGCTTTAGCGAAGCGTCCATAAACCAGGTGGTAAAAAACGCGGGGATTTCCAGGGGCAGCTTTTACCAATATTTTGATAACAAAGAGGACCTATACCTTTATACGCTGAAGCAGATAGGCAAGGAAAAGCTTAACATAATAGGCCGCGTGGGAGAACTGAAACCGGATGCGGACTTTTTTGATGGCTATATGTACATGTTCAGGGCCGCCCTGGAATGGAGTACCGCAAAGCCAGAGTACTACCGGATAGGCATGCTTATGGAGCTTGACGATAGTCGTTTTGTATCGGAGCTTCGTAAAGCATCGCCGGAGGGCTTTTTGATGCTTAAAGGAATGTTAGAGAAGGACATGCAGCTTGGAAGGATTAGGGACGATGTTGACGCCGGCCTGGTGGTGGATATTATTTATACATTGAATTTATATTTGCTGACACAGTACTTCAAAGAGGACAACAAGGCAGAGCTTACAGAAAAAGCGGAAGAGGTCATAAGGATTATAAAAGAAGGAATAGTCAGAAAATAGGGCCGATTTCAGCTTAATAACGGTTCGGGTTTGTTTTTATCCGGGCATGTATTGTTATAAGGCGAATGGTGTAGGGGGGAGATTTGTATGGAAAAGGTTCTGATAAGCACCAGGGACCTAAGCAAAATATACCATATGGGCGAAGTATCGGTGGAGGCCTTAAGGGATGCTACCCTGGATATCTATGAGGGCGAGTTTGTGGTAATCCTGGGGCCCAGCGGCTCCGGCAAAAGCACCCTGCTAAATATTATTGGGGGTATGGATACCCCCACCCATGGCAAGGTGTTTTTCAGGGGGCAGGAACTGGGCGACCTTGATGACAACGGGCTTACTAGGTACAGGAGAGAAAACATAGGCTTTATATTCCAATTCTACAACCTTCTTCCCAATCTCACGGCGAGGGAGAACGTGGAACTGGTTACCGACATGAGCAGCGACCCACTGGACGTGATGGAGGTGCTGGACAAGGTGGGTCTTAAAGAGCGGGCGGACCATTTTCCGTCCCAGTTAA
This sequence comes from Clostridiales bacterium, assembly GCA_012728565.1. GTDB lineage: Bacteria > Bacillota > Clostridia > Ch29 > Ch29 > JAAYEV01. Next base: position 7,946 of record JAAYEV010000115.1, read on the forward strand.
GCGGCGGCGAGCAGCAGCGGGTGGCGGTGGCAAGGGCGGTAGCCAAAAACCCCGAGGTGCTTCTTTGCGATGAGCCCACAGGAGCACTGGATAACATTACCGGCAGGGTGGTGCTTAAGGTTTTAAAAGAGATAAACCGAAGCCTTGGTAAGACCGTGCTTGTAATAACCCATAACGCTGCCATAGCCGAAATGGCGAACCGGGTGCTTTACTTGAGCAATGGCAGGATAGCCAGTATTAGGACCATAGAAAATCCCATCGACCCCGAAAGGATTGAGTGGTAGTGAAAAAGCTCATGCTAATGACCTTAAGGGACATAAAAAGCAACAAGGGGCAGTACATTGCAATCATTATGGTGGTTGTGGTGGGCATAACCATGTATAACGCCATTTCGATGTCTTTTTATAATCTTAACAGTGCCACCGAAAACTACTATGAAGAATACAGGCTTCCCCACCTGTTTGTAAGGCTGAATAACGCGCCGGAGAGCGTTGTAGGAATTATTGGAAGAACCGATGGGGTATCGTCCGCCCAGGGAAGGCTGGTACTGGATGTGCCGATGGAAATACCCGGTTACGAAGGCAGGGTCCATGCGAGGATTGTGTCGGTTCCGCGGTCCAATGACGGTGCCTTAAACAAGCTGCACTTGGAGGAAGGAAGGTATGTATCGGGGGACCACCGGGACGGCGCTCTCGTGGAAAAGCTGTTCATGGAATTCCATAGGCTGGATATAGGCAGCAGCATATACCCGATAATAAACGGCAAAAGGGTGGAACTTAAGGTGTCGGGAAAGGCCATAAGCCCTGAGTATATATACGCGGTGCCGTCGGCTCAGGATATGATGCCAGATAATGAAAGGTTTACGATACTATACCTTGAGCACAGCTTTGTACAGCAGCTTACGGGGTATGACGGCCTGGTCAACGAAGTTGTTTTGCAATTGGAAGATGCGGGCAAAGCAAAAGAGGTGAAAAAGAAACTGGAGGACAGGCTGAAGCATAATGGCTTGATATCCGTCACCGAGAGGAAGGACGAGGTAAGCTATGCCATGATGGATACCGAGTTAAACGCCCTGCAGTCCATGGGTTTTGCATATCCGGCGGTTTTTTTGCTTATCGGTTCAATAGTAATATACATGCTGCTGATAAGGCTGGTGGACAACCAGAGGAGGCAAATAGGAGTGCTGATGGCCCTCGGGTTTACCAAGGGAGCGATACTGTTTCACTATATCGGGTATGCACTGCTGGTGGGGTTTGTGGGTTCCGTGCTGGGGAGCCTTGCAGGGGTTAGATTGGCCGAAGTCCTTACAAGGTATTATCTTACCTTTTTTAATATACCGATACTGCAGGTAAAGACCTATGCGGATGTTGTAGTATTGGGCATACTGATGAGCGTGGTATTCTGCGGCGTAGCGGGATTTAACGCGGCTAAAAGGGTGCTGAGGATTTTGCCGGCGGAGGCCATGAGACCGGTGGCGCCCATCGAGGGTAAGAAATGGTGGGGAGAGAGGATACTTCCTTTTTTAGCCGGCATTAGAATATCCTGGCGCCTTACCTTCAGAAATATGTGGCGCAACAAAAAGAGGACGGTATTTACCGTGGTGTCAATAGCCATGACGGTAGGACTTATGATATCCATTATGACGATGCTGGATTCCATGGACTATCTTTTTGATAAAGCCTTTGGGGATGCGCTGTCCTATGACTACAAGGTGGCCTTTACAGGCAGTGTGCACCGGGACGTGGTAAAGGACCTGGGCGAGTTTAGAGAAGTAACCTATGCAGAGCCGATGGCCGAGTATCCCGTACGGCTTATGAACGGGTGGCGGAAGGAAAATACGATGGTAACTGGCCTTGTTCAAGGTTCCAGGGTTTATAAGCTGTTCGATATGAAGGGAAACAGGGTGGAGGTGCCCAGGGAAGGGATACTGCTTACCGAGGGACTGGCAAAATCGCTGGGGGTAAAGAGAGGGGATAACATAACTATTGAAGCTCTGAACAAGCCGGGGATTGAGCGTAGGATAGCGGTAAAGGGCATCGTGGAACAGTACTTGGGCGGCAGCGCGTTTATGGAGGTGGGGGCGTTAGATGCAGTACTTGGGGAAGGCTCTACAATAAACGCCGCCCTGGTAAACTTAAGGTATAACGGCGAAGAAATTGCCGGGGACATTGAGGGGATGCCTTACGTACAAAGCGTAAAGGAACCGGACGACATGGTAAAGCAGTATAACGAGTACATGGGCCTTATATATGCGTATATAGGGGTTATAGTGGTATTAAGCTGCATAATGGGCTTTGCTATCATATACAACACCACAACGATAAGCATAATGGAAAGGAGACGCGAACTGGCATCGCTTCGGATTATGGGGTTTACCAATAACCAGGTGGCCGAGCTGATATTCAACGAAAACACCGCGGTAAGCGCAATGGGGCTTATCATAGGAATGCCCCTTGGAGTGTTTATGGCCGCGCAGATATTGAAATTGATGCCCGAAGACATGATATCGCTGCCACTGGTGATATTTCCAAAAACCTACGTTTTGGCTGCGGCTACCGTTGCCCTGTTTGTGATACTGGCCCAGTTGGCCAACATGCGAAGGATTTCCAGGATGGACCTGGTTGAGGTCATGAAGAGTAGAGAATAGGGGGTGGATTATATGAAGCTGAGGGTTTTCAGTAAGGTCAAGGGAATAATAAGAAAAAAGAGAAAGGTGTTCTGGGTCGGCGTTCTGGCTGTTGTCTTGATACTGGTATTTTTATTCCAGGGTATGGGAAGCGGGGTGGAGGTTGAAACCGCCCTGGCGGTCCGCGGCGATATAAAAAGCATCGTGGAGCAGACCGGCTATATTGAGGCTTCGAAAAAGCAGGATATATACGCGGTTTACGGGGGCCGTATAAAAAGCATACCGGTGGAAGTGGGCCAAGCCGTAAAGGAAGGCCAACCGTTGCTGGAGTTTGACCTGGACGAGTTAAATATCAGGCTTGACCAGGCCGAGGCAGCCCTGGCGCTGGCCGAGGGAAGCGCTGCGACCGGTGCCGAAGTGGCAGCGGCATTGGCGGCATACGAGGGGGCGGCCGTCCAAAGGGACAGGGCAAAGGAAGCCTTCGAAAGCGCTGCAGACTTATATAAGATGGGTGCCATAAGCGAGGTTGACTTCCGCCAGGCAAGGGAAGCCTATGACCTGTCGGAACTTCAGCTTAATGCGGCGGTGGCGGCCCTGGAGGCTGCCAAAAAGGGTGAGGCATCGCAGCAGGCCTCAATGGCGGCAGCCCGGGCGGAGGTTTCGCTTATAAAACGGCAGATAGAGGAAGCAAGGCCCCTTGCAAATATGGAGGGAATTGTGATGGAAATAGGTTTTGAAGAGGGCATGACAGTTCCCCCCGGCAGCCTGGTAATGAGGGTGGGGGACCCGGGCAGTCTCCAGGCAAAGTGCATGTTTCTTGCCGGCGAGGCGGTGGACATAAGGGAAGGAAATGAGGCGCTGATTAGCGGCGATATATTGGACGATATAGTCATTAGGGGAAGGGTCAAAAAGGTGTTTCCCCAGGCGGTTAAGGTTTTGTCCCAGCTTGGGGTGGAGCAGCAGCGGGTGCCGGTTGAGATAGAGCTTCTGGAAAGCCACCAAAACTTAAGGCCCGGTTTCGGAGTGGACGTGGAGGTAATAACCGGGGAAGCTAAGGATGTGATGTTGGTGCCGGCGGATGTGGTGGTTGAGATGGAAGGTAAGGACTATGTGTTTGTGGTGGAAGGCAAAAAAGCGGTTTTGAGGCAGGTAAACGTCGGGATAGGGAACAGGGATTGGACGCAGATACTGGACGGCTTAAGCGAAAAAGAAACTGTGATAGTGGACCCGCCCAATGAAGTGGAAGACGGTACCAGGGTAAAGTAAGGGAGCAAGGGGACGGTTCTCTTGCTTCCATTTTGAACAGATTGGAGTTGATTGCATGGCATTTGGCGAGACTTTCCGCTGGATAGCGATAATAGTAGTGTTTATTGTTGTGTATTATGCGGCGTCCATGTTTACCATAAAAAGAAACGTTGTAAAGGTCATTAAGGTATTTGAAGAAAAGGATGCCCTGGCCGCCAAAACGGCGGTAAGCATCGAAAGCCTTGGAATCAGGAAGCAGGGTTTTCTTGAAAGGGCGATAAAAAGCCGGGATAACAGGATTCATGCCCTAAAGTTTATGGTGGATGCCGGGGTGGTGAGTATCACCTCCGATGGAAGGTACTATCTTAGCAAAAAGAAAATGGCTGCATTTCGTAGGAATGGAAACTTTATTGCACGCTTTATTATTCCGCCCCAGGACAATTGATTTTTTGCATCCGATATAAAAGAACCGGCCCTTCCAGTCGCCGGTTTTTTTAGTGTCATTACCCATGCAGGGTTTCTTTGAATAAAAGCAAGTTTTGGGACATAAACTGTTAGCAGCGAGTATCCTGGAGGGATGGATATGGGCAGCAGGATTGATGTGTCCCAAAACAGTGGTCATGGGTTGATTGAGGGAAGGATAATGCACTGCCGGTGGTTTGCCCTTGTGCAGCCCGAGCCCACAAGCTTTGGCATAAACCCCCGCACCCTTCTTAAGGGAGGGGGAAGGGTGTCCCGGCTGTGCGTATATACCGGAAGTACCAACAAAAAGGAGATTGTGGCGGAGTATTCCAGGGGCTGGGTCAGCCTGAAGTACAATTATATAGATATTGTGGGGGAACTGGTGAACTACCTGGAAAGAAGGTACTCCCTAAGGGTTGTAAAGTGAAACTTCCATCGACGGAGCGGTTTTCTCGAAAGCGGTCAGGGGACACACCGCTGCTTGCGCGGGTATTCCTTGCTGCGGAATGTCCCCAATATATGTTAGTAGAACAAACCCTCGTATTAGCGACCGTTTGACACCGAAGTGGAAATTACGGGCGCTTATATTGAGGGTAAAGTGAAACTTCCATCGGCGGGGTGGTATGCAATTTATATTTGTACATGCTTGCAGGAATTTTACCCATGATATAAAATTACTTTATATGAGGAAAAGTTAGCCTTTGTTATTACAGCATGTATTTCTAACGACGAGGTGCAATATGAATATACCCAATTTGCTGACAGGGATAAGGTTTCTGCTGATACCCGTTTTCTTTTTAGTCTTTTATTCCGACATGCCGAATAATATTACCGCCGCCACCTTTGTTTTTATACTTGCCGGCATAACTGATATATTGGACGGCTATATCGCCCGCAGGTACAACATGGTAACCCGGTGGGGGATAGTGTTTGACCCGCTGGCGGACAAACTTATGCTTTTGTCGGTTCTGTTTGCGCTGACCCACAGCGGATACCTGCCCCTTTGGGTATTAACGGTGGTGGCTGGGAAGGAAGCCTTTATGGCCTTGGGGGCGGCCTTTCTTTATTTTATTAGGAACAAAACAGTAGTAGCGGCAAACAAGACCGGGAAAATAGCCACCGTGCTTTTTTATCTTTCAATAGTGGCGCGGGTGTTTGAAATGCCCTACAACTCTTACCTGATTATAGCCGCGGTCTGTGCAACGGTGATTGCTTTTATCCGATATGCATGGAACTTTAAAAACCTTGAGAAGGCCAAAAATGCCTGAAAGAGTAAAGGGTTTTTTACAAAGGAAGGATGCAGCAATGGAACAAAAAGTTATTAGGGAAATACTGGACTGGCTAAAATATATAGCGATTGCCGTTGTACTGGCGCTTGTTATCAGGAGCTTTGTGGTGATGAACATCAAGGTCCCCACCGGCTCCATGCTGCCCACCATACAGCTCGGCGACCAGATACTGGTAAACAGGTTTGTATACAGGTTTAAACCGCTCCAAAGGGGGGATATTGTGGTATTTAGATACCCCGATAACCCAAAGGAACTGTATGTAAAGCGCCTTATAGGCATGGCAGGGGACAAGGTGGAGATCATAGAGGGCAAGCTTTATATAAACGGCCAGCCGGTGGAGGAGGACTACCTGTACGAAGAAATGAGGGGAAGTTTCGGGCCCTACATGGTTCCGGAGGGCGGTTATTTCATGTTGGGGGACAACAGGAACGATTCAAAGGACAGCAGGTTCTGGAGAAATCAATATGTTACCGACGACCTTATCATAGGCAAGGCGTTTTTCAGGCTGTTCCCCCTGAACAGTGCAGGGGTTTTGCACTGAGAAAGATGCGTAAATCATATTGACAAATGGAGGGTATTATATATAATAGACTTTAATTAGAAAAACCCTAAACCGTTGGGGGAAAAATGAATACAAAGGCTGTGAAGGAGAGGAGTAAGCAGCTTGAGTGGCGCAGCAGAGAGGATGCCCGCCGGCTGAAAGGCACCCGTCACAAACTGCCGAAGGTAGCTCCGGAGCCGCCCGGCCGAAAATAAAAAGTAAGCCGGGACGGGATAACCCGTTACAGTAATAGAGCCCCATATAGGGGGAATTAAGGTGGTACCACGAATTAAACCTTCGTCCTTTTGGATGAAAGGTTTTTTAAATTCTAAGGGCATACCTTTTATAAGCAAGGTATAATCAAAAGAACCGTCCCTATGATTACATAAGATTTAAGGAGGCGTTGTGAATGCAAAAAGCTAAAAAACTGGATGACAAATACAACCCAAAAGGTTTTGAGGAAAGGCTATACAAATGGTGGGTGGAAAGCGGGTTCTTTACCCCCGAGAGGGAAGAAGGAAAACAGCCCTTTACAATAGTGATTCCCCCGCCCAATATAACCGGTCAGCTTCACATGGGGCACGCCCTGGACAACACCATCCAGGACATCCTCATAAGGTGGAACAGGATGAAGGGCATTCCCACGCTGTGGCTGCCGGGTACGGACCATGCCAGCATTGCCACCGAGGCCAAGATAGTTGAAAGGCTGTCGGAGGAGGGCACTTCAAAGGGCGAGCTGGGCAGGGACAAATTCCTTGAAAGGGCATGGCGGTGGAAGGAAGAGTTCGGCGGGAGGATTGTGGAACAGCTCAAAAAACTGGGCAGCTCCTGCGACTGGACCCGGGAGAGGTTTACCATGGACGAGGGCTGCAGCAAGGCGGTTACCGAGTTTTTCGTAAGCCTTTACGAAAGGGACCTAATCTATCGGGGGGACAGGATAATCAACTGGTGTCCCACCTGCAAGACTTCCATATCCGATGCCGAGGTGGAGCACCAGGACCTGGAAGGCAAGTTCTGGTATATCAAGTATCCTTTAAAGGACGGAGAAGGGTACGTGGAAGTAGCTACCACCCGTCCCGAGACCATGCTGGGGGACACCTGCGTCGCAGTACACCCCGATGACGAAAGGTATAAAGCACTGGTAGGCAGGACGGTGATACTGCCGCTTATGGAGAGGGAAATACCCATCGTTGCCGACGAGTACGTGGATATGTCCAAGGGTACCGGAGCGGTGAAGGTGACGCCGGGCCATGACCCCAACGACTTTGAAATAGGCGAAAGGCATGGCATTGCAAAGATAAGGATAATAAACGACGACGGCACCATGAACGAAAACGCCGGAGCCTTTGCCGGGATGGACCGGTACGAGGCCAGGAAAGCGGTTGTGAAGGAGCTTGAAGCCCGGGGCCTTATTACGAGGATAGAAAACATACAGCACAGCGTCGGCCACTGCTACAGGTGCGATTCTGTGATTGAGCCCCTTATCTCAACGCAGTGGTTTGTTAGGATGCAGCCGCTGGCGCAGCCGGCAATCAAGGCAGTTAAGGATGGCGATATACGGTTTGTGCCCCAGCGCTTTGAGAAAATTTACTTCCACTGGATGGAAAACATAAAGGACTGGTGCATTTCCCGGCAGCTGTGGTGGGGGCACAGGATTCCCGCCTATTACTGCTGTGAATGCGGCGAGATGATGGTAAGAAGGGAACAGCCGACGGAGTGCGCAAAATGCGGCAGCAAAAGGATAGAACAGGACCCGGATACGCTGGATACCTGGTTCAGCTCGGGGCTGTGGCCCTTTTCCACCCTCGGCTGGCCGGAAAAGACCAAGGACCTGGAGTACTTTTATCCCACCAGTGTGCTGGTTACCGGCTACGATATAATATTTTTCTGGGTGGCCCGCATGATAGTATCGGCCCTGGACCAGATGAAGGAAAAACCCTTCTCGGATGTTTTAATCCACGGCCTGGTACGGGACGCCGAGGGCAGGAAAATGAGCAAATCCCTAGGCAACGGCATAGACCCGCTGGAGATAATAGAAGAATACAGCGCCGATGCCCTTAGGTTCACCCTTGCCACCGGTAATGCTCCCGGCAACGATATGAGATTTAGAATGGAAAGGGTGGAGGCGTCCGGCAATTTTGCCAACAAGCTGTGGAATGCTTCCCGGTTCGTGCTCATGAACCTTGAGGGCCATGACCTTGCTGATATAGACCGGGGGCTTGACAGGGAAGGATTGGAGCTTTCGGATCGGTGGCTGCTGTCAAGGCTTGATAGCCTTATCGCAGAGGTCGAGGACAGCATGCAAAAATACGAGCTGGGTATAGCGGCACAGAAACTCTACGACTTCATTTGGGGAGAATACTGCGACTGGTATATAGAGCTTGTAAAGCACCGATTGTATGACCGGGGCAGCAAAACGGGGGATACGGCAAGAAGGGTACTGCATTACGGCCTGGACCGGCTGCTGAGGCTTTTGCATCCCTTTATGCCCTTTATTACCGAGGAAATATGGCAGCACCTGCCCCATGAAGGGGAGACCATAACGCTGGCCGAGTGGCCGAAATCGGACGGGTCCTTTAGGGACGAAAAGGCCGAGCAGCAGATGGAAGCAATTATGGAAGCAATACGGGCGATAAGGAACATTAGGGCGGAGATGGACGTTGCTCCTTCCAAGAAGGCAAACGTGATAATAGTATCCGAACGAAAAGAAACCCGGGACCTGTTTGCCAATAACAGTGTATACATTGAAAGGCTGGCCGCTGCCTCCAGGGTTACCGTAAGGGAAGATAAGGGAGGTATACCGTCGGATGCGGTATCGGCGGTTATAGAGGGTGCCCAGATTTATATTCCCATGGAAGAGCTGCTGGATATTGAAAAGGAAATAGAAAGGCTGGAAAGGGAAAAGGAAAGGCTGGAAAAGGAACTCGAAAGGGTTAACGGGAAGCTGTCCAACAAGGGCTTCGTGGAGAAAGCCCCGGCGGAAGTGGTGGATGCCGAGAAGGAAAAACTAAAAAAATACCAGGATATGATGGCAAAGGTGCAGGAGAGGCTTAAGAGCCTTGTATAGACTGCCAGGCTAAAATTACTTGCGATAGAATAACCGGGAGGGTCCTATGAACTACCACGAGGCTGTTGAGTATATTGAAAGCATGTACAGGTTCGGCAGCAGGCCGGGCCTTGAAATCATCACCAGGCTGCTGGATCTTATGGGAAATCCCCACCTGAAGTTCAGGTCGGTCCATGCTGCCGGCACCAACGGGAAGGGTTCCACCTGCGCCCATATAGCTTCGGTACTGAAGGAAGCGGGTTTTTTGACCGGGCTTTATACATCTCCTCACCTTGAAAGGTTTACCGAACGGATAAGGGTTTCGGGGGAAGAGATAGGCCAGGAGGATGTGGCCGAGATAACCGGGTTTGTTAAAGGACATATTCAGACCATGCTTGAGGAGGGCCGCCCGCATCCCACCGAGTTTGAGGCAATAACCGCCATTGGTTTTGAGTATTTCAAAAGGAAAGGGGTACAGTACGCCGTGGTGGAGGTGGGCATGGGAGGCAGGCTTGATGCCACCAACGTAATAACTCCGGAGGTCTCTGTAATAACTCCCATAAGCCTTGACCATGTGAACGTGCTGGGCAATGACATGGTCAGCATTGCCCGGGAGAAGGCGGGCATCATAAAGGATGGTGTCCCGGTAGTATGCGGATTGCAGCAGAGGGAAGTGATGGAGACCATTAGAGAAGTTTGCGAAAAAAGGAATGCTCCTTTTATTTATGCCGGTGACGGCCTGATTGAAAACCAGCGGCCGGAAAACGGGGGCCAGGTCTTTGACTTTGCCTGGCGGGGGAAAGTATACAGGAATATACGGGTTAGACTGATGGGCAGGCACCAGGCCGATAATGCCGCCCTGGCTTTTGTAACATGCCTGGAACTTGGTATACCTGAGAATGCTATACGGGGAGGGCTTGAAAAAACAATATGGCCGGGACGCATGGAGGTGCTTCGTAAAAAACCCCTCATTTTGATTGACGGCGCCCATAATGTAGACGGAGCAGCAGCACTGGTGAAGGGACTAAAGCAGTTTTTCCCCGGGAAAAGGGTACTGCTTGTACTGGGCATGCTTAGGGATAAGGATGTTGACAGCGTTGCGAAGATACTTGGGTCCTATGCGGACAGGGTGGTGACGGTCTCCCCCGTCAGCACCCGTGCGATGGACCCTCTGGAACTTAAGGGCATAGTTGAAAGATATAACAGGAACGTGGTCTGCGCTGCTTCGATAAGAGAAGCGGTGGAAAAGCACATGGTTTCGTCGGAGGATGAAATCATGGTGTTTTCCGGCTCCTTATATATGATAGGCGAAGTCCGGAAGCTGTTACCACCTGAAATATTTTGAAAGCTCCGGTATGGAAGACCTAAGAATCATAACTCCCATTACCACAAACAGTATTCCCGCTGCGGTGTGCAGAATGGGGATGGGAACATAATTTGACACAAGTCTTCCCATGAATACTCCAATAAAGGTTACCACCACCAGGGCAGCAGAAGCCCCCAGGAATACCGGCATAAAATTGCTGCTCTGGGTGGACAGCGTGAACACCGCCAGCTGCGTTTTGTCTCCAAGCTCGGCAAAAAAAAGCATGCAAAACGCCGTGAAAAACAGTTTCCAGTCCATAAAACCCCTCCTAATTATGAAATGAGAGGCGGTACATACCAATTCGCATATGGATGTCCCCTTCGTGGTTGTACAATGCTATTTTACCAGAATTAAGAAATAAAATAAACAAGCATGAGATAATTCTCCTTGTAATTATTATTCCTTTTCCCTTACAAAATAAAAATGTGGCATAATTTTTGCAATTGTAGTATAATAATAGACAGGTATCGAAATAGGTTATGGCATAAATATGCGTGTACATCCAATCGGATGGAGGGATAGTATGCAGTGTCCGTTTTGCGGCTCGAAGCTTGGGATTATAAGCAGGAAAAAGTTTTTTTGCAAAAACTGCTGCTTTGAAGTCCATGTTGAAGGTAACAACTTTGTGGTATACAGAATTGAATTTGACGGGAGTACCAGCAAGCTGTGCACCCTGGATAAGGTTGTATAGATTGCGGCAAAAATAGGTGGAAAATAGCCACCTATTTTTATTTTTTTAAATGGAATTTATAATAATTTCTGAAGGGAAATGTAGATTTATACAGAATTAATACTTATTATGTGGTAATTGATACATAATATGTAGCCGGATGAAAGAAGGTTACAGCCACAGGCTGGCTTGGACGAAAAAAAACGAGGCTCCACAAAAGTCTAGGAGGGATATCAGTGATTGTCAAAAAGCCTTTTCTTTTTGTAGTCATAACTTTTGTATTGGCAGGAATGCTAGCAGGCTGTGCCGGTACTCCGGTTGAAACCCCTGGAGGGCAGGCGGAGGGCAAGTATGGAGGAACTTTCAGGTTAGCCATAACGGAAAGCCCCAAGAACCTGAACCCTGTACATGCAAATGATACTTCATCCATGAGGGTTGTATATCAGCTTTTTGATACGCTGGTTGGCATAGACAGTGAGGGCGAGCTGGTGCCAAACCTGGCAGAGTCCTGGGACATAAGTGAAGATGGACTTGTTTATACGTTCAAGCTGAAAGAAGGAGTCAAGTTTCACGCCACCACCGAAGGGGGCATGGAAACCGCCAACGGTGGCAGGGAGGTAACAGCGGAGAACTGGGTATGGACATTCAACTACATAACCGACCCGGATACCAATTCCGCAAGGGCTTATTTCATAGACATGGTAAAGGGGTATGATGATTATCGGGAAGGGAAAACCGATACCCTGGCCGGTGTTACTGCGAAGGACGATTATATACTTCAAATAGAACTCGAGCATAACTTTGCGCCTTTTATTTCAGTGCTTGGGTACAATACTTTTTCTGTGCTTCCCAGGGAGGACGTGGAAAAATGGGGAAAGGACTTTGGCCTGCACCCGGTGGGTACCAGCCCCTTTAAATTCTCCGAATGGACACAGGGAGACAGGCTGGTGCTGTCAAGGAACGAAAACTACTGGAGAAGTGACAGTAGCGGCAACAGCCTTCCTTACTTGGACGGCATGGAACTTAAGGTGATAAATGACTTGACAATGCAGTGGACCGAATTTAACCTGGGCAATTTCGAAGCGATAGAAGTGGTGGATGACCCGTATTACCATGAAGCACTCGAGAAATACCCCGACAGTTTCTTCAGAAGGCCAATGATGGGTACTTACTTTTACGGTATGAATGTGACCGCAAAGCCCTTTGACAATAAAAAAGTGAGGCAGGCTATAAATTATTCAATCGACAGGCAGGGTGTAATCGACTTGCTCCGGAACGGGCGCGCCACCCCGGCAAAGGGCGTTTTGCCGCCGGGAATGTTTGGCTATAATCCCGACCTTGAGGGTTATACCTACGACCCGGTCAAGGCAAAACAGCTTCTCGCGGAGGCGGGGTACCCAGAGGGGATAAGCATAACGCTGCAGTATAACACCGACGATATTCACAAGAGAATAGCCGAGGCTTTCCAGCAGCAGATGAAGGAGGCCGGGATAGAACTGGAGCTTAAGCACATGGAAGGGGCAGCATTGTTTGAAGCGATGCAAAAGGGCGATGCCACCTTTTTCAGGCTGGGCTGGGTGGTGGACTATCCCGACCCGGATAATTTCCTGTATGTGCTGCTAAACAGTGCAAATTTCGGACCGCTAGGCAACTTCACATTGTATAGGAACCCCGAGTTTGACCGGCTGACCAATGAAGCAAGATTGGAAACCGACCCCGAGGAAAGGAGAAGAATGTACCAAGAGGCCGAAAGGATTGCCGTGGAGGATGCCCCGTGGCTGTTTGTATATCACTATACAACCGAACAACTGCTTCAGCCCTACGTAAAGGGCTACACCCTCCCTTCCTTCGGAGAGCATACCGCTAAGTTCTATGACGTATGGCTGGATAAATAGAGAGATTTACTCAAGTCGGCTTCCATCCTCGGATGGAAGCTGTTTTTCGGATACCGCCTTTTAAAGGGGGGACTGGTTTGGCAATTTATACAATAAAAAGACTGCTGGCGGCTGTGCCCGTTGTAATAGGGGTAATAGCCGTCGTATTCATACTTACCTCCATAGTTCCCGGCGACCCTGCCCGACTTATAGCAGGAAAAACAGCCGACCCGGAAACCATCCAGAGAATTAGGGAGGAGCTGGGCTTAAACCGGCCATTGTGGGAACAGTTTACCGATTTCTTCAAAGGAGTACTGACCTTTGACCTGGGCAGGTCGTACCGCAACAATAGGCCGGTGACACAGGTAATAATGGAAAGGCTTCCCCTTACCGCTAAATTGGCCGTGTCCTCCACCGCCCTGGCGGTTGTGACGGGGGTTTCGTTGGGAGTGGTATCGGCTGTCAAAAAAGACTCCATGCTGGACCACGGCGGCAGGGTGCTGGCACTCCTTGGCATATCGGCACCCAGCTTCTGGATAGGGCTTATGGTAGTACTTCTGTTCTGCGTTAAACTGCGCTGGATTCCGGGTACCGGTACCGGGGACGGAGGCTGGTTGTACCTCGTTCTGCCGGTTATTACCCTGGGTATGAGGCCTGCGGCATTTATTACAAGGCTTACACGGTCGGGTATGCTGGAGGTGCTGGAGCAGGACTACATACAGACGGCGTGGGCAAAGGGACTGCCCGGCAGGGCGGTTGTACTGGGGCATGCGCTTAAAAATGCTATGATTCCCGTTGCAACGGTGGCGGGTACCTGCATGGCGGAGATGATGGGCGGAGCCATAGTGGTTGAACAGTTTTTTTCACTGCCCGGGGTAGGCCGGCTGGGCCTTGAAGCAATACTTGCCAGGGACTTCCCGGTTATAAGGGGACAGGTACTGCTGCTTGCATTGGTGTTTGTGGCTGTTAACTTGCTGGTAGACCTGACCTATCCGCTGTTTGACCCCCGGATTAAATACGGCGGAAAGCGGAGGCATGAATGATATGGAAAACGCTTGGTCAAGGTTTTTAAAAAATAAGCCAGCCATGGCGGGACTTTTTTTGGTTACGGTAATAGCACTGGCGGCAGTATTTGCCCCCTATATAACAAGGTATCAACCGACAGAACAGCTTATATGGACCGAGGGCAGCAAGGTTCAGCTTGTACCGCCCTGCAGCAGGTTTTGGTTCGGTACAGACATATACGGCCGGGATATGTTCTCCCGCGTGGTGTACGGGGCAAGGGCCTCCCTGCTCATCGGCACTGCTTCTACGGCCATTTCACTGTTAATCGGGATAACCCTCGGCGCCCTGGCGGGATATTACGGCGGCGTTGTGGACGATATCATTTCGTGGCTTGCCAACGTTTTCTTTGCCTTTCCGTTCATCCTGTTTGTACTGGCCTTGGTGGCCTACCTGCCCCCGGGGCTGCCCCTGATGTATGCGGCCATCGGTATAGTAAACTGGGCCGGCGTGGCCAGGCTGGTGCGGGGGCAGGTGCTGTCCGTCCGGGAGAAGGAATACGTGGAAGCCGCCGAAGCCCTTGGCGGCAGCGGCGCCAGGATAATAATAAGACACATACTGCCCAACATTATGGCGCCGGTATTGGTGCAGGCCACGCTTGGTATGGGCGGTATAATAATGCTGGAATCTTCCCTAAGCTTCCTAGGGTTTGGAATACAGCCCCCAACCCCCAGCTGGGGCTATGAAATAGCCCAGGGAAGGCAGTACCTTTTGACCGGTGCATGGTGGTGGTCAGCCTTTCCCGGCATGGCTATAATGGCTCTCGTAATGGGTTTTAACCTGTTGGGGGACGGTCTCAGGGACCTGCTGGACCCGAGAAATGACGACGCATACGGGTGGTGGGGACGTGGGTGAAAGAATACTGGCCGTAAGGGGCCTTAAAACTCATTATTATATAGGCGGCAGGGTTATAAAGGCGGTGGACGGCCTGGACTTTGACCTGGAAAGGGGCGAAACCCTTGGCATAGTAGGTGAATCCGGCTGCGGCAAAAGCACCGCAGCCCTGTCGGTGATGGGCCTTATATCGCTCCGGGCGGGGCGGGTCGTCGGCGGGCAGGTGCTGTTCAAGGGCAAAAGTTTGCTTGCCTTACCCGGTGAAGAGATGAGAAGAATAAGGGGCAGCGAAATGTCAATGATATTCCAGGAACCCATGACTTCGCTTAACCCCGTTTTGACGATAGGCCGCCAGGTTTCTGAAGTGTTCATGGTACACAAGGGCATGAGCAGGCGGGAAGCCTTGGATGAGGCGGTTAAAATACTGTCACAGGTGGGCATACCCGCACCGGGGCAAATGATACGGGAATACCCCCACCGGTTAAGCGGGGGAATGCGGCAGAGAGCCATGATTGCAATGGCCATTGCCTGCGGCCCGGATGTGCTGATTGCCGACGAGCCCACGTCGGAGCTGGATGTTACGGTGCAGGACCAGGTGCTGCGGCTTTTGAGGGAACTGAAAGAAAGGATTGGCATGGCGATGGTACTTATAACCCACGACCTGGGGGTTGTCGCCGAGACCGTACAAAACGTGCTGGTGATGTATGCCGGCAGGGCGGTGGAGTATTCGGATGTGTCGGGGCTGTTTAACGAACCCATGCATCCCTATACCAAGGGACTGATTGCGTCGGTGCCCGGGCTGGGTAAGGCCGGTGAAAAATTGGGCGGTATAAAAGGAGAGCCCCCCAGCCCCTTAGACCTTCCCGGCGGCTGCAGGTTCCATCCACGGTGCGAGCACGCCCGCGAAATATGCCGCATTCATGAACCGGAACTTGTAAGAGTGGGGGATGGACGGTTGTGCGCTTGCCACTTGTATAATGATTGGTAGTTGGTAAAGCAGGAACCGTCCCATTGCTTCTATTAAGGGGGAGACTGGATGCAGCGGAGCATGTTGGAGATAAAAAACCTTAAGAAATATTTTCCCGTGAAGGGTTCGGGATTTCTTAGGCCCCGGGCCTTAGTTAAGGCGGTGGACGGCGTTAGTTTTACGCTGGATAAGGGAGAGACCCTTGGACTTGTCGGGGAGTCGGGCTGCGGAAAATCCACCGTGGGAAGGCTGATACTGGGACTTATACGGCCCACCGAAGGGGAAATATATTTCCAGGGCAGAAACATTCCCGGCATGGACAGGGAAGAAATACGCCGGATGAGACGGGATATACAGCTGGTATTCCAGGACCCGTACGGTTCCCTGGACCCCAGGATGAAAGCGGGGGATATTGTGGGGGAAGCCTTGGAAATACACCGCATTGCGAAGGGGAAGGACAAGGAAAAGCGGGTGGAGGAACTGCTTGAACTGGTGGGATTAAAGCCGCAGTACAAGGCAAGGTATCCCCACCAGCTCAGCGGCGGCCAGCGGCAGCGAATAGCCATAGCCAGGGCGCTGGCGGTAGGGCCCAGGCTTATTGTCTGCGACGAGCCTGTATCCTCGCTGGACGTTTCGGTCCAGGCCCAGGTAATAGACCTGATGCAGGAACTGCAGCAGAGGTTGGGACAGGCGTACCTGTTTATTTCCCATGACCTTGGTGTCATAAGGCATATAAGCGACAGGGTGGCGGTTATGTACCTAGGCAGGATAGTTGAACTGGCGCGCAGGGACCAAGTGTTTGACCGGCCGGCGCATCCCTACACCCGGGCAATGCTTGCCGCAGTCCCGGTGTTAAGCCCGCATCTAAAGAAAGAAAGGGTACCGCTGGAGGGAGAGGTGCCCAATGCGATAAATCCCCCGGGCGGGTGCAGGTTCCATACAAGGTGCGTCCATGCGCTGCCGGTATGCAGCGAGGTGGAGCCGGCTCTTTCCGACCTTGGCGGAGGGCATTTATGCGCGTGTCATCTTTTTTAAGTTATAGATTACAGAACGCTGTATCTTAAGTCCCGGGTATTTGTTGGAAAATCAGCTGGTAGTCGGCGGTGAATTGTTTGCAGCCGACAGTGTCAGGGAAGAGCATGCGGGGTGGAAGCAAAAGAACCATACCCTTGCTTTCTTTTTTTTTTTGCAGTAATACGGGAACCGGTAATAAGCGATTTACATACTGTTTTACCGGGCAGGCAGCTCCTTCATTAATACATAAATAGTTGGAATTAGCAAAACCTAAAAATACTCAAAATATTACGGAGTGAATACCTATGCATCTGGACATCGATATAAAGGGAGTTACCTGCGATTCGAGAAAAGTAAAGCCGGGATTTGCTTTTGTCGCAATAAAGGGGGAAAGGGAAGATGGAAACGACTATATCCGGGAAGCAATCACCAATGGGGCTTCGGTTATTTACACAGAGGCAAACCCGGAGGACCTTCCATTGAACGTTCCGGTTATAAGGGTGCAAAATTCAAGGGCGGTGTTGGGAAGACTGTTGTCCAGGTTTTACGGTTTCCCCTCCGAGAAACTCAATATGATAGGAGTTACCGGCACCAATGGAAAAACCACTACCACTTTCATGATAGAGAACATATTCCGCAGGGCCGGATACTCCACCGGCCTTATCGGCACGGTCATGGTCAAGGCGGGGGACAACTATTATCCCCACGGCCTAACCACGCCGGACAGTGAAGAGTTGCAAAAATACCTCGCTGAGATGGTTGACCAGGGCGTGTACGCCGCCGTAATGGAGGTGTCTTCCCATGGGCTCAAGTACCGGAGGGTGGACTCGGTGCGGTTTAACACGGCGGTGCATACCAATATAACTCACGATCATCTGGATGCCCACAGCAGTTTCGAAGAATATGTATCCACAAAAAAAAGGCTGTTCAACATGCTGCCCCCGGGAGCGGCGGCGATAATAAATACCGACGACCCCCACGGGCTGGAACTGGTACGGGATAACCCTAAACTGCTCATACTAACTTACGGTTTGGGCGCAAAGGCTAGCATAACCGCTTCCAGCATAGATGTGAACAGCCTTGGGATAAGCTATACCTACTGCCTGCAGAGGTCCTTTACCAGCGTAATGGGCAGTGACGTAGAGCCCCAGGAAATTCCGATAAATCTCACGGTTCCGGGGAAACACAACATATACAACAGCCTTGCCGCGGCAACGGTGGGCCTTTTGTACGGTGTTGAGCCAAAGGTGGTTCAGTCGGCGCTTAAAAATTTCAAGGGCGTATGGCGAAGGATGCAGGTGATATACCAGGAGGACTTTACCGTTATAGACGATTTCAGCCACAATCCCGGCAGTTACGAGGCGGCCTTTGAAACGGTCCAGACCATGGATTATAACAACCTTTATATTGTAAATGCCATACGGGGCGGCAGGGGAGAAGAGATAAACAGCATTAACGCGTCGGTGATTTCAAGCTGGGCAAACCTGCTGGATGTTAAGGAAGTGCTGGTGACCAGCAGCGAGGACGTTGTGGAAGAGAGCGACCGGGTAACCGCCGGCGAAAGGGAGGCCTTTATGTCGGAACTTAAAAAAGCCGGGGTAAAGGCAAGGCACTACGACCTGCTGGAGCAGGCGGTGGAAGAGGCAGTAAGCAAGGCGGGGAAGGGGGATTTGGTCCTACTGATGGGTGCCCAGGGCATGAATAGAGGGCAGGATGTATTCCGGGATAAGATGGACGGTCGGTCCCGTATCAGGAGAAGGGATATTACCGACCTGCCCTTTGAATACCACCACGGCAATACAATAAACCCCTCATAATTATTTTGGTTCCCGAATAAACATATTGTTAGGTTGAAGGTACACAAGAAAATAAAGGGGAGTGTGGGGTCAGTGTCACAAAGGACGGTAAACAACAATGCTGTAACCGTGGTGGGCAGGTACTACGGCGGTTTTGAGTTCAGTCACAAGGTATACGGTGAGGGGTTCTACAATTTCAAACTTATGGTCCCAAGGCTCAGTGATTATTCGGATATACTGCCGGTTACCGTTTCCGAAAGGCTAATATATGGGATGGACATTACAAGCTGCAGGCAGAACATAATAATCCAGGGTCAGCTGAGATCCTATAACAAGTTTGTGGACGGGAGCAACAGGCTTATACTCACCATTTTTGCCCGGGACCTGTCACTGCAGCAGGAGCAGGAAGAAATAAAAAACCCGAACCAGATTACCCTGGACGGGTACGTGTGCAAAAGCCCGCTTTACCGGACCACGCCCTTTGGAAGGGAGATAACCGATATACTGCTGGCGGTCAACCGGGCCTACGGGAAGTCTGACTATATACCGTGCATCGCGTGGGGAAGGAATGCAAGGTTTTCAGAAAAGCTTAAGGTAGGTGACAGGATAAAAATCTGGGGAAGGGTACAGAGCCGGGAGTACCAAAAAAAGACTCACAACGGCGAAGTCATAAACAAGGTTGCTTACGAGGTATCAATATCGAAAATGGAGAGGATAAACGAAAACAATAGGTCCGGTAGTAACGATGAAGGGGTAGAGGACTGCTGCTAAGGGCAGTCTGTTTATTTTGCTGTAGGGGCATATCGTGATAAAATATATATATAAAAAACAAGGCCGAGGTGATGATTGTGAGGGAATGCGAAGAGTGTATTGTGGAAATACTCCGCAGGGAAGTGGTTCCCGCCCTTGGATGTACCGAGCCGGCGGCGGTGGCGCTGGCTGCAGCCAACGCCCGGAAGGCTGTCGGCGGTCAGCCTGAAGAAATAAAGGTTTTGGTAAGCAGCAATATTTATAAGAACGGTATTGCAGTAGGGATTCCCGGCATAGACAGGGTTGGAATAGACGTGGCTGCGGCGCTGGGCGCTGCTGTCGGACAGGCCGACAGAGGCCTGGAAGTGCTGGAGAGCGTGGAAAAGGAAGGAGCGGATGCCGCCCTTCGATTTGTGGACAGCGGCTTGGTACATATCGAGGTGCTGGACAGGCCCGGGGTATACGTGGAATGCAGCGTAAAAACCGACGCCGGAACCGGGCGGTGTATTATTGAGGACGGTCATACCAATATAGTGCTGCTTGAAGCAAACGGGAAGACAGTTCTGAAAAAGGACAGCTCCCGGGCAAACAGTGGCAGCCAGCTGAGAGAGTGGCTTCAGGGCATGAAAATATCCCAGTTGATAGACATTATCAGGGAAATTCCCTATGAAAAAATAGCCTTTATGCTGGCGGGAAGAGATATGAACCTTGAGGTTGCGTTAAAGGGTCTTAAAGAAAAGACCGGCATGGGAGTTGGATACAGCATTTATCATTCCATCAAGAGGGGCGTACTGGCCGATGACCTTCACAATTATGCCGCAGCCTTGACGGCAGCCGGGGCTGATGTTAGGATGGCCGGGGTGAAGATGGCTGTTATGAGCAGCGCGGGCAGCGGCAATCACGGTATCACTGCGATACTGCCGGTCACTGCCGTGGCGGAGAGGATTGAAGCAACCGATGAAGAACTGGCAAGGGCTCTTGCAATCAGCCATATCATTACCATATATATAAAGAGCTATACCGGGAAGCTTTCAGCGCTTTGCGGGTGTGCCGTGGCGGCCGCCATAGGTGCAAGCAGCGGTATAGCTTTTTTGTACGGAGCCAACAACCGTCAGATAGAGGGGACCATCAAGAACATGGTGGCAAACCTAACCGGGATGATATGCGACGGCGGCAAGGTGGGCTGCGCGCTGAAGCTTTCCACCGCAGCCTCCGCAGCGCTGCAGTCGGCGGTGCTGGCCATAGGGGGTACCGTTGTACCCTGTGACAATGGCATAATCCACTGCAGTGTAGAGAAAACCATACAAAACCTCGGCAGGGTGAGCGACCCAGGGATGCTGGAGACCGACCATACCATCCTTGAGGTCATGGTGGACAACTTGGCCACCAACAAGAGAAACTGCATGGGCTGCTAAAAAAAGAAAAAGCGGGGACGGTTCCGGTGGTTTCCGAAAGAAAACCGCCGGAACCGTCCCCTTGGATTATATAGAAGGGGTTTTAGGCTAAAACCTTTTTATCTTTTTTTAAGACTTGGAAAAGTGGGACAAAAAGTCCCTGGACTTTTGTATATGGGCCTTAACCTGCTCCGGTGCTGGCCCTCCCGGTATATTCCGGGCCGCGACACAGTTTTCCGGTTTTATGACCTCCAGTATATCCTCCTGGAATACCGGGGACACCCTCCTGTAATCTTCTATTGTAAGCTGTCCCAGCGAAAGACCCTTTTCGCAGCAGCCCAGCACCAGTTCGCCCACTATGCGGTGGGCGGTGCGGAAGGGCACCCCTTTTTTTACAAGGTAGTCCGCAACATCGGTGGCGTTTGAGAATCCCTCTCCCGCCGCCTGGTACATGCGGCCCTTGTTGAATTTAAGCGTGGCCAGCATGGGCACGAATACCGAGAGGCAACCTTTTACCGTGTCCACCGTATCGAACACGCCTTCCTTGTCTTCCTGCATATCCTTGTTATAGGCAAGGGGAAGCCCCTTCATGACGGTCAGAAGCCCCATAAGATTGCCGTATACCCGGCCGGTTTTGCCCCTTATCAGTTCCGCTGCATCGGGGTTCTTTTTTTGGGGCATTATGCTGCTGCCGGTACTGTAGGCATCGTCCATTTCCACAAATCCGAATTCGCTGGAAGACCACAGGATAAGCTCCTCGCAAAAACGGCTTAGGTGCATCATTATTATGGAGCATGCGGCCAAGAATTCTATAGCGTAGTCCCTGTCACTGACGCCGTCCAGGCTGTTTTGAGTAAAAGCGGCAAATCCAAGGAGTTTTGCCGTCAGTTCCCGGTCCAACGGGTAGGTGGTGCCGGCCAGGGCGCAGCTGCCCAGGGGGCTTTCATCCATCCTTCGGTAGCAGTCCTCAAGGCGGGTTACATCCCTTTTGAACATTTCGAAATAGGCCATCAGGTGATGGGCCAGTGTGACCGGTTGGGCGTGCTGCAGGTGGGTATAGCCCGGTATTATGGTATCGAGGTTTTGCTCCGAAAGGTCCGCCAGTGTTTCCAAAAGGCCAATCAGCTGTTGTTCCACCTCTTTGACCTGTTCCTTGAGATACATTTTGAAGTCCACCGCCACCTGGTCGTTTCTGCTCCTGGCGGTGTGAAGTTTTTTGCCCGCTTCGCCTATGCGATCGGTCAATAGTTTTTCGATGTTCATGTGGATATCCTCGTAACCGGTATCAAACTGGATGGCTCCGTTCTCAATATCCTCCAGTATGCCTTCCAGTCCCTCTTTTATCCTGGAAAACTCCTCTTCGGTTATTACGCCGCATTTCAACAAGGCCTTCGAATGGGCTATGCTTCCCATTATATCCTGCCTGTAAAGGCGCATATCAAAGGAAATGGATGAGTGAAAGTCATCCATTTCCTTTTTAGTATTCTTTGTAAAACGTCCCGACCAAAGCTTCATACCGCTTTTATCTTCCTTTGCGCATTAATCTCCTGCTGGAGTTTTTCCTCCATAAGGGCCCTTACCTTGAGGGGCAGGCCGAAGAGGTTTATAAAGCCCTCGGCATCTTTCTGGTTATATACTTCGTCTTCGCCGAAGGTGGCAAACTCGTGGTTGTAAAGGGAATAGGGCGATTTGCTGCCGCAAACGGTACAGCTTCCCTTGTACAGTTTCAGCTTAACAGTTCCGGTAACCGTTTCCTGGGTACTGTCCACAAAGGCGTCCAGCGCCTTTTTAAGCGGCGTATACCACAGGCCGTCGTATACCAATTGGGCATACTGGTTTGCCACCGTGTCCTTGAAGAAAGACGTTTGACGGTCAAGGGTAAGCCGCTCCAGTTCACGGTGGGCGTTGTAAAGGATTGTACCGCCGGGGCATTCATAAACGCCGCGGGATTTAATGCCCACAAGCCTGTTTTCCACCATATCGGTTATGCCAACGCCGTTTTGGCCTCCTATTTCGTTTAGCTTTTCCACAAGGGCCAGGGGGCTGTACTCAATGCCGTTTATGGCCTTGGGGATTCCCTTTTCGAAATAGATTTCCAAAAAGGTAGGATTATCCGGGGCTTTTTCAGGCGGTACCGTCATAAGGTAGGTACTGTCATCCGGCGTAAACCACGGGTCTTCCAGGTCTGAACCCTCGTGGCTTAAGTGCCACACGTTCCTGTCCATGCTGTAGGGGTGCTCCCTGGTTACCGGGACCGGTATCCCCCTTGCCACCGCATAGTCGACGGCTTGCTCCCTGGATTTTATGTCCCATATACGCCAGGGTGCTATAATCTTCATATGGGGACTTAGAGCCTTTATAGTAAGCTCGAAGCGCACCTGGTCGTTGCCTTTGCCGGTAGCGCCGTGGGCTATCGCCTCGGCACCCTCCTTGTGGGCAATTTCCACTAGTTTTTTGGCAATAAGCGGTCGGGCGAAGGAGGTACCCAAAAGGTATTTTCCTTCATAGACCGCTCCGGCCTTTAATGTGGGGAATATATAGTCCTTTACAAACTCTTCTTTCACGTCCTCTACGTACAGCTTGCTGGCCCCCGATTTCACGGCTTTCTTTTTTACAGTTTCAATTTCGGTCCCTTGACCTACGTCAACGCAGACCGCAATTACCTCGTAATCGAAGTTTTCTTTAAGCCAAGGTATAATTATTGAAGTGTCCAGGCCCCCGGAATAAGCCAGAACCACTTTCTTTTTTGAGACCATCCCTATTCCTCCTCCAAAACGAGTGTATTAATATACAGATTATAATGATAATTATACTACTAATTTATTTTTATGCAATAGTTTTTATAAATATATATAAAAAATTTTTGTACAAGCAGCAATATCGTATAATACAGCTCATTGAATGAAGAACAGGCTGAATAAATGTGCATAAATATACCCGAATATTCATAATACAGATGGCGGGCCATAGGTCAAAACGTTTTATGGGGGTATTTGTCATAAAAAAATCCCCGGGGGATTGGTGCCAAGTACCCGGTTTTGGGGTAGGGCCCTAAGGCTTGGGGAATCCGAGGTATAGTGTATAGTCTGTAGAATAAAAAAGCGGGAGATGGGTGATTTTTATTTTTCCATCTCCCACTAAAAGGTCGGGCATTGCGCCCTCTTTCATGCAAGCCTGCGGCTGTCCGCCGCAAAAGAAGGGTACTCCTACAGGTCAAACTCCTTTGCCAGGGCGGAGACCGCCTTGGCCTGGTCTTTCGGGTCTATGGTGCAGGATATGCGTATCTCGGAAGTGGTGATTATCTTTATCTTCACATCGTTTTCCGCCAGTACCGAGAACATCCTGGCCGCCACTCCGGGCTGGGTCTTCATGCCCATTCCCACCACCGAAAGCTTTGCTATATCGGTATCCGTTTCAATGGTGAAGGGGCCGGCCTTTTCCTGGAGCTGTTTGACGCTTTCCAGGGCTGCGGGCAGGTCGTTTTTGGGAATTGTAAAGGAGACGCTAATCCGGTCACCTACGGGGGTAGTCTGGCTTATCATGTCCACGTTAATATGTTTTTCGGCAAGGCCCTTAAACAGCTGGGCCACCGACTGTACTGTATATGGGAAATCATTCACCGTCACCATCGCATCGTTGTTGTCCACGGCCAGGCCGGTTATTACGGTTTTTTCCATTATTTCATCACTCTCCCTTATAAACGTTCCGGGACGGTCCCCGGTGTTCAATGCAACGTATATGGGCACTTTGTAGTTATGGCCAATTTCTATCGAGCGGGGGTGCATTACACCGGCCCCCAGGCTGGCCATCTCCATCATTTCTTCGTAGCTGATGTACTCCAGTTTGCGGGCGGCGGGGTACAGCCCGGGGTCTATTGTGTATATACCGTCCACATCGGTGTATATCTCACAAAGGGCACCAAGTTTTGCAGCCAGTGCCACCGCCGTTGTATCAGAACCTCCACGGCCAAGGGTTGTAATCTCGTTATTATTGTTTATACCCTGGAAGCCGGCCACGATAACCACGTTGTCCTTATCCAGTTCTTCATAGATCACGGATGCGTCAATATCCGAGATCTTGGATTTCGTATGAAAGCCTTCGGTCATAAGGCCGATTTGCTGGCCGGTGAAGGAACGGGCTTTGCAGCCTATATCGTTAAGGGCGATGGACAAAAGCGCGATTGAAACCTGCTCACCGGTGGACATTAGCACGTCAAGCTCCCTTGGGCGCGGATTATCGCTTAACCCGTAGGCCATGGATAGCAGTTTATCGGTTGTATTGCCCATGGCGGATACCACCACCACCAGCTTTACACCGGTCTGTTTTCTTTCCTTTATCCTTTTTGCCACTTCTTTTATTTTTTCCAGGTCTTTCACCGAAGAGCCGCCGTATTTTTGTACTACAATATCCATTGCATCACATCCTTGTCCAGTATAGTATTGAAAAAAGCCACCGACCGCAGTAACTGCAATCGATGGCTAGCGTACCGACGGGTTTATTCTCTCAAGTCTTTCATTATTATTGTTTTATCTTTTGTGGACTGGTCAACGCGCTTTATCGGTTTGGCCGGTGTTCCGGCCACAACCGTTTCCGGCTCCACGTCCTTGGTTACCACCGAACCCGCAGCCACTACCGCGCCTTTTCCTATCCTGACCCCTTCCAGTATTACCGCATTGGCGCCAATAAGGACATCATCCTCTATAATGACGGGGGTGCTGCTGGGGGGTTCCAGGACACCGGCAATTACAGCCCCGGCTCCCACGTGCACGTTTTTCCCGACTATTCCCCGGGCGCCTATTACGGCGTTCATATCTATCATGGCACCGTCTCCTATATCCGCGCCTATATTGATTACCGCCCCCATCATGATTACCGCGCCTTTGCCTATCTTTACCCTGTCCCTTATAACGGCACCGGGCTCAATACGGGCATCTATGTTTTTTAAGTCCAAAAGGGGTATCGCCGAGTTTCTTCGGTCACATTCCAAGTGGATTTTCCTGATTCTCTGAGCGCAGATCTCCAAAAGTTTTGCAAACCCTGCATATTCGCCTACTGCAATCCAGAAATTATTGCTTCCGTACAGCTGCAGGTTCTCTGCCTCAACTCCCTCCAGGTCACCGTCGATATAGGCTTTCACGGGAGTGGTTTTTACAGCGTTTTTTATAAAAGCGGCAATTTTATACGGGTCATTGAGGTCATCCTCGCGGCAGCAGCAGTATTGGGTGCCTGCAACATCTTCCCGGCAGCTGCATCCTCCGCTATTGCATGCGTCCTTTGTCATTTGTGCATCCGTCCTTTCCGTCTCTATGTCGTTATGATAGAATACTGTCCATATTGTACAGCCCGGGTTTTTGCGCGGTAATAAACCGGGCGGCCCTTAGAGCCCCGAGGGCGAAAATTCTGCGGGATAGGGCCAGGTGCCTTATCTCAATAATTTCGTCCGGTCCTGCAAATAGTACGCTGTGTTCCCCCGGCATTGTTCCGCCCCGTATTGCGTGAATTCCTATCTCGTTTTGCTGCCTTTTTTCCGACTGCGGGGTCCTCCCGTATACAAACTCCCTGTTTTGGTCCAACGTTTCTTTTATGGCCTTTGCCAGCATAAGAGCTGTGCCGCTGGGAGCGTCGGCTTTCTGGTTGTGATGAAACTCGGTTATTTCTATGTCAAAACCCTCGGACAGCACCGAGGCTACCCTGCAGCAGATGTCCTTGACCAGGTTGACACCCAGCGACATGTTGGCGGTATGGAAAACCGGCACCGTCTCTGCCGCCCGCTCCAGCAGCTTTGTATGTTCTCTGCCCAGGCCGGTGGTCGCAACCATAAGCGCCGTCTTGGTCCTTTCGGCGTAAGATACCAGCGCGGGTATGGATTCCGGCCGGGAAAAATCTATTATAAGGTCCGCACTGCCTTCGAACATGTCAATGTTTTCAAAAACGGGGTACCCATAGGGGCTGGGCTGGGTGTTTTTGTCTATGCCGGCCACTATTTGGATATCGGATGTCTTTGATACTTCCTCCGAAACCACCCTTCCCATTTTACCGTTACAACCGTTCAATATGGCTTTTATCATGCCCTTACCCCCTCAGAGTAAATCCATAATCCACCAGCGTCTTTTTGAGGAATTCAAGATTTTGGTCGGTCATGGTGGTAAGGGGCAGTCTCAGCTTGCCCACGTTGTAACCCAGAAGGTTCATGGCTGTTTTAACCGGTATCGGGTTAACCTCGCAGAACAGGGCCTTGAATATGGGCATAATCTTAAGCTGCAGTTCCTTGCTTTTTTGTACGTCGCCCTCAAGGTAGGAGGCCACCATGTCGTGCATTTCTTCCGGTATTATGTTTGCGGTCACCGATATAACTCCCTTGCCGCCGAGGGACAAAAGGGGCACCACCTGGTCGTCGTTCCCGGAGTAAAGGTCTAATTTATCCCCGCACAGGTACGCGGTCTCTGCAATCTGGGTAAAGTTTCCGCTGGCTTCCTTAATCCCTGATATGTTTTTGTGTTCGCACAGTTTGCGGAGAGTATCCGGCGTAATGTTCATACCGGTTCTTCCGGGTACGTTGTAAATTATTATGGGGATGTCGATACTGTCCGCTACGGCGGTGAAATGCTCCACCAGCCCTTTCTGGGTTGATTTGTTGTAATACGGTGTAATGACTAAGACAGCATCCGCCCCCACTTCCTGGGCGTATTGGCTCCTCTTTATGGTCTTGGCGGTGTCGTTCGTTCCGGTGCCCGCTATCACCGGTATTCTCTTGTCGGTTTTTTCCACGGTGTACTTTATGGCTGCCCTAAGCTCTTCCTCGGTCATCGTGGACGCTTCTCCCGTGGTGCCGCAGATTATGATGGCATCTGTCTTGCGCTCAACATGCATATCGATGAGTTCGCCGAGCTTTTGAAAGTCTATACCGTCTTCCGTAAAGGGAGTTACAATGGCAACTCCTGATCCGGTAAATACTGACATAAGATCATCCTCCTATTTTTGCTGATTAAACAGCTTTATATTTTTAAAACATTTTTTCCGGGTTTAAGTGATGCCGTGCCGAGAAACGGTTTTTCACAATACTTTTGTTCGCCTGCGTTAGTTTTTACCGATAACCAGTTCCGCAATCTGCACCGCATTTGTGGCGGCACCTTTTCTGACGTTGTCCGCCACCACCCAGAGGTTTACGCCGCTTTTTACGCTCTCATCCCTTCTAATGCGGCCTACGTACACCAGGTCGGTATCGGCGGCAACCGTTGCCAGCGGATACAGGTTGCTGCACGGGTCGTCCATCACTTTTATCCCGGGGCTTTTTCCAAGGAGCTCTTTGAGGTCCTCCAAGTCGAAGTCTTTTTTCAGCTCCACGTTGACCGATTCGCTGTGGCACTTTTCCACGGGCACCCTGACGGTGGTTGCCGTTATCCTCATTGTATCGTCTCCCAGTATCTTCCGTGTCTCGTCAATCATCTTCATTTCTTCCTTGGTATATCCGTTATCGAGGAACACGTCTATATGGGGCAGGCAGTTGTTGACTATCGGATGGGGATACAGGGACGGTCCTTTACCCGCCAGCCCGTCGGTCAAGTCCTTAATCCCTTTGTAACCCGAGCCGGAGACCGCCTGGTAGGTGGAGAAAACCACCCTTTCTACTCCATACCTGTCCTGAAGGGGTTTTAGTACCACCACCGCCTGGATGGTGGAGCAGTTGGGATTTGCTATGATACCCTTATGTTTTTTTACTTCCTGGGGGTTTACCTCCGGGACCACCAGCGGTACGTCCTTATCCATTCTCCAGGCGCTGCTGTTGTCCACCACCACTACTCCCTTCGAAGCGGCTATGGGCGCATACTTTTTGCTTATTTCCCCGCCGGCGGAAAAGAGTGCCAGGTCTATGCCCCTGTCGAAGGAATCTTCCCCCAGTTTTTCCACAAGGTATTCTTTTCCTTTGAATTCAAGGGTTTTGCCCTCCGACCTGCCGGATGCAAAAAGGTAAAGTTCACCCACCGGGAAGTCCCGTTCCTCCAGTACCTTGAGGAATGTCCTGCCCACCATTCCTGTTGCTCCTACGATTGCTACCCTGAAACCTTTCAAGTCCTCTCCTCCTCAAGAAAAGTTTTCCTTAATACAATAATATTATGTAAGGAAACGTTTTATATTTATAAAGCTATAAAAAAGCCGACACCTATAGGCGCCGGCAGATGTCATAACCACACAGGCCTACTGTTTGTGCAGGCCTTACTTGTGGTAGCGCTCCACCGGATACGGTGACAGTTATCCGGCTGTTAACCGGATACCCAGGCAGCACTCCGAGGGAGGGGTACCGCCTTCGGCATTTTTCCCTTTCGATATCCTTCAACGGAGTCCCTCCTCCTTAGGATACTTACTGATGAAAGATGCGCCTCTACCAATTCTTTATTAATTTTAACTATGATAACATTATCCAGGCTGTTTGTCAATGAATTGAATGCCTATTGTCCGTCCCGCAGGTATTGTTTTATCGGACGGGGAATGGTATATTTTACTTAACAAAAACACGGCAGCGGGAGGAGTTGTGCCTTGATTAAAGCCAGAAAAGCTGTGGAAGGCCTGAAAGAGGATGTAATACGTTTGCGAAGAAAGCTTCATTCAAATCCCGAAAGGGGCTTGGAGGAGTATGAAACCTCCCGCACCCTCCGGGAATATTTTGAAGGGTTGGGAGCACGGGTAAGTACCGGCCTGTTTGGCACGGCGGTTATCGTGGATATAGCCGGAAAGAAGGGGGACAGGTGCTACGCCTTCAGGGCGGATATGGACGCCCTTCCGGTGGAGGAGCGAACCGGTCTGCCCTTTTCTTCTGCGAAAAAGGGCATGATGCATGCCTGCGGACATGACGGTCATATGGCGGTGCTGGCCGGCTTTGGCAGGTATCTACTGCAGAACAGGGAAAGTCTTACGCAAAACGTGCGGCTTATATTCCAGCCGGCGGAGGAAGGCCCGGGAGGAGCCCTGCCCCTTGTGAAGGCCGGAGTGCTGGAGAACCCCAAGGTGGACGGTATATTCGGGCTTCACCTTTACCCGGAGCTGGAGGAGGGCAGGATAGGTTCAAGGCCGGGGCCAATGATGGCCCAGACCGAGGAGGTATACATAGACGTATTCGGTCAGGGCTGTCACGGCGCGCAGCCCCACAAGGGCAGGGATGCAGTGGTGGCGGCGGGTCACATAATTGTCGCCTGCCAGACCATAGTAAGCAGGTCGGTAAGTCCCATGGAGGCTGCGGTATTTACCATCGGCAGGGTGGACGCCGGGGAACGCCTTAACGTGGTGGCAGGAAGCGCACGGCTGGAGGGTACCATGCGGACCTTCAGGGAAGAGGACTACAACATAGTAAAGGATAGGATTATAACCATTACCAAGGGGATAGGCCGGGCCTTTGGCTGTGAAACCAGGGTGGGGTTTGGCAACGGGCTTCCGGCGGTGGTGAATGACAAAGGGCTGTTCGATTTATTATGTGACGCTGCCGGGGATAAGGATTTGGAAATAATAAACCCGGTAATGCTGGCGGAGGACTTTTCCTACTACCAGAGGGAGGTACCGGGCGTATTTTTCATGCTGGGTACAAGGAACGAGAAAAAGGGGTACGTGCACCCCCTCCACAGCTGTTATTTCAATTTCAACGAGGACGTATTGACCGTTGGTATAGAAATGTTTGTAAGGATATTGGAAAGACTGGGGGCGTTCAGTCAATCTCCTCCAGATGGCTGCTGAGCTTTTTCAGCAGGATGTAAAGCAGCTTTTTTTCAAGTTCTGTCATATCGGCGGCTTCCAACAGTCCCTTTGGGCCGCCGGACAGTATGGCGGA
>JAAYEV010000116.1 GCA_012728565.1 Clostridiales bacterium
CACCTCCACGGCAATATTGTTTAACATCTTGTGGTTAATACATTTTACCTATAATGGATAAAATGATTTTTACACCTACCACTGAATACTAAATAAATTATATAAAACTAAGGTCAGTTTGTCAACTTTATAACGATACGGTTGTTTTTTTATATTTTATATTTTAAAAAAACCGGAAAACAGTACTTTTTTGGCAATGTATATCAGTGTTTATTTCCCGGCGAGTACCTTTAATTCATTTATTCTTTAAATATAGCAAACGGGGAGGGTGTATTTACCCTCCCCGTAGTTGGCAATACTTGTGGTTTTCATGAAAACTAGTTTATGCGAAAACGCTTTGTGAAAAACCTCAGCCTGATACTTTTCCCGTATCTGCTAGAACTTTCAGAACCAGCGAGGCCAAAAAACCTCCTATTGCAGCCGTTACCAGTTGAGGCCAGCTGAATGTCATGCTCATCACTGCCGCTGCCGGTGCGGGCACTGCTGCCATACCTATAGCCGCCTTCACCAACAGGTAAAGAACCAATGTTTTCAATACCGATGAAAGCCCTATCGCGATCCATTTGTTTTTGCGGTACCATAAACCATACAGAATTACCAAAACCAAATTGCCGGTTGCGACTATGGGTATCAGCCATATGAAAGCTATATGCTGCTGCATAAAGGCTATTATGGGAGCGGCCACGCTTATGATTATGCCTCCCCATATACCTACAACCACCGAAGATACGGCAAGGGATGCGTTTACAAGGCTGCCTATTATCAGGGTAGAACCTAAACCCGGAAGCGTAATTAAGGGTCTCAGCATCTGGCAGGCCACCGTCACCGCAAGTAGCAGCGCGGTTCTTGTCATAAACCTTACATTATCCATTTATAAAACTGCCTCCTTCTAAATATAAAACTTCCGCCGAAGCGGAAGTCTATCGTCCTATTCCCTTTCGGTCTGGATTTATTTTTCTCATAAGCTATTAAGCATATTCTAAGTTCATGCATTGCCTATCATCTTTTACTGACTAAATAATCTTTTTCCTCTTTTCATAGTGGGTATGAAGTAGTTCATGGGCCCTCTGGCTGTTGGGTTCTTCCAGGTATTCCTCATATACTTTTTTAACCATGGGGTTTTCATGGGACTTCCTTAGGGGCATATCCTTATCCTCTTCATATATGGCCTTTGCCCTCAACACCTTGGGGTCGTAATCCAGCCTGTCGGCTGCGGATACTATGGGCTGGCCTCCGCCACTGACGCATCCTCCCGGGCACCCCATTACCTCTACGAAATGGTATTCCTCCCGGCCCGAAACAATCCTCTCCATCAGTTTCCTGGCATTGCCGGTACCGTGGGCTACCGCGACCTTTACCTTGAAGTCGCCCACCGGCACAACAGCAGTCTTAATACCCTCCAGGCCCCTTACTTCCTCAAACTCAACCTTTTCAAGGGCTTTACCCGTAACAATTTCGTATATCGTCCTAAGCGCGGCTTCCATGACACCACCGGTGGCTCCAAATATTACTCCGGCACCGGTTGAATCGCCCAGTATACTATCAAAGCTCTGCTCTTCCAGTCCGGCAAAATCCATGCCCGTCTGCTTGATCATACGCCCGAGTTCCCTTGTTGTCAGCACCGCGTCTACATCGGGATAGCCGGTAGCACTGAGTTCGGGCCTTTTTGCCTCGAATTTTTTGGCAGTACAGGGCATTATTGAAACAACAAATATCTTTGACGGGTCTATACCGTTTTTCTCAGCATAATAGGACTTAAGCAGTGCACCCATCATTTCATGGGGAGATTTACAGGTGGACAGATTATCCAATAGTTCAGGGAAGTTATGTTCACAAAACTTTATCCACCCGGGGCTGCAGGAAGTAATAAGAGGCAACTTCCCGCCGTTATTCAGCCTGCCCAGGAATTCCGTGCCCTCTTCCATTATCGTCAGGTCGGCCGCAAAATCTGTGTCGTACACCTTGTCAAACCCAAGTCTCCTTAGCGCGGTCACCATTTTACCCGTAACCCTGGTCCCGACGGGCATGCCGAATTCCTCTCCCAGTGCTACTCTCACGGCGGGGGCAGTCTGGACCACCACATGCAAATCGGGGTCCTCCAAGGCCTCCCACACCTTCTCTATGTCATCCTTCTCCCTTAAGGCTCCTACGGGGCAGTTTATAATGCACTGACCGCAGTTTATACAGGGTACTTCGGCCAGACTTTTCTCAAAGGCAGGTCCTATACTTGTGTGCAAGCCGCGCCCGGATTCTCCTATTGCAAATACCGTCTGTACATTATGGCACACACTCTCACACCGTCTGCACAGTATGCATTTGTTTGGATCCCTGACTATAGACGGCGACACAAGATCAACCTTTTGCGGCTTTTTATTTCTGGCGTATTTTATATGATCCAGCTGAAACTCTTCTGCAAGCTTTTGGAGCTCGCAGTTCCTGTTCCTGACACAAGCAAGGCATTCCCTATCATGGTTTGCCAGCAGTAGTTCCAAATTCATTCTTCTTGCTTCCCTTACGGCTTTGGTATTTGTGTGTACCACCATACCTTCGGCTGCCGTCAAGACGCACGCAGCCTGCAAACTCTTTGCTCTTTCAACCTCCACCAAACATATCCTGCAGGCGCCAATCTCATTTATTCCCTTTAAATAGCATAGGGTCGGAATCTTTACATTGATAAGACGCGCGGCTTCCAGGACCGTATAATTCGACGGAACTTCAACCTCAATACCGTCTATGGTAAGCCTAACCTTTTCCATTTTACGTACTCCTTTCCTGTTGATTGATTATCTACTGCATCGCGGTAAATGAGATTAACAACTACAAAAACCGCTTGTTGGTATTCCGGAAGCGGCTTTCGGCGGCATTATACCTCGCTTCTCTTCTTTCCGCACCGTTAGGCATACCCGTTTCCGGGTAAGCCTTGTCGGTCCATAAACCACGGTTAACTCCTTTAGGTCTATGGCCTTGAAGAGGATATTTTTTGTTTGTTATAATTATAACATACAATATGCGGTTGTATAACAAAATTCGCGTTTTATTACCGCTGACTGTAATAGCTATTAAAGCAGGAGCACGTCCCAATTCCTTTTATTTCAAGTGTTTTTCCGTCCCAGTTCCCTTGGGGCCTGCCGTCGGAAAATCGTGAAATTTTTAACATTTATTGGCATACTATTAGCATGCTACAGCCCGACCTATTAAGGCTTTTTCTCATATTGTTGGCCTGAATGTTCTATTTGCCAAACCCGCAGTTAGGAAATACACAAGTTTCGCAGTTTAGGCACAAACCGCCGATTCCCAAAGCGTGCAAATCACTTGCTGTCAATCTCTCGTCCGCCATCACCCTTGGAAGCACAAGGTCAAATATGGTCCTTTTTGCGTACATTACACATCCCGGCAGCCCCAATATGGGGATGTCCTCCTTGGTATATGCCAGCAGAAACATTGCCCCGGGCAGCACCGGTGCACCGTAGGTAATAATTCTTGCCCCCGCATTCTTAATGGCAGTGGGTGTTGTATCATCCGGGTCAACGCTCATGCCCCCCGTGCACACAACCATTTGCGCACCCCGGTTTATATATTCATAAATTGCATCGGCAATACGTTTAGGGTCATCATTTACAATGGTTTGCCCCATTATTTCCACATCGTATTCTTTAAGTTTATCCCGGATAACCGGTCCAAAGGCATCCTTTATCCTTCCATGATAAACTTCGTTACCGGTTGTCACGATACCAACTTTCTTATGCCTAAAGGGCAGTATTTTTAATATAGGCGCATCTCCCGCTATTTCCTTTGCCCTTTCCATCTTCTTTTTGTCAATGACGAGCGGAATAACCCGGGTACCTGCAAGCTTATCACCTTTTTTTACGGGGAAGTTGCCATGCCTTGTGGCAATTATCATTTCCCCTAAGGCATTGATTGCGTTTAGCTTCTCCTCGTCTATTTTGAACAGTCCGTCTATCGCTGCAAACAGTTCAACTTTCCCTTCCTTGACTTGGCCGGCATCCATATACTCGTTCTTGCACATTTTGCACAGGATTTCCGCCGCTTCGTTTTCATGGTATTTGTTCTCGTCCTTCTCCCAAATGTACAGGTATTCCTTACCCATGGACAGCAGCACGGGAATATCCTCTTCCCGGACAACATGCCCTTTTCGGAATGCCGCATCCTTTTCTACACCGGGAATAATCCTGGTCATATCATGGCATAATACATGTCCTACCGCTTCTACAGTTTTAATAAGCTTCATATTTTTCCCTCCCTGGCCTCAATAATTAAGTTCCTCAAGCACGCAGCAGCATAATATCCTCCGGTGAAACCGATAAATACTGCGGCACCCTCTCTTCAAGCCGCATTTTCCATTCATCCTTGCCAACCTTGCACCAAAGGGTGTTCTCTGCAGGGATATCCCGTTCTCCGCTGCCGGATAGTATTATATCCACTTCAAAGGGCCCCTCCACCAACTCAACAAGAACACACCTGAAAACATTGACTGCGCTTGCCTTTGGTGCGTTTACCGGCTTCAGGTCATGGGCGCGAATTCCTATATACCGTACATCTTCCGTTATTGGATTCGCCGTCTGTAAGATAATCCCCCAATCCAATGCCAGAACTTTGTAATCCGATATTTTCTTCGCCTTTGAAATATTTTTACAGCCCGACAGTCTCGCTGATATAACGTTATCCGGTCTTCTAAAGACATCTTTTGTATGACCAATATTTACAATGCTTCCTTTATCCATGACCAAAACTTTGTCGCAGAACCTGTATACTTCGTCCCTATCATGTGTCACAAGAAGCACGTCACCATGATAGGTCTTTAAAACACTTCGCACTTGCATCTGCAGCTGCTCTTTCAAATAAGTGTCCAGGGCGGAAAAAGGCTCGTCCAGCATCAGCACGTCCGGCTCATAGGCCATTATTCTCGCCAATGCCACCCTCTGCTGCTGCCCTCCCGAAAGCTGTCCCGGGAAACTCCCCTCCAAACCTTCCAAATGAAAGAATTTGACCATTTCGCCGACCTTTTTTTCTTTATCTTTCTTTGGAAGTCTTAATGCTGCCGCTATATTTTTTGCTACCGTCATATTGGGAAACAATGCATAGTCCTGAAACAAGTATCCAACTTTTCTCTGCTGCGGCGGCAGGTTGACCTTTTCGTCCGAATCAAACAGCACTCTTCCGTTCAGCACAATTCTTCCTTTGTCCGGTTTTTCAATTCCGGCGATACATTTCAGCGTCATGCTTTTACCGCAGCCGGAGGCCCCTAATATACCCGTACATCCGCCGGAAGTCTCAAACTCAACGTTTAAGGAAAAACTTTTGACATTTTTTTGAATGCTCACCTGCAGCGTCAATAGAAGCCCTCTCCTTTCCACGGGGCCTTATTTTTGTGTGCGGAATAGTTCATCAATACTACCACAAGGAAAGACAGTATCATGATTATAAGTACATAGCCGCTCGCTTCCGCCATGTTCCCCGCTGCCACGGCTGAGTAGATGGCCATGGGAAGCGTCCTTGTCTCACCGGCAATGTTGCCTGCAAGCATGGCTGTTGCTCCAAACTCACCCAGTCCCCTGGCAAAGGCCAGGACCGCGCCGCTTGCCACGCCGGGCAATGCCAGGGGCAATATAATCCTCCAAAAAATCTTTTTCTCGGATAGGCCCAATGTCCTTGCAGCATATACCAAATTCTCATCCACCTGCTCAAAGGCGCCCCTGGCGGAGCGGTACATCAAGGGGAAAGAAACGGCTACCGCCGCTATTACCGTTGCAGTCCATGTAAACACGATTTTAACACCAAAGACCTCAAAAAGGAAAGAGCCTAAAGGTCTCTTAATGCCGAATATTAAAAGCAGGATAAAACCTGCCACCGTTGGAGGCAGAACCAAGGGTAGCGTCAAGATGCCGTCTATTATCATTTTCGCCTTGGCATGTTTCATGCCTACCACGGCTTTTGCCGTGAATACACCAAGAAAAAAAGTGATAAAAATAGCCGTGACGGCTGTTTTCAATGAAATAATAATCGGACCCCAGTCCATTGGTTCTACCTCCGTTTCAAACTAAAATGTTCAGATATTGGGAGTAAAGCCGTACTTCTCGAATACGGCAAGGGCCTCATCGGATTTTAAAAACTCCATGAAAGAAGCGGCCGCTTCCTTTTTAGTAGAGGAATTCACAATACCCGCAGGATATATAATCTTGGATACGCTTCCATCCGGGGCCTCTGCAGCAACTCTTACATTTCCGGTTGTTGCAGCATCTGTTGCATAAACAATACCGGCCTCGGCACTTCCTTCAGCAACCCAGTTCAATACCTCGGTTACATTTGTACCAAAGCTTGCCTTTCCCTTGACTTTATCCCACAGCCCAAGATTTTCAAGGGCTTCTTTTGCGTACTGCCCGGCCGGAACACTTTCAGGGTCGCCTACAGCAATGGTATCGGCCAGCAGTATGTCATTAAAGTTTTCAATTTCCAGCGTCGAACTTTCGGGTAATATTAAAACGATTTTATTTTCCAAAAGGTCTATTACAGAATCAGCCAGTATCAGCCCCTTTTCGTTCAATGCGTCCATTTGCTTCCTTGCCGCCGAGACAAACACATCCACATCCGCCCCTTCTTCTATCTGCTTCTGCAGTTTCCCGGAGCTGTCAAGGGTGAAGGTCACCCTTATATTCGGATGCAATCCCTCGAACATGCCTTTCAGTTCATCTTCCATACAGTAACGAAGGCTTGCTGCGGCGGCAACCAATATAGTTACCTGCTTTTCACTCTTTTCATCCCCGTTTGTTTGGCCCGGCTCATTATTACCCTTTTGGCCGCTGCATGCTACAGCCGCCGGCACAACCAGGACAATACAAAGCAGCACACAAAGAAGTCTTTTTTTCATTTTTCCAATCTCCTCCTTTTCAATGGGCGCTTGTGCGTATTGTACGCCAAAACGCGGGC
Organism: Clostridiales bacterium; assembly: GCA_012728565.1. Classification (GTDB taxonomy): domain Bacteria; phylum Bacillota; class Clostridia; order Ch29; family Ch29; genus JAAYEV01. Next base: position 6,946 of record JAAYEV010000116.1, read on the forward strand.
TCAAAAGCGCCTGCAAACTGCGTTTTGTGCGCAGCGAACTGCGCGTTTTATAAAATGCCTCTTCTGTGGAAAGGAGAAGCGTTGGCCTTTAGAGTTTTTATAATATGTCCTAGACTATGTAAGAAAAACACCGAACAAAAATGCCGGCAACAAATCCTGTTCCCGGCATTAAACTTGTACGGATAACCAGAACCCACCCAAGGGATTTAGCCCCTTGTGAAAAACCCTTCATCCATCCGAATCACTTCTTTCCACACCGGGAGGCATAACCGTTTCCAGTTATACCCTATCGGTCTGAATTCATAGTCTCCCTTAGAACTTCAGACTCGAAGCATTTTTTTGGAAGTTTTTATCTATTCTTTTTAAACTCGCCTAATAAAACTAAATACAATCTGTCATTTGGATAACATATAAGAACTCCTTGTCATATTTTAACATATATAAAAAGAATAATCAACAGCAATTTTCCCATAGGATTAAATCGGGAGAATAACAGTGAACATGTGCCTGCCATCAGGTCGATTTTTTCTGCTCCAGGCGTTTGGCCCGCACCATTATAAGTTCCCCCGCAATGCTTATGGCTATCTCCGCCGGAGTCTCCGCTTTTATCGGAATGCCGATTGGTGTGAATATCCTCTCGATGTCCTTCTGCGGTATGCCGGCTTCCAGCAGCCTGGCGTTGGTGCTGGCGATTTTTTGCCTGCTTCCTATAACACCGACATAGTAGGCATCGGTACGCAGCGCCTGCTCCAGTACTACAAAGTCGTAATTATGCCCCCGGGTCGCTATTACAACATAGTCATTCCCGGTAATGTCAACGCTCTCAAGTACCCTTTCGAAGTTTCCCACTATTACCTCCTCCGCCATCGGAAACAGCTTCCTGGTTGCGAATTCTTCGCGGTCGTCCACAACCGTGCATCTAAATCCCACATGAGCCAAAACCGGAACCAGCTCCTGGGCTATGTGACCCCCGCCGAAAATTATTACTTTTCCCGCCCGCACAAGCGGCTCGCTGTAGTACTTTCTCCCGCCTACGCCTATTTGCATGCTGCGCCCTTTCAACAAGGACTTTAGTTCATCCTCTTTTAGTTCCAGGCCGGCAAGCCCTGTGCTTTTACTGTAAACGCCCATTCTCCACGCCGTTTCATCGGTAATATCGATTAGTAACCAGGAATCCTCGTCAGTTTTTAGCAGGTTTAGGGTACGTTCAACGAGTGAAAGAAACTCCCGGTCGTTGGCTGATATATACTGGTAGTATACCACCACGTCACCGCCGCAGATCATGCCCAAATCCTCAACCTGCTTTGGCACAAGCTTATATCCCTTGGTAAAGGACCTTTTCTCTTTAAGTACCTCCTCGGCTATCTGCCCGGCCTTATACTCTATTGCTCCACCGCCAATAGTGCCGTACAGGCGGCCGTTTTTTCCCACCAGCATTCTAGCCCCGGCTCCACGAGGTGTTGAGCCTGAACTTGCAATGACGGTCACAAGTACTGCATCACCTCCATCCAGCATACACTGCCTGAGGGTTTGGAAAAGTCCCTTCATTCCGGTAGTCCTCCTTCTTCATTGGGTTGCTGTGTAAGAAATGTAAATAGTCCGCCCTGGCAGCCCATTTCTTTTTCCATGATGCCCTGCAGCGCCAATGCTGTTCGGTAGTTCTCTTCTATCGACTTCATGGCCGCCGGGGATTTATCAAAAGTCTTAGCTTTCTTTAAAAACCTCTCTTCCAGCGGTACTATTCTGTCATCCTCCACGAATTTGTCGGCTATAAAAACAACCGTCACCTCGGACACCCTGTCCCGTTCTTCCGGGTCGAGCTTCATGTGCTGCCGTACAATTTCCGCTATTTCATTATAACCTTTACTCAACAGAAGGTTCGCCCCCACCCGGGCATGGTGAGGCTTGTCCCTTGCAATATCGTGCAGCAGCGCTGCCGCTTCAATAGCCTGTACGTTCAAATCATGCCCTTTTCTGTTTAGGGCTTCTGCCAGCCGCACCGCCACCTTTGCAACCAATAGGCAGTGCTGTCGCACCCCTTCCGGCACGCAGCAATCCGACAGTATTTGAATGCACTGCTCTCTAGTTGGTATCATAATTACAGCCTTCCTGCTCCAGTTTATTTCTAAATTAACAATGCGCAAGTGTTCTCATGTCAAGTTTGCTTGCTAATACTTTTTGCATAGCATTGCAGCCGCTTGTAGTCATCCGGATTATCCGCATCCATGGTAATCCCGGCATCCGGGAGTTCTATTACATCCTTTATACCGATAAAAGCCTCTATTGCTCCCCCTAAACCTCCCTCGCCTTTATGGGATACTATTTGGGGTATGGCATCGTTTTTAATAAGGACAGGGTGCCCCTTTTCCCCTCTATGAGCGGGAATTAAAATGCTGCAGCTGCTGCGGTCCATGTACTCCATCATGGCAACCAGGCTTTGCCGGGAAAAAAGGGGCACATCGCAGGGTAAAAAGAATACACGGCCGGTCTTGTCGCGAATATGGTTTAGGCCCATGCACGCCGAATAATACATATCGGTGCTGGCATAAATCTCATTGTAAACACATTCTACGTCAACATCAGACAGATGTTTGCACAGTGCTTCGGCGTTATTCCCTGTAACCACCACTATCGTTGTAACTCCCGCCGCCCTGAGGGTTGAAATGGCTGTTTTAATCACAGTTGAACCTGCAAGCGGCAGCATAGGTTTAAAGGACTTCATCCGGGAAGATAATCCGGCTGCCAACACCACCGCTCCTGTTTTCATGCCATTACCCCCTTTTCGTGGCGCTATTAATTGTCCAAAAACCCGCTTTTTTCTTTATATGTAACATAAGTGGCATCTAGTCACGATATGAACAGCAATAGTCGGCCACTTGTTCAATTATTAGTTTAAAGCTGGAATTGGCAGGCACAACAAAGCTGTCCCCTTCCTTGTAAAGGGTGTATTCTGTCTCGCCTTTGCGCATAACCTTCATCTCCCCGCCAAGAACCTCCATCAGCTCCTCGCTGCCTGTATTAAATTCATACTCTCCCGGCAAAAATATGCCTAGGGTCTTTCTTTCACCCTCTTCGGTATAAATTGTTCTGCTGGTCACCTTACCGTCAAAATAAATATTAGCCTTCTTGACAATTCTTGCATTTTTGAATTCCATGGCTCATCCTCCTCACATGATTTTTTCTATGCTTTCAACTATTGGTGTTCTATGGAAATCTGTCTTTTCGCCGCACCGGTAAAAGGACTAACGGTAGAACGGCTTATCCGTATGTCCATGCCGCTTCCAAAGTATGCCTTTATGTACTCTGACAGCCTGTCTGCGTCCAAGTCCTGCACGGTATCCACCGTCAGGCTTAAAACGTTCGCCCGGCTTGAGATGATAAGCTTGGCACTGTAGTTGCGGATTTCGGGTACCGCAAACATTAACTCGTCAAGCTTGTGAATGCTTAAAGGTTTCGCGCCTTCTATAGGTATGGTGTTGGCATACCGGCCCATAACCTTGTCAAGCCGCGGAAGGATGCCGCCGCAGCGACAGGCCCCTTCCAACATTCGTGCCATATCGCCGGTACGGTAGCGTATAAGCGGCATGGCCTCCCGGGAGAGCGTTGTAATCACTACCTCGCCGTACTGCCCGGGGGCAGCCTGCCTTCCCGACTGCGGGTCCACAATCTCAAACAGCAGGTCAGCATCGCGCAGGTGATACCCAAGGCCCGCGCTACACTGGACACCGCCACCAAAACCCGTTTCGGTCATACCGTAATGGGTATATACGCGGCATTTCCACCTGTCCTCTATACCCTTTATAATGCTCTCCGGCACATAATCGGCGCTTAGCAGCACGCTTTTGGGGCGTAAATCTCCTTCGGTACGGGCCATGTACATTAGCTCGGCGGGTACCCCCACCAGGCAGTCAAACCCCCTGGCCGCATCAATCGCACTATGTACATCCTTCACGTTGCCGTGTATATGCGCCTCCGCACCAATCCGTGCCAATGCTTTTTGCAGCAGGTCGCCGATACTGTAATGGGTTGCCCCCGACATCAAAACAAGGGTTTTTTCCCCGCTTTGTGTCATTGTTGACATGCCGCAGGCAAAGAAGTCCACCGTTTTTTCCAAGTCCCGCTCTGTGAAAAAAATCCTTTTGGGTCTCCCTAGGCTACCGGAGGTAAAAAGCGTCACAACGCGGGATACCTCCCGCTGCGGTACGCAGAGAAAACCCTCGGGACGAAGAGCCACATCCTCCGGCCGGGTAAAGGGTAAATGCTGCATATCGGCCATCCGTTCAAGCCTTTTGGTATCAACTCCCTGAAGCCTTTCAGCGTAATACCTGCAGCTACGCCAGGCATATTGTATCGTCTCTTTCACCCTTTCCATCTGCCACGTCTTAAGGGTTTCCGCCGTAAGCCGTTCCTTTAAACCGGTACGCTCAGCCACCCATGCCTGGACCGGTGAGGTCATCCATAAACACTTCCTTTTTAGCGATTGTCAGGCAGTAGCCGCACTTAACCTTCCGCATCTTGCAGCAGTCGGTTTTAAGGTTCTCATACAACGCATTTAAACCGTATTCAAAAACCATCTGCCCCCATGTTGCCCGTAAAAGCTCCGAATAGTCTTCAAACAATTCAACCGAGAAATGACTGCTCTCAAGCTCGCTGCACAGGTTTTCCCTCGAGGCTACCCGCCCCAGCAGGCCGCACAGCTGCGCAGGCTCGCCCCGGGCATAGATGTCCGAAACTATTAAATACCCTCCGGGCTTCAGGATGCGGTAAGCTTCACCCAGTACCTCGCCAGGACTTTTCATTTTGGACAGGCTGCATTCGAAAATTATCCCGTCCAATTCCTCATCGCCGAAGGGCATATGCACGGCATCGCCAATCTGCAGCCGATGGGACTGAGGGAAAGCCTTCGCCTGCTCCAAAACTTCTTGATCCTTTTCAATACCGTAAGCATCAAGCCCGTACTTTTCCGCCACATGTCGAACCGTTGCACCTAAACCGCAACCTACATCCAGCAGTTTTGAACCTTTATTGAATCTGCAATACTCCATGGCCCTGTCGGTTATTGTAAACCCTCCCGGACGGCAAACCCCGGTATTGCAGACATCCGCTTTGTTCATAATCATTGATACTGCCACCTTGAAAGATAATAAGAGCAAAAGGGTACAAACCTGTCCTTATCGAATACATGGAGGCTGCACCGGCGTAAACGTTCCAAATCGATATTACCGGCGTCCTGGAACGCCATAGCCGTCACGGTAAAGCCGTGGGTCTTTACCCGCTGCAGAAAGTATTCCATGCTGTTAATATCCGGCTCTTTACTGCAGTAGCACGACCCACCATCCTGGTTCTGTATCTGCCGCTGCCAGCGTCGGGATATAAAGGCGCGGTTTTGCTTGGCTGTAGTAGGACCGCAGCATCCTTCCCCGGCCCGTTCACGGTGCGACAAGGGTACAGGGCCGTCGGGCATCACAACAAAATTGCTGTGAAAACCGCAAAGGGGATGGTTGCAGCGGGACGGGATTATGTTTTCCAGCTTAATGAGATCGCCGGCCTGTTCTTTAATGTTGATAAGGAGTTCATCTATCGTAAACCGCATATCGTCCTCGGGCAGTCCGGGTGTGCGTCCAAAATAACTTACCGGCTGGAAGTGCACACCCCGCACCACCGGTGACCGGGATAAGGCAAATCTTAGTATATCCCCTATGTTATGGGTGTTAACCCCGGGAACCAGCGTTGGAACAAGGGTTACCCCTATATTGTAGTCTGCGCAGTTTTCAATAGCCCGCTGCTTTATTTCCAGCAGCCTCCGCCCGCGCAGCCTTTGGTATATTTCCTCCTCGGTGCCGTCGAATTGCATGAATACAAAGGACAAACCCGCCTGGGCAAGTTGCTCCAGGTATTCCTTGTTCTGGGCCAGGCGTATGCCGTTGCTGTTCAACTGCACATATTTGCACCCTGCTTCCTTTGCCGCGGCAACTATCTGCGGCAGGTCGTCGCGCACCGTGGGTTCACCGCCGCTCAGCTGCACCAGTGTTTCGCCCGGCCTGGCCAACTTGTTTAGCCAAAGCCGGATTTGCTCTAGGGTTGGGTCTGGGCTGCCCTTATTGTCCGCAAAGCAAAAACGACAGTTTAGGTTGCAGCGGTCGGTTACCTCCAGCAGCGTGCAGCACGTGTCTTGGGCGTGGTACGAACAAAGGCCGCAATCGTTGGGGCAGTTAGGGTTCCCTTCATCCCCCATTTCCTGCACACTTCCAATCCAGTCACTCATATCCACATACCCGCGCCATATTATGGTGGAAAACTCTCCATGCTCGGGGCAGTCCTTCTGCATGTAAACACTGCTTCCCACCCGCACATGGCGGGCAGGCAGCCTTTTAAGGCAGACGGGGCAGACACTGTAAGTGTTTCGTATGATTTCCTTCTCTTTCATTTACTTATCCTCCAGCTGCATCTCCACTTCCGCAATACGGCCCTTGGCCAGGTCCTCCGGGATATAAACCTCGCCGCATTCCGGGCATCTTGGAATATCGGCATGGAAACTGTGCCCCAGGTACTCGAAATATGTCTTTTGGGCCTTAAGTTCCACCCGGCATCTATTACAGATAAGCTTCTTCTTTTCTTTCATGCCGCTATTCCTCCTCTATCTTCATCCGGTGGCTGTATGCGTTCAGCAGTTCATACCCGTCATCTTTGCTGTGGTATTCCACCCAGTAGGTCATGTTTCCTATCAATAAATGCCCGGAAAAGGAATTGGAATCCGCATCCACAATCTTGCGTCCGCTTGTTTCGCAGTGTTCCACCACTTTTTCAATATCGGTTTCCAGTATCATTTCATCGTTTAGTTTTCTCTTTAGCTCCGGTGAAATATAAAGTTTTATCTTACTTCCCATTTGCATATCCTCCGGCTTTTCCTTCCAGTATTCCTCCAGCAGCTTCCGTTTAAGCACTATTCTGTTGTACCTTCTTCCCGTCAAAGTGGGAGGTTTTCTTCCTGCGCCATTTATTCCGAATATTACATCCAGTATGTGATAACACTGTTTTCCCGCCGAAGCAAATATGTCCCGGCAGTTTGCGCAATAGGCTATATAGGGATTATCGCTTTGCGCAATTCTTACCTTGACCACTTCACGGGCATAGGGAGGGTTGGCGACTGAAACCTGCCCGCCCCAACTGCAGCACCGGGCATATTTCCCATCATAAGGCAGCCTTTCAAGGCTAAATCCCGACTGCTCGGCAAGCTTTCGTATCGCCTGGTGAAGCTCCGGCTCATGCCTGCTTGTACAGGGGTCAAAAACCGAAGCGGTTTCACCGTACGTCTTCCCGGCCGTGGAAACACCCAGTTCCGATATCAAATTGTAGAGGAAAACGCCCTGCACCTCGCGCAGGTATTTTCCGAACATCTGATAGCAGGTGGGACAAGCAAAGACCGCGATTGGCTTTCCAAGAGAAATCCAGTCTTTGCGCAGTCTCTCTATTACGTCATCGTGAATGGGTCCTTCCCCCGCCCATTCGGCAGGAGCGCCGCAGCAGCCCAGCATCAGGGCGGTATCAGGATGGTGGCCCAGAAGAAAACGATAGCTTTCTATGACATACCGTGGATCGGAGGCCCCCAGCTGGCAGCCCGGGAAAAACACGTACTCGCTTTTGCTGTACCCCTCCGGCAGCCTGCAAAGCGCCGCCTCGTCGCTGTTTGTAAACTCCATGTCCCGAAGCCAGAAGTCATGGAACGCCCAGGGCATGGCCCCCTTTTGACGCATGGCACGGTGGCTTTGAAGCAGCAGATCACCGGTATCGATATCCTGGGGACAGACCTCTTTACACAGGCCGCAATGGTTACAGGTGGATATAAGACGCGTTGCCACTGTACCGTCCCCGTCCAGCGTACCGGGACGAACGGTAATCTCAACCTCTTCCCCAATACGCTTGGGAAACTTGCCGTAATAGCGCATCAAATCGCAGTGACGGACGCAGGCGTCGCAGGCGCATAAAAGACAGCGCTTGGCTTCGTTCACCGCATGGTCTTGGGTAAAGGGTTCGCCCTCACCAGGCAGCACCTGCTCTACCGGAGTAATAAAGTCCGGATTCAGCTTTATTTTGGTTCCCCTCTGTTCCGGGGGCTGGTTCATCCCGCCGGTCTTTATATACCATTCTATTGCCTTTGTTACATTCAGACCGTCGGCTATGGCTTCAATTATGTTCCTGCCGCACAGCTCACCGCCTAAGAAAACGCCGGGCCTTGTGCTGGCATAGGCACCATTGGGGTCATATTTCAGGCCGAAATCGGCGCCTCCTTTACCGGTGGCAATATATACCGCATCGAAGTCCAGCTGGTCCAAGCTTTTTATTTCGGTATTAAGAAGCAGCGTATACTCTTCATATATGAACTGTCTCTCTATTTCGGCCAGAAAAACCTCCGGGGGCAGTAGGTCCCACAAATGTCCCCCTATTCTGTCCGACTTTTCGAACACGGTAACATCATACTTTTTGGATGCCAGGCGGAGGGCACACCCGAGCCCGCTTATACCCGCTCCTATAACCGCAATCTTTTTGTTCTTGGGAGGAATGTTGTAGCTGTTTGGGTTTAAATTGCGAGCGTAGTCTATGGCCGACTTTTCAAGATGCCTCACGGCAATGGCCTGGTCCTTAAAACGCCTGGGGCATACTTCTTTGCAGGGCTCATGGCATATTTGCGATACTATGCCCGGAAACCCGACCGCGTTCAGATAGGTTCTGTACGCAGCGTTAAAAGCGCCCCTTTGTAACTTGGGTATAAAGTCCCGGATATCCAGTCCAAAGGGACAGGCTGCGGTACAAAAAGCCGGTTCGTGCTGCAAACATGTTTTGATACTCTCCTTAAACTTTTCCATATCAGACTCCGTTATTAAATATTAAGTGCTGAGAAAGTTGCATAGGATGTGCTAAACCTTTATATTGTGGTATCCGGACTGTGAAAACAATCACAGCCCGGATACCACATAAACCTATCCCGTTAGAAGAACCTCTCGCCGGCTCCGCCCAGCGGAATAAAGAAGTCGTCTCCTCCGTATTTAACGGGATTTGCCTTCATATCTTCAAGCTCCTCGTAAAGGTCGGAACCTAAGAAGTATTTCTTCGGCGGTTCTATCTTCCCGCCGGCGGCTAGTATCTCCAGCCCGGCTTTAACCTTTTCCGGTGTTGCGGGCATCTCGTAGATTCGCACACCGCAGGCGTTATATATGGCGTTTAATACCGCCACGTGCCCGGAGGACTGGAAGGCCTCTGAGGCACCCGAGGAACCGAAGGGACCCTCTTCATCCGGCCGCTCGTAATGAATTACGTTAATATCGTCCGGAAGGTCCTTAATGTAAGGCAACCCGGCACCGTTCATAGTTGCATGTTTTACTACGTCGTCATAGTTTTCGCTTAGAGCGAAACCTATGCTGTGGGCTATACCGCTGTAGGCCTGGCCGTTAACGGCATGGATGTTGCCCACCCTGCCCACATCGTCCACGCAGGTGAAGCGAAGAACCCTAACTTTGCCGGTGGCGGTGTCCACCTCCACCTCTGCAAGGTTCAGGCAGTAGGTGTATGCAGGCGTGGGATCGCCTATGCCGGTATTGGGGTCAAGCCGGGTCAGCCCGGGTACCGTGGTGGTCTCATAGGTGCCATAATACTTGGTCTCTATGCCCTCGGCAACCATTTCCTCGTAGGTACGGTAGGTGCCGTCGGGTTTGCGCATAGCGTTCATGAGCTTCTCGGCTGCAATTATGGTTGCTTTTCCGCTCATGAAATGGGTACGGCTGGCACCGGACATTCCGCTGTCCGGGCAAAGCTTGGTATCGTTTTGTACCAGTCTCACCCTGTCCGGGGTTATCCCAAGGGGCTTTAAGGCTTCCAGCGTTAACATCAGGGAACCCACGTCGCCTCCCTGGCCCATGTTCTGATAGGTATCATACTTGATTATGATATCGCCCGGTCCCAGTTCAAGGGCTACCGTCGCCTTGTCGGTACCGCCCTCGGTGACGTTAAAGCCTCCCCAGGATAGCCCTACACCCCTGCGTTTCTCGGGGGTATCGGCGGCTTTGGCTTCCGCAACCGCCCTTTCGTAAATGGGCCTCATTATTTTCATCATTTCCTCCATCGGGTACTGGCGGAAAGGATAGCTGTTTATGTTGGTATCCCCTTCCCGCGCTATGTTTATCCAGCGGAACTCAAAGGGGTCAATTCCTGCCTTCTCCGCCAGCATATCCATAAGCGCCTCGGACATGGTATAGGCCTGGGGCGAGCCGTAGCTTCGGTAAGCGGTGCCGAAGTTGTGGTTCGTGGTGGCCACTCGCACAAGGCCTGCCACATTGGGTACATTATACGGGAAGAATGCAAAGCGAACCAGTTTCGTCATTTTATCATCCCCGCCCCACGAATAGGCCCCATGGTCCAAACCAAATTCAAACTCGGCGGCGGTTATCTTCCCTTTCTCGTCACAGGCTACCCTGCCATTGGAGTGACAGGGGCTGCGTTTCCCGGAAAAATGCTGGTGCTCCTCATAAGTCATGGACAAAGCTACCGGCATTTTGGTTACAACCGCTGCGGCACCGGCCAGGCAAAGGTCTCCGGCATTGGTGGACCAACCAAAACTTGCGCCGGTAGTATTCATTACTATACGCAGTTTATCCTTGGGAATACCAAGAGAATCCCCTATGCGCCCCTTTGATGAATAAACACCCTGGGACTTACACAGGAAGGTCAGGTTGTCGTCTTCGTCAAAAAAGGCTTGGACAGTGGTACCCTCAACCGACAAATGGGGCTGGCGGGTGGAATAAAAGCTGCCCGACACACTGTAAGCCGAATTGTCAATCACTTCTGCCACCTTGGAAGGCTCCTCCAAGCCCACGCCTTTAAGTACCGGCTGCTTGGAGAAGATGTTGGGCGTATCCTCATGGATGCGCATGGCGTCAGGCATAACGGCATCCAGGTAGCTTAAGTATTCCGGAAGCTTTTCAACCTCAACCTTTACCTTTGCCGCGGCCTCCCGGGCACGGTTCTTTGTGTCTGCAACAACCAGGGCAACCACGTCGCCGTAGCGGTATATCTTATCCTCTGCCAATACCCTCCTGCTTGGAACCATGACCGTTGTACGCTCATGGAACTGGCCCTCCGCCATCACGTTTGTTCCCCCGGCTTCTTTTAATTCCTTGTACGTAATGATTTTAACAACTCCCGGCATCTTTTCCGCTTCGGATGTATCTATCTTCAGGATTTTTGCATGGTGAGCAACTTTTGGCTGGACTACCGCTACATGCAAAGTCTCCTTAGGCATCTTGAGCGCCTGGTCCTCCCCGTAATCGGCAAGACCACAAACCTTAGCAAGGGCGGTCGGGCGTACCAGGGGCTTGCCGTAGTACTCCTTGTCTTCAGGAAGCTTATTAGTAATGTCTTCAATGGTGGCTTCCCCGCGGACAACCCTTGCAGCATCCATAACCGCATCCACTATTTGCTTGTATCCGGTGCAACGGCAAACATTGCGGTGTTTATGGAACCAGTCCCTAACCTCTTCACGGGTGGGGTTATTGTTTTCCTGCAGAAGGGCGTATGCCGAAACGATAAAGCCCGGTGTACAGAAACCGCACTGTACGGCACCATTGTGCATAAAGGCTACCTGCAGCGGATGCAGGTTATTGGGCGTACCTATACCCTCAATAGTAATAACCTTGCTGTACTCTTTTACCGAACTAATCTTTCTTGCGCAGGAACGGACAACTTTTCCGTCAAGTATTACCGAACATGCCCCGCACACTCCGGTACCGCAGCCCACCTTAACACCGGTCAGCCCAATGCGGCGTAGCACTTCGGCCAGCGTATCCTTTTCCGGGTCACATACAAGCATGCGGTTCACGCCGTTGATGTTAAGCCACATTTTTCTGAGTTTCATTTTCACACCTCCATTTTTGGTAACGTACCCAAATCTTTACTAAATAGAGAACACTAATCAAAGTCAAATCCGTAATCAGACAGAATGGATTTTGCCTGCAAAAAGGTTGCCTCTATAAGCGCAGGACATCTCCCGGTTTGGTTTGTCACATCACTCCCGATTATTTCTTTGCAGCTAATGCCCCCATATTTCTTTCCGTATGTTGCGATGAACCATTCCGCAAGTTCAGGGATTAGCTCTGTATTTGCTTTTGCCGGGTCGATTATATTCAGCATGCAAGCCGCCCCGGTCAAGGCCCCGCAGGTCAATCCGCTTTGGACACCCCGGCAAAGTGCACTTGCTGCTTCAACAAGCTGCCTGTTTTCCTGACCCCTAATTTCCAGGCCTAACTGTACTAATGCGCTGGCGCAGCATTTGCCTTCCCGTAATAATTGATGCAGCCTTGCAACATCATCCCTTATACGACAGCCCTCCTCTTTTTTAATAATTCTTTCGGGAAAAATAAAAATACCGACAACAAATCCTGTTCCCGTTATTAAACTAGCTACGGGCGAATAAAGCTAAACTAAAAAGTCTAGCCTTGAGAAAAACTACTACATCCGTACAAACTATTCCTTTTCATACCGGGAGGCATAACGTATTCCAGTTATACCCTTTTATCCTGAACTTATTGTGTCGCTTAGAGTTTCAGACGTGAGGCATTTATGGCAATATTGATTCTATTTTTTACATATAGATTATCTGATAAAAGTCATCAAAAGCTGTTATAATCTGTTATATAAATAATATATTATTAGAATTTCCTGCTTATATTTTAATATGTCTAAAAAGAATTATCAATAACTATTTTAATAATTTTTGGCCATACCCAGTATTATCAAGACTTGAATCCGAGATTTGATATGCCTTCTTTCAGGTGCCGGCTCAGCCAGCCGGCAACCTCGGGAGTATTGAGCGGAAGCCCCTGCAGTATTTTTTTTATTTCCCTGGTATCCATCATAAAGACATGCCCGTTGCGGGAGTGACGGTATATGAAATCTATGGAAGGGTTTAGTACAACTAAGCTGAATATGGTCTCCGGCATATCCCCCAGCGGAGGCCGGTCAATGTTGTCGTACCGGAAGCCGGCATAAATCTCGGTGCCCTCTCCAGGTTTAGATTTTATGGAAAAAGTACCGCCGCACCTTTCGCAGGACGCCTTAAGAAGTGGAAGACCCAGTCCCACCCTCCTTGTTTTCCTGGATGTATAAAAGGGGTCAACGGCTTTTCTTACGGTTTCTTCGTCCATCCCCCGCCCGTTATCCTTTATCTTCACCCGCAGCATATTGCCCGTGATATCCTCTTCCACCGAAATCTCAATCAGGCTTGCGTCCGCTTCCAACGAATTGTTGGCTATATCAAGCACGTGCAGCGAAATATCCCTCATGACCCCGCTCCTTCCAGGAAGCAAAGGGATGGTTCTTTTGCTTCCAAGTAATTCGTAACCCGCAGCCCATGGCATGAATGCAGCGAGCTGCGAACCAATTTCTATGACCACAATTACAGCTGTGCCAGTATTCCGCGTATGCTTTTCTCCTCAACTTCCATGAAAAACTCCCGTTCCAGTATATCCCCCAGTCGGTGGGCATCGGAAGAATGTATTATCCCGTATCCTTTCAACTGGCCGTATTGCTGTAAAAGCCCGGCGATGTTCCCCGGCCTGCTTACTTCAACGCTTTTAATATCTAGGTCCGGCGGAATAAAGCCAAGGTTTGAAATTATGCTGTAAGCTTTTTTGTCCACGTGGGCCGGCACAACCCTTCCCCCTTCCCGGACCACCAGGTCTACTATTCTTTCCACCGAGAGGTTTGTAGATCCGATAAGCAGCCTCCGGTTGTGCCCTACCACCCTGTCCATTTCGTCCATTATTAGCTGATCGCCGAAATAGTCCGGGTTGTTTTCTCCTTCCAGGTTATCGTATACCCTTTGCTGGAAACCCAATGCCCGGTCAAGGTCGGAAAAATAGCAAAGCAGGTGCACCTCTTCCTTGGACTGCACCTCCATGCCGGGCACCACAACTATTCCCTTTTCAAAGCCCAGTTTCATAACCGCTTCAACGTTTTCCGCGGAGTTGTGGTCGGTTACAGCTATAGCATCCAGCCCTTTCAGAAGAGCCATGTTTACTATATTGTTGGGCGTCATATCGTTGTCGCCGCAGGGGGACAGTGCTGAATGTATATGCAAATCCAGCGTCAAATTCATAGGCTGCTATATACCGAGACTGTGCAGTTTGCAGCAAAGGGTGTACACGTCCAAATCTGCAGACAGTATCGGTATCCCTTCCTTATCTGCTTTTTCCAGCGTATCGCCGTCCACCTGCACGCCGGCCGCAACTATTATGCACGCCATCTCCAGCAGGCAGGCAACGGCGACAATATTGGAATGGGCCTGGATGGTTATCCAGACGTTTCCCTTGGAAGCGTTGGCCATTACAAAGCTTAGCAAGTCCCCTGCATAGGCCCCGTCAACCTTCCTGTCCATGCCTTTTTCCCCTGCCACCGGGTTTAATCCAAGGCTCCGGCACAGTTCCCTTACATTCATTCATTTTACCCCCTGTCCATTCTACTAATTATTTCCTTAAGCCTGAATATGCAATCCACTTCCCTGGCCCTGCCGTTTACTATGTCCTCCGCCAGGGCTCTGCATGTGGGTGCGCCGCAGGACCCGCAGTCTATACCGGGCAGTTTTTTCAATATCTCCTCGGCCTTTTCCATCTTTTGGATAGCCTTTCCTATATTCGGGTCCAGGCTCACCATTTTCTTGGGTTTTATCTTCTCGGTCCAGTTAAACAGTCCCGTTTCAATATACTTTTCCACCTTTTCTTTTCCTATTAGCTTGGGTGAAGGGGTGGTAGCGGCCAGGTGCTTTATTCTAGTTTTTGCAACAAAGGCATTCTCCACGAGAAGCGGCCCCCCAACACACCCGCCGGTGCAGGCATAGGCCTCAAGGAATTCCATATCCCTTATTTTACCCAGTTCCAGTTCCTCAAGGATATTTATAACGTTTTCTATACCGTCAACCGCAAGATAGTTCTTAATACCGATTGAATGGCTCTGTCCACCTATAGTGCCCCATTTAAGCCCCCTGCCCGAAAACTCATAGCCCTCTACCTTCTCCAGGCTCTGTAATTCCCTCAGATTCTTTGACAGGTGTGCGAATACTTTTCTTATGGATATTAGCCCGTCGGTGTAGGGAAGGCTTATTCCTATCAGTACCCGAACGCTGGTCACCCTTGCAGGGCACGGCGTAAGATAAAACACCCCAATGTCTCCCTGCCGGAAATTTTTCCTTTCCACTATATCTGTTTTGATAAGCCTTGCAGCAATCTCCATCGGGGAGACCATTGGTATTACGTTTTCCAGCAGGTCGGGGTATCTAAGCTGAATAATACGGATTATTACCGGACAGTCACTGTAAATCGCCGGCCTTGTTATCTTTTTTTCTTGCAGATAGTGTTTCTTTATTATTGCAGAGGCAATATCGCAATAGGGTGAAATATCAAAGACTTCATCAAAGCCCAGCATTTCAACCGCTTTCAATATTTTCCCCAGCCCCACATTAGTATCAAACTGGCCGTGCAGCGCCGGGGGTACAAGGGCTATCTTGTATTTGTATTTCTTTATTTTTTCCAAATCGTCGGTAACAGCCTTTTGCGCATGATAGGGACAAACCCTTATGCACTCACCGCAGTCTATGCACCTCTCACCAATAATGCTTGCGTTTCCATCTCTTACTCTTATGGCCTCGGTAGGGCATCTTTTTATGCAGTGAGTGCACCCTTTGCAGCTGTCCTCGGATAATACAACCGAATGAAAATAATCTCCCATTTTTGACCACCCTCTTAATCAGGAATGTGTATTATGCTGGTTACCGTAGTGCCTTCGCCTTTTTTTGATTCTATCTCAAACTCATCGCTGCACCGTTTCATGTTGGGCAGTCCCATCCCTGCGCCAAAGCCCATCTCCCGCACATGGTCGGAAGCGGTGGAGTATCCCTTTTGCATTGCTTTGTCGATATCCGGAATACCCGGGCCAAAGTCCCTCGCTATTATTTGAATCTTGGTTGTATCAATGTTTACAATGATTTCTCCTCCGTTGGAATGGATAATGAGATTCATTTCCGCCTCGTAGGTAACCACCGCTGCACGCCTTGTTATATCCGAAGGTATCCCCAGCTTTTTTAGAACCTTTTTGGTGTTGCTGGAAGCATCCCCGGCCTTTGCAAAGTCCTCCGCATTTACCCTGTAGTTTAAGCTTACCATGTCTTTTTGGCTCATTCTATTACTCCCAGTTCATCTATACCCTTAAGACCGGCATTATACAAAATGCCGCTGGTGGTATACAAGGTATAGGGCGTACACATAATGGTCATGCCATTCTCCTCCGCCAGTTCCAAGGAAGCAGCATCGGGCCTTTTGCCCCTAACATAAATAATGGCAGCAAGGTCCATCATCTCTGCTGTTCTTATCACCTGCGGATTGGTTAACCCGGTGAGCAGCACCGTCCTTTCATTGACGAAGGCCAAAACATCGCTCATAAGGTCCGCTCCAAAGGCAAAGTCCACTTCCCTGTCCATCCTGGACTTCCCGGTTATTACCTCTGCATCAAGGATGTCCCTTATCTCATAAAGATACATATTAACCTCCCTCTTTACATATTTTTTGACCATGCCCTATATTACCAGGCTTATTCTTCTCAACACCTCTGCATAACAGTTGATAAGCTCCATGGAAACCTGGCCC
>JAAYEV010000117.1 GCA_012728565.1 Clostridiales bacterium
ATATCCCACATAATTCCCAACCACTGGCTGGTTACGGGACAGTATGAAGGTGAAGATGGCCTGGCAAAACTAGAAAATTGTATTAAGTCCATTAAAGGTGGTATCGCTGGTATTGTATTTCATGATAATCTAAAGGGTGCATACAAAGGGCAGCTGAGGCTGCTTGGGGAGAAATACAGTATTCCTGTTTTTAAACATCAGTTGCTGCGCCGGCCTTTAGATATTCCTTGGAATGAATAAAAACAGGTTTTTTGTCTGTACGGTTGGTGAACTTAAACCGCACAATGCATCGGGAACGTCAAGGTATGTAAAGGGCCTGTTCAAAACATGATCAAGAGAGGCCTGGACGCTGATGAAAACAGGGGAATACAGTTGTAATTTGTAGATTTTAGCAAAAAATATTGCGAAAAATATGATGTTGTTATACAATAAACTGGCATAGATAGTTAGTCAATATAGCTTTATATGCATTACTGGGGACGAAAAGGCAAACCAGCCGAAAGGCTGGGACGCAAAGCCACAGGCCTAAGGCGGCAGATAGCCGCTACGGCGGCTGGGTTGCCGAAACATATGTAGGCAGCCTGCTATAATCGGCAGTCCCGATTTGGGAGGTTGTTTTTTTATGCAGTAAAAAGATTTATGTTTTAATTAGCTAGTACAGTAAGTATTGCACTTACACCACTGTAACTGATGAAAAATGGAGGAGAGAAATGGCTGCAAAAAACACGGTAAACCAGTTCAGGTGCCAAAAAAAGCAGCGACAGTCAAAGCAGATTGAAATGTTAGAGGCCGAATTGGAAGCCAAAACAAAAAAACCGAAAGAGAATGGAAGACTATTAGAAGGTTTATCGTACGAGGAAGAAGCAAAAACAGAAATGGGAGAATTAAGTGGAGTCACTTACGCCAAAGGGTACAGCGGTATTGATATTGATTCAAGGCTGAAAAAAGCCCTTGAAAGGGAAGAGTTCGCACTATACTACCAGCCGATAGTGGACGTTGCAAGCGGAAAGATTATAGGTATGGAGGCTCTTTTGCGATGGTATAGTTCCGATCTGGGGATGGTGTGTCCGGACCACTTCATATCTTTGACGGAAAAGACAGGCCTTATAATACCCATAGGAGAATGGGTTCTGTATAAAGCCTGTTCCAGGTATAAAGCATGGCAAGAGGCGGGATACCCACCATTAAGGCTTGCAGTTAATATGTCTGCCGTTCAACTGCAGGATACCGGTTTTGTGCCCATGGTTGAGAAGGTGCTCAAAGAAACAGGAATTAATCCCAATCACCTTGAACTTGAGATAACAGAAAGCGCAGTTTTGTACAATTTGGATTATGCGAAGAATGCCATTAAAAAACTGAGGGCTATGGGGATAGGCATTTCCATTGATGACTTCGGAATTGGTTATTCATCTCTGGAGTATTTAAATCGGCTTCCTGTTAGTTCGATTAAAATACATAAATCTTTTATAGAAAGCCTTGAGATGAATTCAAGCAGCAAAACCATAGTATCGGCAATCATTGCAATGGCACATAAGCTCGGCCTTGAGGTGATAGCGGAAGGGGTGGAAAGGCACGAGCAGCTGAACTTCCTAAGGAAAGAGAAGTGTCATTATTTCCAGGGATTCCTGTGCAGTCCACCGCTGCCGGCAGTAAAATTTGAAAAGTCTTTTTTATCCGTATCCCTGTAAAGAAAGGGTTTTAAGCAGCAAAAAAGGGGCATAGGGGTGTTCTTGTTATGATAATCCGCGGGGAATCAATAAATGATGCGATTAACAAGGGAATGAAAATTTACAAATGTAAAGCCGATGACCTGAAAGTACATACCATTAAAGAACCAAGATATGCGCTGTTTGGCCTTGTGAAAAAACAAGGGGAATACAGGGTGGAGCTTGCCCGCGTAAAAAGAAAAGAAACATGTGGCACTAAGAATAAGGACGGCTACATAGAAATAGTTTCAGGCAAAGCAGTGGTAGCCGATCCGGTGGAGGTAGGGCAGGTGCTGCCGTTTTATGTTATCCATGGGGATGTCTGCCCGGAAACAGGAAATATCTATTTCAACGGTGATGTACACATTAAGGGC
>JAAYEV010000118.1 GCA_012728565.1 Clostridiales bacterium
TGTGTTTGACAATTGTAAAGGGTCGTTTTATAATATCAAAGTGAAACAAATAAAAAATCCGTGGGGGTATAGCGCAGCTGGGAGCGCGTCTGCTTCGCATGCAGAAGGTCGGGGGTTCGAATCCCCCTATCTCCACCACAATATATTATTAAAAGAGGCCGATTGCAAACGCAGCCGGCTTCTTTTGTTTTGTGCGCGGCCTTAAGACCCTTTATAAAGTGCAAGGTTGTTTATATGCAACTAACTGTAACAGTTTATATGGCACTAACATAAAATAGAACCAAAATGTAAATCTTTGGCAAGGGGGTCTTGACCGTGCTATCCAGCATTGAATATATAAAACAATCGCTCGGAACACATTTATTTTTTGCGCGGATTATGAAAGAACATTCTTTTTTTCTTGAGGCGGCATTTACACCAAGGGATGCAAATTTTACTCAACAGGCGGACGCTTATCGCAGGGAATTTGACGGGCTTCTAAGGGAAGTAATTTCACTCTCCAATGGTGTCGTTAGTCCCGAAGTGCTTCAATCAGGTGAAGTAGTAACCCCTTATACGTTAAAAGCGGAAATGGCCACCTCATTTTTATCAGGAGTACAGATACCAACCGACCTTACGCAAGCGGAAGCAGGACTGGTGGGTGGAGGCTTAATAGTGCCCAACCCCATGCTTGAACAAAGGGTATCTATGGTTAACCGAAGGGCGATAGGTTTAACTGCCGGTCTAATAAAGTTTAAAACAAATGTTTTATCCAATGTTTTAAGCTGCAGAATGTTTACGTTTAATTATCCTTTGCTAATCATACACATCAGGCGCGAAGCGGAATTATACCTGTCAACCATTAATAGGCTTCAAAATAGAGAGGTAATAGATTTTGAAAGAGAAGCTTATGAACTGGAATTCTTCTGGAACAGGCAAATGGCGGAACATGCAAAATTCATACGCGGATTGCTTGACCCTACGGAAAACGATTTAATCAATATAGCCAACGATTTTGGAAATGAATTTGACCAACTGACTGCTGAAGCAAAAGAAGCGATGGATAAAACTGCACCGCTTTCAAAAGTAACGGAGGACAGCTTAATGGCAACTAGGGAATTAAAGGACTTCAAGGCACAAGGTACCCAGGGAATTCTGTCTTGCAACATTAGGTCAATTATTATTCCGCTGCTGGGCGACCACGTATTACGTGAAGCGAACCATTATATACGCTTGCTAAAAATGTTTGAAGATATTGGAAAGAGCCATCCGTAAAATGGCTCTTTTGCATATGACGGATTATGGCCAATTCAGGCCAGAATTAAGCCCTGTAGAAGATATCGCGGCTTTCGCACCAAACTAGTTGCGTGTCAATAACTTTAGAAAATGTCACCCCAAAAGACGGTTAATTATCGTTAGAAAATGTCACCCTTAAACCTGGCTTTTGGGATGATAGCAGACTGCTACTGGCAATGTCAAGGGTCAAGATGAACTCGCTAAAGCTCGCCCTTGACATTGCCAGGCAGCCCGCAGTGTGATAGTTAAGCCAGGTTAAGGCAAAGTATGTTAAGCCATTTTTGAGAGGAATATGTCTTCAAGCATCATGAGTATTTCTTGGTCACTTTCGGTGAAGGCCACCTTTTTTACAAGCCTATGACCGTACTTGTAGTAGTGGCTGTCCGGTGGTGACCAAGTCTTCCTCTCTTTTGAAGCGCTATGTTCTTTAGACTTCTTTGGCTTGATATACGGCATCGTATCGTATATAGCTCCCCTGTAGGATACCTTAACACCGAAATGGGGGCTAATAAGTACATCAACGCGAGCGCTTTTGGGCAGTGGGGGAAGCTCCTTGGACTGAATAATCTTAAAATGTTTGCTGTAAAATGAGAATACCCCTCCGTTGTCAAATGTACGCTGTTTAACAATGCAAAGGATGTGGTCTATGCATAGGCTAGAAGGTACAGGCCTGAAGGCACATTCGGTATTCTCAGGTTCTACGGCAAACTGCTTGTTAAACTTGTGTATGTACTTTGATAAAAAGGCATTAGCCTCATCAAGAGTGGTAACGTTGTTACGCTTAAACTCGACCGGCAGCCTGCTTTGCAGCGTTTCCCACAGACGTTCTACACGGCCTTTAGCCTGAGGAGAGCGTGCGGTAATGATGGTTACACCCAGCTCTTCCATAGCACGGCCAAACTGGGTGGGGTTTGCTCTTTTACCAGCCAACTGCTCTTCAATAGACAGTTTATCCTTTAAGGGTGATTTGAAAATGGTATGGCCGTCAGAATAGATACTAACCGGGATACCGAAGTTTTTAAGCATAAAGCGCATAACTTCAAAGTACCCCTGGAGGCATTCATTCTTGGCCAGGTACAGGGCTACTACTTTGCCTGTAGCATCATCAATACCACCATGCAGGCTAAACTTTTCGCCGGTACCAAACCAGTCATGGGGACTAGCATCCATTTGGATTAAAAGTCCTTCCTGGGGTCTGCGCTTCCTAGTGCGATGAGGCTTAAACCTCCTGCGTTTTTTAGGGCTTTCAAAGCCTGACTTTTTTAGCAGGTTGTAAAGTGCTGAGTAGCTGATACTGATTTGTTCATATTCAGCCAGCATTTCCTGAAAGTGCAGGAAATTAGCGTCCTTGTAGGTATCTGACTTTTTAAGGTCAATGATCTGTTGGACAGTTTGGTCAGAGATAGCATGCTGAGGTTTTTTGCCTTTGTTTTTGTGAACCAGGAAGGATGCCCCTTGATTTTGCACTCCTTTCTTGAGGCGAAGTATTTGTCTTTCACAAAGTCCAAGGCATTCCGCAGCTTCTTTGACCGTGATATGCCCATCGATTAGTTTGGTAAGTACTAAATACCTATTAAGTTGTTTTTGGGACATAAGATAATACACCTCGTTATCCATAGTGACATTTTATCAAGATAATTAACAAGGTGACATTATCACAAGATAACAACA
>JAAYEV010000119.1 GCA_012728565.1 Clostridiales bacterium
ATTCAATTATTTCTTTTTGGGCCTTTTGGCACCGTACTTCGACCTGGCCTGTTTGCGGTTCTCAACACCGGCTGCATCAAGGGTACCCCTTATAATGTGATACCTTACACCGGGAAGGTCCTTAACCCTGCCGCCCCTTATTAGCACCACCGAGTGCTCCTGGAGATTGTGTCCAATACCCGGGATGTAACCGGATACCTCGATACCGTTGGTCAGCCTCACCCTGGCAATTTTCCTCAGGGCGGAATTGGGTTTCTTAGGCGTGGTTGTCTTTACGGTGGTGCACACTCCCCTTTTCTGAGGATTTTCTTTGAGCGCGGGGGATGCGGACTTGTATTCCACCACAGCCCTTCCTTTTCTCACCAGTTGGTTAATGGTTGGCATTCTTTCACCTCCTCGGGTTTAATCTATCACAAAAACAGCCCTTCGCCGGGAAGGGCTGCTGCTGTTTTATTTCACCGCAGTCCGGGCTGCACCGGTCCTTGTCCGGTTTCCCCGGGCTACTGCTTTAGTATGACGGCACAAGCGGCTTTCACATCTATGCCGCATGCTCGGCCCAGCTCTTCCATGGTATCCACTTCAACCTTTTTTATGGCGTTTTCATCGCATAAAGTCTCCAACTGCTGTATGATATGTCGGTCGGCATCCCGTGCAATGTATGCAACCAGTGCCTTTCCCTCTTTGACCGCCCTTATCGACTGCTTGGTGCCAACCACCTTATGGGCGGTCTTTAACCTATCCAGCATACAAAAACCTCCAAGGTTAAAATGTTACATGTCCAGCTCACAGCCGCAACAGCAACAGTATATATTCTACCACTCGCGCCCGGCTGTGTCAATTATATTATTTATTGGACTTCACGCCTATTCTACGGCGATCTCCTCCGGCTGCTCCTCTTCCTCTGCCATTACCTGTATATTCCTGTACCGACTCATCCCGGTTCCGGCCGGGATTAGTTTTCCTATAATCACGTTCTCCTTAAGCCCTACCAGCGGGTCGGTCTTGCCTTTAATAGCCGCTTCGGTGAGTACCCGGGTGGTCTCCTGGAAGGACGCCGCCGACAGGAAGGATTCGGTTGCAAGGGACGCCTTTGTTATACCCAGCAGCACCCTTTTGCCTATGGCCGGGCTTCCGCCCTCCGCCTCCACCGCACGGTTCTCTTCCTCAAACCTGAAGATGTCCACCAGCCCGCCGGGCAGCAGAGAAGTATCCCCGGAATCTTCCACTTTGACCTTCCTCAGCATCTGCCTTATTATTATCTCTATGTGCTTGTCGTTTATATCCACGCCCTGGAGCCGGTATACCTTTTGTACCTCCTGCAGCAGGTAGGTTTGGACACCCTTGACACCCTTAATCTTCAGTATATCATGGGGATTTACCGAGCCCTCGGTAATTTCGTCCCCGGCCTCGATAGTATCTCCATCCTTAACCTTAACCCATGCACCGTAAGGTATAAGGTAGTTCTTAACCTCTCCCTCGTCGGTTATAACCATAACCTCGCGTTTTTTCCTGCTTTCGTTGATTTTAACGGTACCGGATACTTCGGCAATGACCGCAAGGCCTTTGGGCTTCCTTGCCTCAAACAGCTCTTCCACCCTTGGAAGACCCTGGGTAATGTCATCCCCCGCAACACCGCCGGTATGGAATGTACGCATGGTAAGCTGGGTACCGGGCTCCCCTATCGACTGCGCGGCTATTATTCCCACCGATTCGCCGACGTTTACCAAATCTCCGGTGGCCAGGTTAACCCCGTAACACTTGGAACACACTCCGTACCTTGAGCGGCAGGTCAGCACCGACCGTATTGGCACCTTCTTAATTCCCGCCTTTTTCACCTTTTCCACGTAGTGGTCGTTTATCAGCGTATCCGCCGGTATAATAACCTCGCCGGTACTCGGGTCCACCACTTCATGCAGCGTGTATC
>JAAYEV010000120.1 GCA_012728565.1 Clostridiales bacterium
GCCAGCCCTCCGGTGAATCCCGTCCCATCATAGACAACGGGAAATGCTTATCCTGCGGAAAATGCATACCCCGCTGCCCCCTGGGCGCGATAAACGACAAGATAGAATTCATACCCATGAGCAGGTTTCTAGATTCCGGCACCCTGGTATACGCCGCGGTGGCCCCGGCGGCGGCCGGCCAGTTCGGCCGGGGCGTAACCATGGGTAAGCTTAGGAGCGCCCTTAAGTCCATAGGTTTTGCCGACATGGTGGAGGTGGCCCTTTTCGCCGACATGGTTACCCTCAAGGAAGCCGACGAGTTCAACAAGCTGGTAAAGTCCGAGGATGACTTCCTTATAACCAGCTGCTGCTGCCCTGTCTGGGTTAACCTCCTTGTCCGGCATTACGGCACCCTGTACGAGCGTCTCACCAAAACCGTATCGCCGATGATTGTCTCGGGAAGGGTAATGAAGACTATTTTCCCCGGCTGTAAAACGGTGTTCATAGGCCCCTGCGTGGCTAAAAAAACCGAGGCAAAACACCCGGAACTCAAGGGCGCCGTTGACTACGTGCTCACTTTCAGCGAGCTTGCGGAGGTGTTTAGGGCCCTGGATATTGACCTGGAACGGATGCCGGAGGACAATAAGGAGCAGTCCTCTTCCGGGGGCAGGACCTATGCCCGGACCGGCGGTGTAAGCGAAGCGGTTAGAGTAACCCTTGAGAGAATAGCCCCCGGCAGAACGGTTGAATTTAAAGCCATCCAGGCCGATGGCGTAACCGAATGTAAAGAACTCCTTGACAAAATAAAATCCGGCTCGCTAAAGGCCAATTTCATAGAAGGCATGGGCTGTGAAGGCGGCTGCGTGGGCGGGCCAAGGACCAATATAGATACAGCGGAAGGCAGGAAGTGCGTGGAAGAATACGGGAGCAGGGCTTCCTTTACAAACCCCATTGACAACATTAACGTAAGACAGCTTCTAAAACACTTGGAAGACCTTGAGAAGGAGCACTTTGACAGGCTTCTTTTAAGATAACCAGTATCCCCACGGCCTGGTAATCAGCATTTCCGCCTTAAGCCTACCTTCCGGGTTATGGCACAGGTCGGATTTGGTAAGCACCACAACCGGGGTCGCCCCACTGTCCCAAGCAATGGAAAGGTATCGCTCCAGCCTTCGCAGGTTAAAATCGTTGTTAAGCGACATGCATATGAAAACCATATCGATGTTGGCTGCGACAACCTGTGCATCCTTTGTCGTTCCGGCCGCCTTCCGTATAAAGACGCTTTTCCTGGCAAGCACATGATGGATTACTGCGCTGCCCTTAGCATCATCGGCACGGTCCATCATTACAAAATCACCCACTGCCGGGTACCGGGTCAAATCATCCCCGGCAAGGTAACGAAATTTGCCGGAGACCCCTGCCTTAATCTCTCCTTCTTGTGTAATAACGCTGTACATATCCTTATGCTGTGAAGAAACCCGGCCTATATATAGGCCGTTATATCCCCCGGCTTCCCTGATAAACCTTTCGGTAAGCCCTATGCTTTCCATATCTATTTTTTCCAATTCGCTAACCTCCTAAAGTCTTATTGTAATCTTTGGGAGGTTTTATACAATCTCCGCTGTCCAGTTGTTTTTCAAAAACACATCTCCTTTTTATTAAATACAGCCTTAGAAATTTCAATCCTTCCGCAAGCCGCGTCTTAATATTGTTCGGTCAAAACCAGCGGTCCGTCCTTCGTTATGGCTATCGTATGCTCGTACTGCGCCGACAGCTTGCCGTCGGCGGTCCTAGCCGTCCAACCGTTCAGGTCCACCCTGCAGGCCCAGGTGCCCTCGTTAACCATGGGCTCTATAGTGATAACCATCCCTTCCACCAGCCTCGGTCCCTTCCCGGGGGGTCCGAAATGTGGTACCTGCGGGTCTTCGTGAATGGTAGGCCCTATGCCGTGACCGGTAAAGTCCCTGACCACCGAAAATCCTTCCGCTTCCACGTAGGACTGTATAGCATGGCCAATATCGCCAATCCTATTACCGGCAACAGCCTTCTCAATCCCATTGTACAGGCCTTTGCGGGTTACATCCAGCAAGCGCTTTGCTTTTTCCGAAATGTTTCCCACCGCATAGGTCCAGGCGGAATCCGCCAGGGCACCTTCCAGGTTGACAACCATGTCTATGGTCACAATATCGCCGTCCTTCAGCGGTGTTTTCCGGGGAAAACCGTGGCATATCTCATCGTTAATCGAGGCACAGGTGGCGTACTTATAGCCCATGTATCCTTTCTGTTCCGGCGTCGCCCCGTTTTTTCTCAGGTAGTCCTCAACAAAGCTGTCTATATCAAGGGTGGTAATACCCGGCTGTATGATTTTCCTAATCTCTTTGTGACAGGAAGCCAAGAGCTTTCCCGCCTCATGCATCATGGCTATTTCCCGTTCGGATTTTAAAGTAATCATCTCGACCTATCCTTTCGTAATACAGTTATGCTGCCCACTGTCAAAATGCTTTAGACAGTCTTGGGATTAATTCATATTACCCTAATATTTTAACATAAAAACCTTAATCTTTTTAGTAAGCTATAGCCAGAAAAACTTACAACCTCCGCACCGGGGCTTGGCAGGGCTTTCAACCTGTTTCCGGCTGTGCTATAATTGCTGTAAAACAGCTTACGGAGTGCTGCATGATGACAACAACACAGGTTAAGGAAAACTTAAACCTATTCCGATGCCCCCTGTGCGGCGGCAAAATGCGTATGGTCGCCGAAAGGAGCATTGTATGCGTAAAAAACCACTGCTTTGACCTGGCTAAAAGAGGATACGTTAACCTGCATACAAACCCGGTGAAAACCGAATACGATAAGGAGATGCTGAAGTCAAGGAGCATAATAATCCGAAGCGGACTGTATGAGCCCCTTACGGATAAACTGGCCGGTTTAATACTGGACCACGCCTGTGGACCCCACACCGAAGTCACAAGGATACTGGATGCCGGATGCGGCGAGGGCTCCCACCTTGCCCGGGTGATTCAAAGCATGAAAGGCCGAAGCGACAGGCGAGTATCAGGAGTTGGCATCGATATTTCCAAGGAGGGGATACGAATCGCTTCCAAGGAGTACCCAGGTATTACTTGGTGCGTGGCCGACCTGGCAAGAGTACCCTTTAAAGACGACAGTTTTGATGTTGTACTTAATATCCTTTCCCCGGCAAATTATACCGAATTCAAAAGGCTTTTGGCCGGTGACGGCATCCTCATAAAGGTGGTACCCGGCAGTGAATACCTAATTGAGCTCAGGGAGTTTTTGTACAGGTCAACCGGAAAAGAGAAGTATTCAAACGAGAGGGTTATCGCCCATTTCGAAGAAAATTTCAACACGGCCGGTACCTGGGACATAATGTATAGTTTACCGGTGGACAAGCATAACCTTGAACACCTTATCAGGATGACCCCGCTGTCCTGGGGGGCTGCGGAGAAAAATATAACCGAAGCGCTGAAAAAAGGAATTGACAGCATTACCGTGGACCTTACGGTTATCCTGGGCAAAGAAACGAGGGGACGGGGGTCGTGATTTGTTGGCCAAGTGGCCAAGCTGCAGCCGTCACATATCAAGCTGCATTATAATCCATTCCCCCTGCAGGTCCCTTGTCCTTCCTTTCTCCACAAAACCGCAGCCTGAATATATTCTACGGGCGGCATGGTTTTCCGGCCTAACCTCCAACTTTACGGCACCGGCTCCCATGGAACGAAGCAGTTCCAGTCCCTGGTCCACCAGGGCTTTTCCCGTACCCCTTCCCCTGCAATCGTTATTTACGGCGACCGACAGTATCTGCCCCGCCGGCTTTGTCCCCAGCTCAAACCTCATATAGCAAAGCTTGTTATGGATTATTTTCAAAACAGAAGCCAGTCCAATCCCATAGCAGCCGGTCAGCCACCGGTACAAAGCCCTGAACAAAAATCCGGAAAGGACCGCCCCCTTCCATAGGCGCCTAATATTATCGGTTACCACGATATAACCCTGTACCGTTCCTTCATCATCAATCGCCACCAGAAAACCGTCCCCGATGGATTGGTGAAGCAAAAGGAATATATCTCTCACCGCTTCTCCAATATGGGGGTTGTCCGGCGCAAACATACTTATGCTGTCGGCAAAGGCCCGGCAGAATATATCGGCAGCCGCCGGTATGTGTTCTTTTCTGCAATTAATTATCTTCAAACAATCCATCCCCTGTTTCCGATAAGCCTTTAAGGATTATCATTTCATCCACAGTCAAGAAACTGTAGCCCCTCTCCGTAAGCTTATCAATTATTATAGGCAGCGCCTTTACGGTATTGCTCCTGTTGCCGCCGGAAGACGAGATTATGTTGCCGCTGTCATGAAACAGCACTATTGAACCGGGCTGTACCCTTTTCATGACATTGTTTACTATATCGGTATGCCGCGTTTCCTCCCAGTCCTGGCTGGATACATCCCACAGCACTATTGTATATCTCTTTTCTTTTAGCAGTTCCCTTGCATATTTCGAGTATACACCCCGGGGAGGCCTGAAAAGGGTGGGCTTCTCGCCGGTAATGGCTTCTATTGCCTCCTCCGCCATCATTATCTCGCCATAGGTGGCCGCCTTTGACAGCGGCACAAGGCTTCTGTGGTAATTGGTATGATTGCCTATTGAATGGCCTTCGGCATGTATCCTTTCCACGATGGAAGGGTACTTTGCAGCATGGCTGCCCACCAGGAAGAAGGTCGCCTTTACTTCCTTTTCGGCCAGCACATCCAAAATTTTTGGCGTGTAGACCGGGTCCGGTCCGTCATCGAAGGTCAGCGCCACGTACATCAGTTCCCTCGGACCGTTCCTTATAAGGTCCACCTGCAGTCCAAATCCCTTGTACACATACCGGTTAAAGAATATAAGTACCGCAGCCGCGAATATAACAAACACCAAAATTATTCTTAACAAAACGGATTTTTGGCAAAACCACCGGCATGCCAAACTCCTTCTTATTTCCTCCGGATGGGACAAAAATTGCAAAACAGAAACCAGCAGCAAGAATATGCCCGTAAAAATTTGTGAATCCGGTTTCTTAAGCACCAACAGTGCCAGCACCAATATAAAACTTGCTGCTGCAATTGACATGTTATGCTTTTTCACTATCGCCTTCAGGACAAGGAAAAGAAAGCCGCAGGCTGCAGCGGTTACCGGGGACATGGCAAACAGCGTGCCCAATAGGACCGCTTCCCCATCCCTCTCCGCAAAACGTGACGTAACGGGCCATTTATGTCCTAAAACAACCCCGACGGTGGATACAAGAAATGAAAGCCCGGTACTGACGTATGCGCCGGCCAGCACCACGCATAAAAATCCCTTTAAAAAATCCAGCAGCAAACTCTTGTATTTTTCTTTAAACCTGAAAGCTATAAGGCCGAAACAGTAGGAAAAAGCGAATATATGGACAAAGGATGACATATTGACCCCCGAAGTTTTGATTTAATTTTACAACCATATTTCAGTGTACGCAATACCCAGCATAAATTGCCACGGAGAGATGGTGTTGAATTCATCTTAACCGGAATCGCCCGGCATGGATACTGGTATCTGCTCCTGCCGCTCGGACCCGGGCCTTATTGTGGAACACGCCGGCTGAAAGGAATGTTTGGACGGAGATGGGGGCGTTATTCTCAGGTCGGCAACAGCGGCAGGCCCGCCATTCAATTAGGGCGGGCCTGCCAAGTTTAGTCTAATACCGGCCGGAACAAACCCGGCTATTGCTCAATCAGGCTTGTTAGGGATACTTCCTGCCGTTTCTCCGGCTGATGCAGCGGGTGGATATATGCGGTACCGCTGTTTTCGTTAACGC
>JAAYEV010000121.1 GCA_012728565.1 Clostridiales bacterium
ACATGAGGGAGATTGCCGCATTGAAGGCAAAACCCGGGGCCGCCGCCGACCTGTGCCGGTTCCTGGTATCGCTGCTTTAAGCCATAAAGGGACAAAAAAGGGACAAGGGGACAAGGGACGGTTCTTTGTCCCGTGGGACAAAGAACCGTCCCTTGTCCCATCCCAGTTCTATCGTCCCAGCACCAGGATTGTGTCCACGTAGGGGTCCTGGGTGCCCTGCAGCATACACTTTTCCGCTTTAAGCATCTTCGCGTATTCCACTATCTCACGGGTTATCATCTCGCCGGGCGTCACCAGCGGAATTCCCGGCGGGTAGGCCATTATGCTTTCCCCGCTGACACAGCCTATGGATTCCTCCAGCTTGACCGGCTTTTTGCTGCTGTAATAGGCATCCCGCGGTGATACTACTATCTCTGGGTTTGTCAGCATCCCCCGGGTTATCTCCCTTACATCCCCGTTGCGGTGGTGTTTTGCAAGGTCCTTAATGGCCGCCACAAGGGAGCCTATCGATTCTTCCGTATCCCCCACCGCGGTTATTGCCAGTATATTGTACATATCCGCCAGTTCCACCTGGATATTGTATTCCTTTCGCAGCAGTTTCTCCGCATCATAGCCCGAAAGGCCCAGCTCCCTTACGTTAACCCCCAGCTTGGTATCGTCGAAATCGAACACCCCGGGGGAACCGACCAGTTCGCTGCCAAAGGCGTACAGCCCGTCTATTTCATTAAGCTGCGCCTTTGCGTCCCGCACAATCTCCAGCAGCCTTCCCAGTATGTCCTTTCCGCGGGTGGCCAATTGCTTGCGGGCAACATCGATGGATGTCATCAAAAGGTATGACGCGCTGGTGGTCTGGGTCAGGTTAAGCGTTGTTTTCATATAACTGGGGTCCAATATGCCGCTTCTCATCAAAAGCAGCGAGCTCTGGGTAAGGGAGCCCCCGGTCTTGTGGGTGCTGGACGCGCTGGCGTCCGCCCCCAGCTCCATCGCACTGGCAGGAAGATTCGGATGAAAGTTGAAATGGGCCCCGTGGGCCTCATCGGCCAGCACCGCCATCCCGTATCCATGGGCGGCCTCCACTATGGCCGCCAGGTCGGATACCGCCCCGTAATAGGTCGGATGTATAACGAATACCGCCTTCGCATCCGGGTGCTCCTCCATTGTCCTTAGAACGCTATCCACCGTCATACCCATTGCGATGCCCAGTTCCTCGTTAATTTCAGGCTGTATATATATGGGCACCGCCCCGCTTAGTATCATGCCCGCTATGGCCGACTTGTGCGCGTTTCTTGGCAGTATAATCTTTTCACCGGGCCTGCAGGCAGCCATGATCATGGCCTGCACCCCGGAGGTGGTACCGTTCACCAGGAAAAAGGCCTTTTCCGCGCCATAGGCCCGGGCGGCCAGTTCTTCCGCTTCCTTTATAACGCCTATGGGATTGCATATATTGTCAAGGCACTCCATGGAATTCACGTCGATTTCCAGCACCTTCTTGCCTACATAACCGGCCAGTTCGGGCAGCCCCACGCCGTGCTTGTGGCCCGGCACATCAAAGGGTATCACGTTCCTTGAATGGTAATCCTTCAATGCTTCAAACAGGGGTGCCCTGTTTTGCTCTTTTTCTGTCATATCTACCTCCCCCTTACACAATAGAAGTACTAATACATTACAACACAAAAAAAAAGCTAATGCAACACTTTTTTTAATTGGCAATTCTCCCCTGAAGCGGAAGGGCCGGCTGCCTTGCCGCATAACGGCAAACCGCGGCCGAGGGAATAAAAAAAACCGGGCGGGGAACCTACCCTCGCCCGGATTATTGACCGTTAAAAACCTCGGCCAGCTTCATTCCCGACTGCCGGACCACCTCAAGCAGCTTGAACCTTACCCTCACTGGGATTTTTCCCACATCCTCAATGCCCGGCGGCGTTTCATGCTCCTCCCCGGCCAGCATATCCCTCACCCGCTGCTGGTCCCTTTCCAGCGCCACCGCATTTTTCGTGTCCACAAAGCAGAGGGGCGGAAACATCACGCACCACCAGTTTGCACCGCCGCCTTCGCCCAGCACTATCCGGAGGGCCTGGTATTCGCCGGCGGGCAGGGCAAGGCTGCCGTATGACTTGGTGGGGAAAGTAAAGTATCCCACTTCGGCCCTTACGCCGTATTCTTTTTTTGCATACTCAATCTCCCGGGCGGCTGTATCCTCTATGTACTGCATATTGCCGTGCAAAAATTCCAGTATTTCTTCCTTGGTTTTCATCTCCGAAACAAGCCCACCTATTTCGCTCACTATCCTATCCTTTACCCGCAGCTTAAGTTCCTGGTCCTCGGGAGAATCGCTGTTTGCAATCACGTGCAGCCGGAGCAGGCCGTCGGTCGCAGGCTGCGGACTGCCGCCGGACGGCAGCGTATAAATTATGCAGGTAGCTAATGCCAGTACAAGTATATAAATAACCGGTTTTCTCATTTTATCACCTTCGCCGGAATTTGTTAGCTTTAGTATTTACATGTACGGCGGGTTTTAAACCATTATTTGATGACCCCTACCCTTCTTACCTTTACGCAAGCGGATATATCAACTGAAAGCTCGGTAAAGGCTTCCTGCCAGTTGTCCTTTACATCCTCCCAAATCTCCGGGCGGAACTTTCTTATATGGTTCCCTATGCCCCATACATCCAACTGGAATTCGTTTTGGAATTTATCCATCACCCCGGTACACTGTGCCACCATTTCCCTTTCCACCGCCCTTTCCACTTGCTGGATAAAGGCTTCGTTCATTAAATCCTGGTCTACTGCCAGTATATAGCCTTCTATATTGCCCTCGCATTCCAATATTATATGAAGGTTAACGTCCCCGGCATCGTCTCTCCAAATCTCTTTCCGCCTCTTCAGCTCGGTCAATTCAAAGGGTACAGATACCCCGTTTACATTAACCGAGATAACATCTTCCCCCGCCATGTTTTCCAACCACTGGATCGCCCGGACTTCAAGCTCCCCCAGCCAAGCCCTGAACTTTCTGTCTTTTACAAGGCAGCCCCCGGCGATGTTGTATTCCTTCTCTCCCACCACCAGCCGGGGCAGGACCGCGCCGCCGGTTTCACGGATGCTGGTTACCACCTTTCCAAAGTTCTTGGGATAAAACCGCCCGGTCTTTCGCTGCCGGAATATTTTTTCTATATATGTTCCTACTATTGGTTCCACCAGCGGCTTTATGAAAAGGGCGTCCTTTGCCTTTCCCTTAACCACGGCTACGTCGACATTCCTGGAGATTTCTTGTTCCCGCTCCAGCCCGTCCAGCACCTCCATTAACAATTCTTCATCCTTCACAAGGGCCTCCCCCAGCAGTATGGCCTTTACATGGCCAAAGAATATATTGCCGTTAAGCCGTGTATTGAACTGCCTTACCGCTTCGAATATATTGGGCCCTACCGTGGACACGGCAAACTTGGCATCCTCCGACACAATGGCCCCCTCCCCCTTCAGCAGCCCCACGTTGGGGAATACAATGCTTACCACCAAACGGTTCCGGGGGCTTTCCTCCGGCTGCTTCGACCCTTCTTCCTGCTGCTCGGCACCATCTTCGCCGGCTTGGACGTCCTTGCCGGGTTCGAACTTGTCAATGGCCAGCCCAAGTACGAAAATCCTTTCGTTTATTTCTATCCTGTCCCAGCACCCGGCTGTAGAGAGCATGACACCCGCTGCAAGGACCAGGCTAACCGCTCTTTTTAGCTTGCTTTTCACGACCATTTCCCCCTTCCTTTCCCATCCCCCTGACCCTTGCTATAATATACAGTACTGCCGGCAGCACAAAGCCAAAGGGTATACCGAGATACAGGGAGAATGCATCCAGGTAATTATAAACTTGGGAGACATTATTGGGCACAAGGGCAAGGAAGTATATTAGGAGCGCAAGGGGCAGCGCAGTAAAGGAATACTCCTTCAATGCCAGGATTCTTCCCAGTATTGTCACCGCTGCAAAGAAGAATACCGCCAGCGTCGTGTATACCGCCACCACCCACAGGGCCATAACCACGCCGTGGATATTCTCTATGAAAGCGCCGGGGATTTCTATCACCCTGTACACTGAAAAGGTAGGCCAAATTAGCTGCTGTATCTCCACCACGCCGAACATGGCCACCGCCGTCACCACCGCCAGCACATAAATCAGAATGATCGCGCTCAGGGCTACCGTCATGGCCTTTGCCGCGTCCCGGGGCCGGGCCATGAAGGGCTGGAAAAGAAGCAGCGCTTCAAACCCGAGGTAGCTGGTCACTATGGTGCCAAAGCCGGTCAATAGTTTTCCCGGCGATGTTCTCATAAAGGGCAGCAGGTTTGTAAGGTCCATTTCAGGTATCCCGGGCAGCAAGAACAATATGGACGGAAGGATGAAAACCGGTACCAGCATTTCTCCCACCCTGCCCACGGTGGCAATGTCCTGCCTTGCAAGGTATGCCGCGCCCAGCAGCATTGTAATGATAATAGCCTCGGAGGGGGTCCGGTCCAGCAGAAACTGCTTGGTGACCTCCGCAAAAACCCTGGCCTCGAAGGCGCAGAACAAAACGTAATATGTAAAAAAGCCCAGCGAAAAAATGAACCCCAGCGGTTTGGTTATGATATCCCCGCTGTATTCCACCACCGTCTTTCCGGGAAACATAAGCCCCAGCCTGGATATTACAACCGACAGTATTATCGCAACAACACCCCCGGCCAACACCAGCATCCAGCCGTCGGGGCCGGCGGCTTCGGTGACCGTCCGGGGCAGCGTAAGTATGCCAATGCCAATTATCGTGGAAAGCATTATCGCCATAAGCTGGTTGGAAGTAATCTTTTCCTGGTCATTCACCGGTACCCGGTCCTCCTTCCTGCTGTCCGCCGCTTTTTTGACCGTTATCGCGGCCGCCGCCTGCCTTTCTTTCGCCGGCCTTACCCTTTCCGTTCCCGTCACCGGCCTTTACGCTGCCCGCCTTAGCCTCGCCGCCGCCCCCTTCATCGCCATCCTTGCCGCTCCCGCCGCCGGAAGTCCCCTTTGCACCGCCGACCCTCATCCGTATCATGTTGCCCCCCGCCAGGGTTTTGGGCCGCCGGTACATCACGGTTTGCGGAGCCCTTACAAGGGCATCCCCCAACTCGTAATAGGTGTTGCCCACGAGGGGGGCAAGGTACGGAACCCCGAAACTTTTAAGCGAGCATAAATGCACCAGTGTCAAAAGAAGGCCCATCACGAGACCGTAAAGCCCCAGTACCGCCGACAGGGCTATGATAAAAAACCTTAGGATTCTGAAGGCTATGCCCACGCTGTAGGAAGATACCGCAAAGGAAGCTATGGCGGTAATGGCCACCACTATTACCATGATGGGACTAACCAGCCCCGCCTGCACCGCCGCCTGGCCTATTACAAGGCCTCCCACTATGCCTATGGTCTGCCCTATGGGCCCCGGCAGCCTAATCCCTGCTTCCCTCAAAAGCTCCAGCGTCAGTTCCATGATTATGGCCTCTATAAAGGCCGGGAAGGGCACGCCGGTCCGGGTCCCGGCAATGTACAGCGCAAGGTCGGTGGGTATAAGGCCCGGGTGGTATGAAGTAATGGCTATGTATACCGCAGGCAGCACAAGGGATATAAAGGCCGAAGCATACCTCAGTATCCTGATAAAACTGGCAATAAACCACCTTTCATAGTAGTCCTCCGACGACTGGAACAGTATGTTGAGGGTTGCCGGGACCAGCAGCACAAAGGGGGTGTTGTCGGTTATTATCGCCACCCTGCCTTCCAAAAGCGAGGCGGCAACCCTGTCCGGTCTCTCGGTGCTTTGCACCTGCGGGAATATGGAATACTTCCGGTCCTCGATAAAACTCTCTATATAGCCGCTTTCCAGCACCCCGTCTATGTTGATGCTTTCCAGCCTTTTTTCCACCTCTTTTAGCACGTTTTTGTCCACGATGTTTTCCATGTATGCCAGGGCTACGTCGGTCTTTGAACGGACGCCAACCTTAATCTGCTTTATCTTCAGGTTGGGGTCCCGCAGCCTTCGCCGCAGCAGGGCGGTGTTAAAACGCATGGTCTCGGTGAACCCGTCCCTTGGGCCCCGTATGACAGATTCGGTCTGGGGCTCCTGTACACCCCGGCTGGGCCAGCCCTTGGACCCTATTACCAGCACCTTTTTATAGCCGTCCACAAGCACCAGCGAATCGCCGGATAAAAGGGCTATCATCGACTTGTCGATGTACTCCTCCTCTTTTACTTCACTGGTGGTCAAACCGCTCCTTAAGGCAATGCTGAAAACGTCCCCGGTGATTATGCCGGGGCTTAGGTTGGCATGCTTTGTCTGCAGCATAAGGGACTTCAGCACCTCTTCGTTGAGCATGTTCCTGTCTACAAGCCCGTCTACATAAACCAAGGCAAAGCGGAACTGCTGACGGTTTCCCACCCTGAACTCCCGGTAAACAACATCGTTGCAGTCTTTCAGCTTGTCCTTAAGGTATTTTAAGTTTTTGTCCAGCGATGAAGAGGCCTTGTCCTTCGCTTCTTCCTTTGAAGGCTCTTTTTCCTGTTTTTTTGGCCTAAACCTATCAAGAAGTCCCATTGCCGGCCTCCTAAAAAATTGTTACAAGAATGAATAACAGTATTGAAAACAAAAAGTATAAAACCCCTGTGACCTTGGCGGCAATCTGCTCTTTTTTAAGACCCTTCTTTTTGTAGATATTGCCGTCCACGAAGAAACAAAAAACCCCTATACCCATTCCCAGCAGCATCAGGTAAAGATTATAAAGGTCCTTTATTTGGTTCCATAACGCTCCGGCCAATTTGGCTGCAAAATCCATTTATCCTGCCCCCTTCACGGAATATTCCAAGCCGGTGCTGTGGGGATACCCCTTCTTTCACTTCCCGCTTCACAGGTGAATGTCTCCAATTAAGTATAATGTTTGCACATAACCCCAAGTCTATTCAGAGGGATAAAAAAAACGGCTTTCGCCGTTTTCATCCTATTTTCTCCATGTATTCCCTTGCAAGCATCAGGTCGCTTTCCTTGTCCACATCGTTGCCCACCTCGGGATAGGGGGATATTATGGCCGCCAGCTTTATGCCCAGCAGGGCCGACATCCTTTCCTCCACTTCCGCTATGGAAAGATTTCCGGACAGCAGCCGCAGCACAAAGTCCCAGCCCAGCACGCTGCACATTTTCCAGGGCTTTTTCCTGTATCCTACCAGCCGCCGGGCAAGGTCCGCCGAGCCTTCCACCACCCGCGGGTTTACATAAAACATATTCCCCCCGGTGAAGGTGCCGTCCTTTAACTTGGCGTAAGTTCTCTTTGCGCCGGGATACTTAAGCTCGTTGCTTTCCCTGGTTACAATGGGATAACACAGGTCGGCGCCGGTTTTTTCGCTTTCGGTTATGAAATGGTCCACCGCCTCCGGGGTAAGATAGGGTATATCGCAGGTAAGCACCAGCACCCTCGGCTGGTCCATGAAAAGGGCCACCCCTACCAGTGTATTGTCAATAAGGTCGCCGGCGCCTTCCACTATGTACGAAACCCTGTCCCCCAGGCATTCCCGCAGCCGAATCGTGGGACCCACAACCGCTATTTCGCCTATGGTGGCGCTTTGGAGCAGGGCATCCACGACGTATTCTATCATAAACCTGTCCTTGATCCTTGCAAGGGCCTTTGTATAACCGCCGGAAAGGCTCTCGTTTTTATCACCCGATAGTATAATTGCGCTTATCATATACCCACCCTCTTTTACGTCACCGTTTTTGTGGTTATTACCTCTCTGTACGACTTGCCGAAATACTCCGCCGCCGAAAGGGCGCTATTGTTATCCCGGAAAAGCCCGACCACCGTGGGGCCGCTCCCCGACATAACCGCACCGAGGGCTCCTCTTTCCATCATCTGTTCCTTAATCCTCAGTATCTCGGGGAACCTTAAAGCCGTTACCCCTTCCAGGACATTGACCATCCCGGAAGCTATTCGCTCCTTATCCCCCTTTGCAAGGGCTGAGACCATCCCGGCATTGTCCGGCCTTTTGGTTATGGAGGACAACTTTAGGTTATTATAGGCCCAAGCGGTGGACACCGGAAAGTCCGGCTTTACCAGCAAAAGGTCCAGCACCACTCCGGAAGGAATGGGGGTAAGAACCTCTCCCTTTCCCTGCGCCAAGGCGGGCCCCGTCATAAAGCAAAAGGGCACGTCGGCACCCAGCAAGGTACCCAGCCGCATCATGCCGGCGGTGTCCAGGTCAAGGCCAAGGAGCATACTGAGGCCTTCTATAACCGCCGCCGCATCGGCGCTGCCGCCGCCAAGCCCCGCGGCCACCGGTATGTTTTTCTCGATACTGACCGTTATACTGCGGTCCATGCCGTATTTATCCCTTATAAGCTGTGCGGCCCTGTAGGCTATGTTGACCCTCCCCTCCGGCACCAGCGGGCTGTCGCTTTCCACTCGTATGGGGCCTTTTCCGCCGCCGACGGTAATCCTGACCCGGTCGGCCAAGTCCAGCCGGTGCAGCACCATTTCCACCCGGTGATAACCGTCCTTAAGCCTTTCAATCACGTCAAGGGTTAAGTTTACCTTGGCCCGGGCCTGAAGTGTAGTTTCCGTCATAACCCTCCCCCTGTGAAAAAGTTTGTGCTCCTATTATTTATAATTATATACTCGCCGGAGGGATTATCCAATATAAACCTCATTGCTCAGGATTTTTATTTGCCTGCACTTTTTTGCAGCACTTCCCTCTGCCTGGGTTTTGCCTGCATAAGGGCGGAGGCCCTCTCTATGGTATCCAGCACCGGCTGCAGGTTTTCGTAGAATATAGCAATCAAATCCCCCGGCCTGGCGCTTTTCATGGCCTTCCACAGGGCCTTTGTTTCGTCGAGTTCCACCTCCACGTTTTCCCTTGGGAAACCTTCCCTTAGGAGGCCCTCCATCAGGTACCCGGCGGTCTCGCCGGGCTCCCTGCCCCTTAAGTCCTTGTCCTCCTTTATGTATACTTTGTCGAATATGCCGGCGCA
The DNA here is from genome assembly GCA_012728565.1 of Clostridiales bacterium. Taxonomy (GTDB): domain Bacteria; phylum Bacillota; class Clostridia; order Ch29; family Ch29; genus JAAYEV01. The sequence continues at coordinate 8,997 of JAAYEV010000121.1, forward strand.
TATGCCGCCCACCTCTATCATGTCCCGGGCAAGGCGGTCGCCGGGCACCCCTATTATACCCACCAGCCTTTCGGCCCCCATGCCGGACAGGGCTTCCCCCACCGCCCTGTACCCGGCGGGGTTGTGCCCATAGTCCACCAGCACCCTAAAGCTGCCGACGCTGTATATGTTGAACCGGCCGGGATTGTTCTGTTGGTCGTTGTAAAAGGCCTTGAGCCCGGTCACTATGTCCCCGATGGGTATGTTTAGCGCATAGGCCCCGCATACCACCGCAAGGGTGTTTTCTATATTGTGCTTCAGCCGCCCCCCCATGGTGCAGGGCACTTCGTCCACCGCTATGACCGGGTAGTACTTGCCGTTCTTTGCGATTACTATGGTGCCGTCCTTAACAAACACCGCGGTCCTCCCATTATTTATATGCTTTATAACCAGCATATTGTCTTCCCTTTGCGAGAAATATATAATATTACATCTCACCCTGCCGGATATTTCTGCCGTCATGGCGTCATCGGCGTTTAACACGGCATAGCCGTTATACTTTACCGCCTCCACCACCAGGCTCTTGACATAGGCAAGGTCGGACAGCGTTTCAATGCCGTCTATGCCCAGGTGGTCGTTGGTGATGTTGGTGATTATGCCCACATCCGCAAGGTCGTACCCCAATCCCGAGCGCACTATGCCTCCCCGGGCGGTTTCCAGCACCGCAATGTCCACCGTGCGGTCGGTCAGCACGGTCCGGGCGCTGGAGGGACCGGTGGTATCGCCGTCCAGTACGCATTTTTGGTTTATGTACACACCCCCGGTGGTGGTAAGGCCTACGTTATACCCGCTTATGGCCAGGATGGAGGACAGCATCCTGGCGGTGGTGGTCTTGCCGTTGGTCCCGGTTATGGATACTATAGGTATGGAATACTTGCTGCCGTTGGGAAACAGCATGTCCACGATGCACCGGGCGGCGTTCCTTGCCTTGCCGCGGCTGGGGAAATGGTGCATCCTTATACCCGGGGCGGCGTTCACCTCTATTATAGCACCGCCGGTCGACGTCAGCGGCCTTGATATGTCGGTGGTTGTTATGTCCACCCCGGCCACGTCAAGCCCGATGATGCCGGCGGCCCGTACCGCCATCATGGACACCTGGGGATGTATTCTGTCGGTCCTGTCCACCGCCGTGCCGCCGGTGCTTATGTTGCAGTTTTCCCTCACCGTTACCCTCTCACCTTTCGCGGGTATGTAATCAAGGCCGATGCCCTGCCTTTCCAGTGCCAGCAGTGCATGGCTGTCCACCTTAATCTTGGTAAGGGGCATTTCATGGCCTTCACCCCTTTGGGGGTTTAAGTTCTCAATGTCTATGAGCTCCTTCACGGTGTGGATGCCGTCCCCCTCCACCGCGGCGGGGAACCTCTCGGATACCGCCGCAACGCTGCCGCCCACCACCAGGACCCGGAAGTTGCTCCCCTTTATCTGCCTTTCCACTATTACCCTGGGGCTTATGGCCGATGCCAGTTCATAGGCCTTCAGCAGTTCCCCGTCGGATGAAATGTTAAGCGTCACCCCCCTGCCCTGGTTTCCGTTATGGGGTTTTACCACCACCGGGTAGCCAAGGTCATGGGCCAGGGCCAGGGCGGATTCTCTGCAGTAGGCCACGCCGCCCTCCGGGACCGGTATACCCGCCTCGCTGAGCAGTTCCTTTGTAATCACCTTGTCGCAGGAGATGTCCACCGAGATGCAGCTTGTGTTCTCGGTGATGGTGGCTTCTATCCTTTTCTGGTACCTGCCGTAGCCCAGCTGTATTATGCTTCCGCTGCCTATACGCATATAGGGTATGCCCCTAAGTTTTGCCTCCTCTACTATCGCCAGCGTGCTGGGACCAAGGCCGGTTTCTCTCCCTATTTCCTTCAGATGGGCTATCTCGGCCTTTATGTCCACCGCATGCCCCGCAATAAGGCCGTTTACCAGGTCCAGCCCCACGCGGGCCGCTTCCAGTCCCACGTCCTCGTTCAGGTACTCATATATCACGTAATACGAATCCTCCTGTTCCGCCCTCCGAGCTTTTCCGAACCATACGTCGTAGCCGGCGGCGTTCTGCAGCTCAATAACCACGTGCTCCAGGACGTGGGAAAGATATGTGCCCTCCCCGAGCCTTTCCAGGAAACCGCCGGCATGGCCCCTGGAACAATGGTGGTTTGCCAGTCCGGGCAAAAGTTCAACCAGCGTTTGGTTGAACTTTTCGATATCACGGGTAGGGATATCGCTGTACCCCTCCAGGTCCACCTTAAGCCTTATTACCGGGCTGTGACTGTAAATGTTCCTGCCCCTGTATATCCTTTTCTCCAGTATTTTCATTTTCATCCTCCTGAGGTTTAAAATATATTGGTTTCCTTTGAATAAGGTCAAAACCGTAACCCCTTGGCAGCACGTGTATGGTCATGCCCACAAGCGCCAGCGGCTGGTCCGGCCTTGTTTCGGATACATTGCTGAAGGAAAGGGTGCTGCCGTCCACCACCGTCACCGCACCGGAGCCCGAAACCTTGAGCCTGCCTTCATCAATTACCGCCGCGGTATCCTCGTCTATGCCTATACCCAGCACATGGGGATTTTGGGCCACCGCGCACATGAGCCGTCCTATCCTGCCCCGCTGGGCGAAGTGCTGGTCTATGACACAACCGTCCAAAAGGTCAAGGCCGGGGGCCATCTTGACGGTGCATTTCCTCGGCGAGTCCTCTTCGTCTCCGGTTACTATCATGGTGCTGCTTACGGCGGACGCCCCGGCGCTGGTGCCGGCTATCACCAGCCCCCTTTCAAAAAGCTCTTTCAGCGCGCCGCCCATTGCCGTGCCCCCAAGAATGCTGGTAATTCTCAACTGGTCCCCCCCGGTAAAAAAAACGCAGGTGGTCCCCTTAAGGGCATCCAAGGCTTTCGGGCCTGAAGCGTCCTGCCTGCTTTCTATTTCCACGGCCCGGACATCCCCCACCCCGAGCCTTTGGAATATTTTCATGTACTTCTTTGCCGCGGGGCGCGGGTTCTGCGTAGCGGTGGTTATAATCACTATCCTGCCCCGGCCGCCGCCGGCGGCCCCGGCAACCTCTTTCAATACTTCGCAGTCCCTCTCCTTGTCCTCCGCCCCCCCTATTATGATAAGCTTTCCTGCCATGCCGCTTCCTCCTTGAAATCACACTAGTTATTTTTACCATCCGATGATGGTTTATACTTAAGGCTCCCAGTTTGCGGCGCATAAAAAAAATCCGCTAATGCGGGTTCAATCTTAAGAAACCAAATTGCTCAGTCTCTTAAGGCTTCATGAATGATAAGCGCATGCTTAAAATGGTTTGGTAAGGAAACTCGCCGAAGCTTTGCAGAAAAACCGTAGGCCTGGCAGGACGCCAGGCCACTTTTACCGATGGGGACATTCCGCAGCAAGGAATACCCGCAAAAAGCGGTGTGTCCCCTGACCTTATTTCATTTTCGCATAAGCGGGTATTCATGAAGCCAGGTTTACTTTGCCTGCAAACTGTATCCACCGACGCATAAAAAAATCCGCTGGCGCGGATTTTTTTAAGACAACTGGTACTTTAACATCCGGGTAATTATCAGCCTGTCACCGGGTACCAGGTTCTCCGGGTCCTCTATGTTATTTGCCTTAACCAACTCCTCGATGGTGGTATTAAACCGCTTTGCGATCTGCCACAGGTTGTCGCCGGGCTGGATGAAGTACACCACAATGCTTGGCTGCTCCCTTTTTTCCTCCGGCTCGACTTCCTCTACGTCCAGCAGCACTTCCTTTTCAAGGATACTGCTTATATCCATATCCACCCTTACCTTTGCCCTTGTCTCGAACAGGTCGGCGTCCAGCACGCGGTACTGCAGGTCTTCCAGGTAAAGGTCCACGTCCAGGTCCACCGGCTGCCCGCCGTCGGGAAGCTGGACACTGTGCCGGAAGGGTATTTCATCCTTGTACAGGTACATCGGCTCCTCACTGTCGGTGGTTAGATAAAGCGCCTGGATGGACAGTACCCCCTCCACCACCGCCCGGTCCTCGTATACCCCAAAGTCGGTCAGCACCGGTACGGCTTTAACATCGCATATCTCCTTTATTTGAGGATAGTCCGCCGGAAGACCCAGCTCTTCCTTAACGGCAATTTCATCCCTTAGGCTGTCAAGGGTCTTTTTAAACCTTATTTTGGACTTGAAGGCTTCAAGGTTTACAGTGGGCGAATAGGCGTCCACCAGCACCTCCGCCGGCCGGACCGTCTCCACCCTGCCCTCGGCCTTGACCACCACTTCATATTCAATAATGCGGTTCTGACCCTCCTCGTTTTCCTTTACGGTGGAATAAAAGTCCTCCACCAGGCAGTGCACCTTTTCCCTCATACCGGGCATTATACCGGCCATTTCTATATAATGGCTGAAGGGCGCCTGGTATTTCACGCTGTTTATTGACCCTTCTTCGTCGTTCCCTATGTACAAGGTTGCAATATTTAATATGCCCCGTATTGAGACCCTGTCCTCGGATATGCCGCTGTCCCTTTCGCCCAGGCTTATGTCGGTGGACAGTATTTCCTTAATGGCGGGCCGATCTGCGGGTATTTCAAATTCCTGTCTCACCGTTACCCGGGATATTCCTTCCCCCGCCGTATCGCTTAGCTCCAGGTGGTCCCTCAGGACCTGGACATCGCCTACACCTTTTATATCCCTTATAACATCCACTTCGGACTTTTCCGAAACCTTGCCGGTCAGGTTGAGCACACATTTAACGTTAAGTTTCCTGCTGTTTATCATGTCAAAGTCAAGGTGCTCTATATCCGCCTTAACCTCGGCGTCCATCCTGCCGGATGCGCCGGGCAGGTCTATTTGCTGGGTAAACCCGAAGGACCCTTCAAGGTGATGCAGGGCTTGTTCTCCCTCGTAGGAAATATAAAGGGCTTTAACGTTAACAACTCCATCAACTATAACTTTATCCTCCACAGCCTCCCTGTCGGTTATTACCACCCAGCCGTTCATGCTGACTATTCTATCTACATCCGGCTTGCTATCCGGGACAACAACATCCCCCTCCACCACTGCCTGGGTCATTTCTTCCCCAATAACCTGGTCTATCTTTATCAGGTCTCTTATAAGCTCTAGAGCCATCCCCAGTCCTCCTCTCCTTTTCTTAATACAACCTATTAGAATAATATTAATGAGTGTCCGAAAATATGTTAAAGCCCGAGCAAAAAACAAACAAAAAAGCCGACGGAGCGGGGTGGGGGTGTAGCTTTGGGAGTATACTAATGGTAAAATAGATTAAAACAGCGGAAAGGGGAGTATACGCGATGGACGTTTTGGAGGCAATTTCAACCCGCAGAAGCATACGCAGGTTTACCGGGCAGACCGTTTCGGACCAAGACCTTGACGTCTTACTCAGGGCGGGGTTCCAGGCGCCGTCGGCCCACAACAGGCAGCCGTGGCACTTTGTAATAGTAAGGGACAAGGAAACGCTTGATTGCATCGCCGAGTTTCATCCCTATGGCAAGATGCTGCCCAATGCCGGGTGCGGCATCGTGGTATGCGGGGACAGCCATCAGCAGGCAGAAACGGGCTTCCTTGTGGCGGACTGCTCGGCGGCCATCCAGAACATACTTCTTGCCGCCCATGGCATCGGGCTGGGTGCCGTATGGTGCGGGCTGTATCCCAAAGAAGACCTTACAGAGCCCATGTCCAAGCTGCTGGGCCTGCCGTCAAACGTCATACCCGTCGGCATCATAGCCGTCGGGCACAAGGGAGAGCAAAAAAGGTCAGCCGACCGGTACGACCGGTCCAAAATACACCTGGAACGTTGGTAAGAGCGGGCTATAAGTTCGTTTAAAGCAGCACGGGATGCCCGGTGAAAACCGGAAAACACTTAAAGTCGGCCGCTGATAGAAAAGTGTATGCCTAGGGGGTGTCAAAGTGGACAGTAAAGCACAGCTGCCCGGATACATGGAACGCATAAACCGGCTCAAGAAAAGGGTCCTTGAAACCCGGCCGGAAATAGACCTGGAGAACGCAAGGCTTCTTACCGAGGCCTTCAAGGAAGCGGAAGGAAAGCCGCTGGTGGTTAAAAAAGCCCTGGCTTTTAGGAAACAATGCATGGAAAAAACCGTTACCATATGGGACGATGAACTCATTGTGGGCTGTTCCGGCAGCAAGATTCGCGGCGGAATACTCTGCGCGGACACCTGCTGGTCGGTGCTGGACGACGCGCTGGACACCATAAGCACAAGGCCCTATGACCCGTTTTATCTAAGGCCGGAGGATAAAAAAGCCTTTGAGGAGGAAATCCGCCCCTATTGGAAGGGACGCTCCAACTACGAGGAATGGCTTGCACAGATTCCCGATGATACAAGAGAACTGCGGGACCACGGGGTTGTTTATATAAACCGCAAGGCGGTCCGCGGCTGGGGAGAAACCACCGCCGGGTACGAATGGCTTATCCGGGAAGGACTGTCGGGTATCATATCGGTAATCGAAAAAAGAAGGTCCGAACTGGACCTTACAGTGCCCGGCCACTATGAAAAGGACTATTACCTGGAGGCCATGCTGATTGCGGCGGAGGGCATAATAGCCCTTGCCCGGCGCTATGCCGCCGAGGCGGAAAGGCTGGCGCTCCTTGAGAAGAACCCGCGCAGGAAAGAAGAACTGCTGGAAATTGCAAGAGTCTGCCGCAGGGTGCCGGAACACCCGGCCCGGACCTTCCGGGAAGCGCTGCAGTCCTTTTATTTCTACCATACCTGCATATTCATGGAGCAAAACGCCGCCAGTTACAACCCGGGACGAATGGACCAGTACCTGTGGCCCTATTACAAGGCGGACCTTGAAGCGGGCCGCATTACGCCGGAAGAGGCCCAGGAGCTGCTGGACTGTTTGTGGGTCAAGTTTTCGGAACCCTGCCTGTTCCAGGACGCCGTAACCGCGGAGTTTGCCGCCGGGTACCCCATGTTCCAGAACGTATGCGTCGGCGGCGTGGACCATGCGGGGCGGGATGCCGTCAATGACCTTTCGTACATGATGCTCCAGGCCACCATGGACGTGCAGCTGTACCAGCCCTCGCTGTCGGTGCGGTACAACATGGCCAAAAACCCCAACTCTTTCTTAAGAAAAGTTGTGGAGCTTATAAGCCTTGGCACCGGCTTCCCCGCCTTTCACAACGACGAGGTGGGCATAAGGATGGTAATGAACAAGGGGGTACCGCTTAAGGAAGCCTACGATTGGAACCCCTGCGGCTGCGTTGAGACAAACCTTTCGGGACGGATGCGCCAGTACACCGCCCTTGCGGACATAAACCTGGGCAGCGTTGTGGAGTTCGCGCTGTTGGACGGCAAGAATAGGAAAAGCGGGAGATATATAGGCGCCCGGACGGGAAACCCCCTGGACTTTAAAACCTACGAAGAGTTCCTCGGAGCGGTTAAGGAACAGATAAGGTATGTAACCCGGGTGGTGGTAAAGGGAAGCCACGTGATAGACGAGATTTGCATGAACCGACCGGTGCCGGCGCTGTCCCTTACATTCAAGGAATGCATACAAAAGGCTAAGGACTATGCCTGGGGCGGTGCAAAGTACAACGTTGGAAACGGCATAATCCTCATAGGGGTGGCGGACCTCATAAACAGCCTTGCCGCCATCCGGCACATAGTATACAACACCAGGCAGGCCACCATGGCGGAGATTCTGGACGCCCTTGACCGGGACTTCGAGGGCTGTGAAAGAATCCATAGGCTTTGCCTTGCAGCGCCAAAGTACGGAAACGACGACCCGCTGGTGGACGATATTGCCGCCGACATTTTTACCTTTATCGCGGACGAGATAGAAAAGTACAGCAGCAAGTTCGGGCGCATGACCCCGGGGATACTGCCGGTGTCCGGCAATACGCCCTTCGGCCTGGAGGTGGGAGCACTGCCGTCCGGCCGCCGCGCCTGGAAGCCGCTGGCGGACGGCGTAAGCCCCAGCGGCGGTACCGATTTCAACGGGCCAACAGCGGTGTTAAAATCGGTGGCAAACATACCCCACGACCGGTTTGTACAGGGGACGCTGCTCAACATGAAGGTGGAACCGGATATGCTGTCCACCGAAAACGGGATAACCCAGATGATGGCCCTTTTAAAGAGCATGTGCAGCCTGGGGGTATTCCATGTACAGTTCAACGTAATAGACGGTGAAAAGCTGCGCCGTGCCCAAAAATATCCCGAGGAATACAAGGGGCTGCTTATCAGGGTGGCCGGTTACACCGCCTATTTTGTAGAGCTGGGCAAAGACGTCCAGGATGAGATAATAGGACGTACCACGCAGAAAGGTCTTATTTAAAGATGAACGCCATGGACAAAAAGGGTAGGACAACGGGAACGGTTTTAAGGATAGAAAGGTCTTCCATCCACGACGGGCAGGGGCTGCGGACGGTTGTATTTCTAAAGGGCTGCCCCCTAAGGTGCCTCTGGTGCTCGACGCCGGAGTCCCAAAGGCCGGGGCCGGAACTGGGCCTTGCCGCCGACCGGTGCAGGGGATGCGGTACCTGTGCCGAAGTATGCCCCGCCGGGGCCATTTCGCCGGCGGCGGAAAAGGGCAAGGCAGAGCTTAACAGGGCCGAGTGCCGGGGCTGCTTCGCATGTGTTTTTGAATGCCCGGCCGGGGCGCTGAAAAAGTACGGCGTCTCCATGACGGTGGAAGAGGTGGCTGCCGAAATATCCCGGGACGAGGTTTTTTATTTCCATTCGGGCGGGGGGGTTACAATAAGCGGCGGGGAGCCGCTTTTCCAGCCCCGTTTCACCGCGGAGGTGCTTAGGAAGTGCAAAAGGCTGGGAATTCATACCGCCATTGAAACCTGCCTTTTTGCGCCGTGGGACCATGTGGAAGCGGTGCTGCCCTGGCTGGATGTGCTGTACGCCGATATAAAGCTTATGGATGAAGGGCTTCACAAACGGTGGACCGGCGCCGGAAATGGGCTGATACTTGAAAACCTTCGCAGGATAGACGCATCACCCTATGATGTTGAAATAATTGCACGGGTACCGATGATTCCGGGAGTGACCGATACGGATGACAACCTTTCGGATACGGTGGAGATGTTAAGCCGTGTAACAAAGCTTAGAGATATAGAGCTTTTGCCCTACCATCGCCTGGGGATTGAGACGTACGGATACCTGGGGAGGGAGTACTCCCTTAGGGACCTTGTCTCCCCGTCCGAGGAACATGTGCTTGAAAGGCGAAAATACCTCGACCGATTGATGAAGAAATTTCGTATCGGCTCGTAAGTTGGCAGCCGGCAGATAACAGGCGCCGGGCCGCAGCCGGCGAGCCGATAGGGATTAATAAGGATTATAATATAAAAAGGGGAGGCATCCGTGGATGCGTCCCCTTTTTATCCCTGTATTACCAGTGTGCCGGTTCTTCCCTCCAAAGCGTCCAGAGCCTTTTCCAGTGATGATATTATTGCCATCCTCCCTTTCTTGGATGCTGCAAAGGCCGTGGCGGCGTCTATTTTGGGCAGCATCGACCCCGGCGCGAAATGCCCCTGGCGGGCGTATTCTCTTGCCTGCTCCACCGTCAGCACATCAAGGTCTTCCTGGTCCGGTTTTCCAAAGTTTATGGATACCTTTTCAACCGCGGTGAGGATAATAAGCCCGTCGGCGTCTATGTCCTCCGCCAGCCTCTCGGAGGCGTAGTCCTTGTCTATGACGGCGGCGATGCCTTCCAGGCTGCCGTCGTCCTTCCTTATGACGGGTATGCCCCCTCCCCCCACCGTTATCACGATTATTCCCGCCTCCACCAGTGCCTTTACGGCGGGAAGCTCCACGATTTCAAGCGGAGCGGGGGACGCCACCACCCGCCTCCAGCCCCTGCCGGCGTCTTCCCTCATGGTATAGCCCTTTTCCTTCTCCAGCCTCTTTGCCTCATGGGCGGAATAAAAAGGACCTATGGGCTTTGTGGGGTTTTTAAAGCCCGGGTCGTTTTTGTCCACCACCACCTGGGTCACCAGCGTGGCAACCGGCCTTTCAAAGCCCCGGCGCCTTAGTTCATCCCCCATGGCCTGCTGTATATGGTAGCCGATCATACCCTGGCTCATTGCGCCGCATACGTCAAAGGGCATCGCCGGGGTTATATGGGATGCGCCCTCGTTCTGCAGCACCAGCCTGCCTACCTGGGGACCGTTGCCGTGGGCGATTATTACCTGGTATCCCTTTTCCATGATATCTGCCAGGTGAGATGCGGTATTCCTCACAACCTCCAGTTGGGCCTCGGCGGTGGCCGGGCCGCTGCCCTCCTGGAGGGCGTTGCCGCCCAGCGCTATCACAAGCCTTTTCACCGGTTTTCCCCCTTTGCATTCCAGGTAAAGGATGCCGTTTTCCGGCTCTAAAGGGTGGCCACCATTACCGCTTTAATGGTATGCACCCTGTTCTCGGCCTCGTCGAACACTGCCGAGTGTTTGCTTCTGAAGACCTCATCGGTTACTTCCATTTCCTTAAGTCCGTATTTTTCGTATATTTCCGCGCCGATGGTTGTATTGGTATCGTGGAAGGCGGGCAGGCAGTGAAGGAACATGCAGTCTTCCTTGCCGGTGGCCCTTACCATGTCCATGTTGACCTGGTAGTCCCTAAGAAGCCTTATCCTTTCGTCGAAGAACTCCTCTTCCCCCATGGATACCCACACATCGGTGTAAAGCACGTCACAGCCGCGGACGCCTTGCTTTATGTCATCGGTTACGGTGATGGAAGCCCCGGTTTGGGCGGCCTCGCCGCGGCAGTATTCCACCAGCTCCTCCGAGGGGAAAAGAGCCCTTGGGGATACGGTCCTAAAGTCGAGGCCCATCTTGGCCGCGCCAATCATCAGTGAATTTGCGACATTGTTCCTGCCGTCCCCCACATAGGCGAAGGAAATACCTTTAAGATACCCCTTGCGTTCTTTTATTGTAAGGAAATCCGCCAGCACCTGGGTGGGATGGTACAGGTCGGTAAGCCCGTTCCATACCGGCACCCCCGAATGCCGGGCCAAAATCTCCACCGTGCTGTGTTCGAAACCCCTGAACTGGATACCGTCAAACATCCTGCCCAGCACCTTGGCGGTATCCTCGACGGATTCCTTTTTGCCAAGCTGTATATCCCCCCTTCCCAGGTATTCGGCATGGGCCCCCTGGTCACTGCATGCCACCACGAAGGCACACCGGGTCCTGGTGGAGGGTTTTTCGAATATTA
>JAAYEV010000122.1 GCA_012728565.1 Clostridiales bacterium
GCCAGCCCTCCGGTGAATCCCGTCCCATCATAGACAACGGGAAATGCTTATCCTGCGGAAAATGCATACCCCGCTGCCCCCTGGGCGCGATAAACGACAAGATAGAATTCATACCCATGAGCAGGTTTCTAGATTCCGGCATCCCGGTATACGCCGCAGTGGCCCCGGCGGCGGCCGGCCAGTTCGGCCGGGGCGGGACCATGGGTAAACTTAGGAGCGCCCTTAAGTCCATAGGCTTTGCCGATATGCTGGAGGTGGCCCTTTTCGCCGACATGGTTACCCTTAAGGAGGCCGACGAGTTCAACAAGCTGGTAAAGTCCGAGGATGACTTCCTTATAACCAGCTGCTGCTGCCCCGTATGGGTTAACCTCCTCGTCCGGCATTACGGCACTCTGTATGAGCGTCTCACCAAGACCGTGTCGCCGATGATTGCCTCAGGAAGAGTGATAAAAACCATATCCCCCGTCTGCAAAACGGTTTTCATAGGTCCCTGCGTGGCTAAAAAAGCCGAGGCAAAACATCCGGAACTCAAGGGCGCCGTTGACTACGTGCTCACCTTCAGCGAGCTTGCGGAGGTGTTTAGGGCCCTGGATATTGACCTGGAACGGATGCCGGAGGACAATAAGGAGCAGTCTTCCTCCGGGGGCAGGACCTATGCCCGGACCGGCGGTGTAAGCGAAGCAGTAAGAGTACCCCTTGAGAGAATAGCTCCCGGCAGAACGGTTGAGTTTAAAGCCATCCAGGCCAATGGCGTAACCGAATGCAAAGAACTCCTTGACAAAATAAAATCCGGCTCCCTGGAAGCCAATTTCATAGAGGGCATGGGCTGTGAAGGCGGCTGCGTAGGAGGGCCAAGGACCAATATAGATACAGCAGAAGGCAGGAAGTGCGTGGAAGAATACGGGAGCAGGGCTTCCTTTACAAACCCCATTGACAACATTAACGTAAGACAGCTTCTAAAACACTTGGAAGACCTTGAGAAGGAGCACTTTGACAGGCTTCTTTTAAGATAATAGGTCAGCATGCCGCCGGGATGTTCTGTTAAACTTCATTGCAAACGCGAATTTCAGCGGGACGTATTTCCGTGTCGGGTGCATCTTTTACGTCTCCAGCCGGAAGCATCAAATCGGCAAACCTTCTAGAAAACAGTCACTTTTTCAAGAGGTGGATGAAAACATCGGTCGGCTGCCGGGGCAGCTATTGAAACGTAAAAAAACCCTCTGCCGCTTATCGCCCGCAGCAAAGAGTTTTTTTCCAAGGGCACCCGGTCCTATCTTTCTGCGCCTTCCAGCGCGTTTTCTATCGCTTTCAGAATCACTTTGCTGCTGTAGGTTGCCCCAGACACAGCGTCCACATCAAGGCTCTGGGCTTCCACAACACAGCTAGGTATAACCTCCGCCGGGGCTCCCCTGCCGTTATTGTGCTCCAATAGCTCAATTCCGGTTATCCTTTGCCCCTTTACGGTAACCCTCACCTCGGCGGAAACAGGAAACATGCTGTAACCGCCGGTATATATTCCGTCCGCCAATGCGGTTATGTCAATATCCCTGATTGCTGCGTTAGCAAGCTTTTCAAGATTCCTTTCGGTATATACCATTAGCCCCATGGCGGCTATAACAAATCCGGCTATTACCAGCAGCACCGCCAACCAAAGACTCCTCTTTTTCACAAATAATCCCCCTCCCTTTTTTACAATCCGTTTCGCTATCTATACATTGATACCACTTTTCTGAAGTCCTCGATGAATGCCGATACCGCTTCCTCCCTTGTCGCCCAGGAGGTGACCAAACGAACTGCAGACATACCGGAGCCCATCTTTGCCCATACATAAAAACTGTAATTCCTTTGCAACTCATCAATCACCCTGTCGGGCAGTATAGGAAATACCTGGTTGGACGGCGAGTATGTCAAAAAACCAAAGCCCTCCCTTTCAATCCCTTTCCTTATAATGCCCGCCATTTTGTTGGCATGCTCCGCAAGCTCAAAGAACAGGTTGTCCCTAAAGAGCTCAACAAATTGAATACCCAAAAGTTTTCCCTTGGCAAGCAGCGCCCCTTTTTGTTTCATATGGAAACGGAAGTCCTCTTTCAAATCATCGCTGCAGATAACCAGGGCTTCGCCCAAAAGGGCCCCGTTCTTTGTCCCTCCTATATAAAAAGCATCAGTCAGGGCAGCCAGGTCTGAAAGAGTAAGGTCGTTTCCTTCGCTGCACAATGCAGAGCCCAGACGGGCACCGTCCATGTACAGGAAAAGCCCATTTTCCCTGCACAGACTGCTCAGCCCCTCCAGTTCAAACTTGCCGTATACCGACCCTATTTCGGTGGAGTTGGATATGTATACAAGCTTTGGCTTAACCATATGCTCATCGGTATGGGCATCAAGCACGGTTTTTATTTGAGAGGGTTTTAGTTTGCCATCCTCCGTTTTGACCGGGATTATTTTATGCCCTGTGGCTTCAATGGCTCCCGTTTCGTGTACCAGAATATGGCCCGTTTCCGCAGCAATTGCCGCCTCATGGGGCCTTAGAAAGGCTGAAATGGCGGTCAGGTTGGTCTGGGTACCTCCCGGAATTAGATGGACATCCACATTGTCATTTCCTATCCTCTGCTTTATAAGTTCCACTGCTTTCCGCGTATATTCATCCTCTCCGTAGCCCTCCGCCTGCTCATAATTAGATCGGACCAAAGCCTCAAGTATTCTCGGATGTGCACCCTCGCTGTAGTCACATATAAAACTGTACATTTTTGTCCTCCTTACGGCTAATACAAATATACTGGTTTACATTCTACATCCGCTTTTGCTATCCTTTTTTAGTACGGGCCTTTTTTTATACCCCAAAAACCCATGATGCATCTTTATTCCCCTTCCCCGTTCTGCTTCCTTATTTCGATTCCCGTCACAACTGAATTATATATTGGACATGAAAGCCGTTCTCTATTCATCGTTGAAACTGAAGAGTTCTTCCACCGTGGCGTCCAGTGCCTTCGCAATATCAAGGGCAAGCTTAAGGGATGGGTTGTATCTCCCGTTTTCAAGGTGTACAATGGTTTCCCTTCTCACTCCCACAAGGTTTGCAAGGTTTTCCTGGGTCATGTTTTTTTTGGCCCTATACTCCTTAATCCTGGTTATCATTTTCATCTTACATCACCGGACTTTTCGTACTTTGACAGGGAAAAACTGAACACAAGTATCTGCACGGCAAAGTTTACTGCAAAACCAAAGGCGAAGACCAGGGCAAACGGGAATAATGAAAGGGTACTGATAACAACCACCGCCGGATACAGGACAAGTCCCGTGAAGAAAGCGTTTCTGGATGCCTTGTTTACATTTTGCTTAAACATCTCATCGGGGAGAACTTTGGCAAACCCAAAAAAACCGAAGAAACCGAAGAATCCAAAGAAACCGGGGTTGTCTGTAAAAAGGCCCAGAAGGCCCAAAAGGCCTAAAAGCCCCATAAGGCTTATTTTATTTTTCATTGCAACCATCTCCCGTTATATATTTATAACTTTATGTTATAAATATATAACATACCGTTCCAACTGTCAACAGAAATTTTACAGGTATCACGATTTAGTTTTGGATTCGCCCTTGTCATATTTCAGCTTCTCCAGTATTTCAATGGTGAAACCGTCTTCGCCAAGGTCCGTTCATTGTTTTTTCAGTTCCCGTCGTGGAACCAATTTTATTTATTATTCCAAACAGAGTCTCTTTTAGCTCGTATCGTTTATTCAATATAAAAAATATAATTAGCACAGCAGTGCCAAGGGCCCACCACTCCAGGGACATCCTTGATGAACCCAGTGCCGATGCAGCCAGTATCCCCCATGGCCTGGTAATCAGCATTATTAATAAGAACCTACCCAGCTTTACCCCGCTAATCCCTGCAAGGAAGCATAGGGCGTCGTCAGGAAAAAAGGGAAGAAATAGTAAAAGGGCAAGTACCGTCTCTCCTCTTCCCGGCGTAATAAGTCCTTTATACCTGCCTGAAATCCTGGCACTTATTATTTTATCGGTAAATGGTTTTCCGAATTTTCTTGCCAAAATAAATACAATAACAGAGCCGGCTGCTATTGCCGCCCAGCTTATTATAAATGAAGCCCACATACCGAATATTGCCGCTCCCACCAGAGTACTTATATGACTGGGTACAGGCGCAAGGATTACCGATAGTAATTGTATAAGGAAAAAGACAATATAGGCATTTTTGCCAAACCCTTGAATATACCCTCTTAAAGCCTCCATCGACGTCATATTGTCCAAAATACCGCTTGATTTGTATATAATGAATACAGCCGCAAGACCGCCCATTGCCAGAACCGGATTTAAGTAAAGCCTTCTTTTGTCTTTATGCCTGTCCATATGCAGCACTCATTTTATTAATTTTTGTTTTGCCTGTATCGCCATAATTATTACAAGGCCTATACTCTTTCAAATTCCCCCGGAACACCACTTTACCTTCAATATCCAGCAGGTTCTGCGGCCTGACAAGGTTTCTAGGAACCTTTAAGTCCGAAATTCCGCTTTCCTTTAAAACATAATATACAAATTCCGAACAGGTAAACCTGTCTTCGCAGAAAGCAGCCCTGTTGAACAGTCCATGCACCAGGCCCAGGTAGTTATACTTAAGGATATCGTCCTTTAAGATGAATTGGTCGACAAGGCTTTGAACTTTTTGATACCGGTAATGGGACACCTCAACTTCCAATATTATTCCGGGCAGTGTTTTGTGAAATTTATATATTCCCTTGTCAATTGCCTCCCGCTTGAACCTGCCAATGAAGGGAAAAAGGGTATATTTTCTTCCAAAACTGTACATACAATCGAGCTTATCATCTAGAGAAATGGCTGCATGAGTGTATTTATCCTTCTTTGCAAATTGTATAAGCCTTGATATTAGAGTATTGGTTCTAACCAGAACTATGTATATGCGCTTCTTTTCCATGACGACGTACCCCCGTAAGCTTGTTGTTGTCTCCATTATGCAGCATAAAAATTAAAAATCCATTAGAACATGGTTAAAAGTCAATTAATTCAACCCCCTATTACCGACGGGACATTCCGCAGCAAGGAATGCCCGCCTTAGCAGCGGTGTGTCCCCTTTCCTTAAAATAGACGCAAAAATCCCCGTTATCCCTTCACCGCCAAAAAAAACGTCCCTTTGTCATTTGGCGCAATAAAAAACCGGCCGCTGTGACAAATATCACGCCGGCCGGCATGTATATTACCGCTGTTTTTTCCTGGCCTTTTCCTTAATGAATTTTCTGGCGTTTTTCATTCCGCCGAAGCCGGAGAACATCTCGTTAATTTTCTCCCTTTCAATCATCTTGGAATTAAGCCCTTCGTACCTGGCTTCCTTCTTAAGCTTTTTATAGCTCTCAAGCCTTTCCGCCGGAAGGAAGCCTTCCCTTATCGCTTCTTGAACCGCACATCCCGGCTCGCTGCCATGAGAACAGTCGCTGAACCTGCATCCTGCTGCAAGGTCGTCGATGTCGGTAAAGGTCTTTGACAGGTCGGCATCAATAATCCCTATCTCCCGCATCCCCGGGGTATCAATCACTGCGCCGCCCTCCGGCAGCACCACAAGCTGCCGCCTGGTGGTGATATGCCTTCCCCTGTCGTCATCCCTTAACCCGCCTACGGCCAGCACATCCTCACCGACCAGCTGGTTTATCAGGGTGGATTTCCCAACTCCTGAAGAGCCTATAAAGGCTACCGTCTGCCCCTTTCGGATATATTTCTTGACCGAAGAATACCCATCATCCGAAATACTTGTCGTAATCAGCACGTCCACCCCGACTGCCGCCGCTTCCACGTCCTTAAGCCTTCCTTCCGGGTTATCGCATAGGTCGGATTTTGTAAGCACCACAACTGGGGTTGCTCCGCTGTCCCAGGCAATGGAAAGGTATCGTTCCAGCCTTCGCAGGTTAAAGTCGTTGTTGAGCGCCATGCATATGAAAACCGTATCGATGTTGGCTGCGACAACCTGTGCATTCTTTGTCGTTCCGGCCGCCTTCCGTATAAAGATGCTTTTCCTGGCAAGCACATGATGAATGACTGCGCTGCCCTTTGAATTATCGACACGGTCCACCATTACAAAGTCGCCTACGGCCGGGTACCGGACCAAATCAGCCCCGGCAAGGTAACGAAATTTGCCGGAGACCTCTGCTTTAATCTCTCCTTCTGCTGTAATAACGCTGTACATATCCTTATGCTGCGAAGAAACCCGGCCTATATAAAGGCCATTATATCCTCCGGCTTCCTTAATAAACCTTTCGGTAAGCCCTATGCTTTTCATATCTATTTTTTCCAATTCATTAACCTCCTAAAGTTTGATTGTAATCTTTGGGAGGTTTTGTACAATCTCCGCTGTCCTGTTGTTTTTCAAAAACACATCTCCTTTATTAAATACAGTTTTAGAAATTCCAATCCAACCGCACGCCGCATCTTAATATTGTTCGGTCAAAACCAGCGGTCCGTCCTTTGTTATGGCTATCGTATGCTCGTACTGTGCCGACAGCTTGCCGTCGGCGGTCCTAGCCGTCCAACCGTTCAAGTCCACCTTGCAGGCCCACGTGCCCTCGTTCACCATGGGCTCTATCGTGATAACCATCCCTTCCACCAGCCTCGGTCCCTTCCCGGGAGGTCCGAAATGGGGTACCTGCGGGTCTTCGTGAATGGTAGGCCCTATACCGTGACCGGTAAAGTCCCTGACCACCGAGAACCCTTCCGCCTCGACGTAGGACTGTATCGCATGGCCAATATCGCCAATCCTATTTCCGGCAACGGCCTTCCTAATCCCTTTGTACAGGCCTTTACGGGTTACATCCAGTAAGCGCTTGGCCTTTTCCGAAATGTTCCCCACCGCATAGGTCCAGGCGGAATCCGCCAGGGCACCCTCCAGGTTGACAACCATGTCTATGGTCACTATATCGCCGTCCTTCAGCGGGGTTTTCCGGGGAAAACCGTGGCATATCTCATCGTTAACCGAGGCACAGGTGGCGTATTTATAGCCCATGTATCCTTTCTGTTCCGGCGTCGCCCCGTTTTTTTTCAGGTAGTCCTCAACAAAGCTGTCTATATCAAGGGTTGTAATACCCGGCTGAATAATTTTCCTAATCTCCTTGTGACAGGAAGCCAAAAGCTTTCCGGCCTCATGCATCATGGCTATTTCCCTTTCGGATTTTAAAGTAATCATTTAAACCTATCCTTTCTTAATACAGTTATGCTGCCCGTTGTCAAAATGTTTAGACAGCCCTGGGAGTAATTCATGTTACCCTAATATTTTAACATAAAAACCGTAATCTTTTTAGTAAGCTGTAGTCATCAAAACTTACAGCCTCCGCCCCGGGGATGGGCAGGGCTTTCAACCTGTTTCCTGCTGTGCTATAATTGCTGTAAAATAGCTTACGGAGTGCTGCAAGATGACAACAATACAGGTTAAGGAAAGCTTAAACCTATTCAGATGCCCGCTGTGCGGCGGCAGAATGCGTTTGGTCGCCGGAAGGAGCATTGTATGCGCAAAAAATCACTGCTTTGACCTGGCCAAAAGAGGATACGTTAATCTGCTTACAAGCCCGGTGAAAACCGAATATGATAAAGAGATGCTGGAGTCAAGAAGCATAATAATTCGAAGCGGGCTGTTTGAGCCCCTTACGGGTAAACTGGCGGGTTTAATACTGGACCACGCCTGTGGGCCCCACACCGATGTCACAAGGATACTGGATGCCGGATGCGGCGAGGGCTCCCACCTTGCCCGGGTGATTCAAAGCATGAAAAACCGTAACGACGGGCAGGTAACAGGGGTTGGCATCGATATTTCCAAGGAGGGTATACAAATCGCTTCCAGGGAGTACCCAGATATTACTTGGTGCGTGGCCGACCTGGCAAAAGTGCCCTTTAAAGACGGCGGTTTTCATGTTGTATTGAACATCCTTTCCCCGGCAAATTATTCTGAATTTAAAAGGCTTTTAACCGGTGACGGCATCCTCATAAAGGTGGTGCCCGGCAGCGGATACCTTATGGAACTCAGGGAGCTTTTCTACAGATCAACCGGAAAAGAAAAGTATTCAAACGAGAGGGTTGTCGCACATTTCGAAGAAAATTTCAATACAGCCGGTACCTGGGACTTACTGTACAGCATACCGGTGGACAAGCACAACCTTGAGCACCTTATAAAGATGACCCCGCTGTCCTGGGGGGCTGCGGAGAAAAATATTACCGAAGCGCTGAAAAAAGGAATTGACAGTATTACTGTGGACTTAACGGTCATTCTCGGCAAAAAATAAGTCGTCACCCATCAAGCTGCATTATAATCCATTCCCCTTGCAGGTCCCTTATATGGACAAAGGACGACATGTTGACCCCCGAAGTTTTGATTTAATTTTACAACCATATTACAATATACGCAATACCCGGCATAAAATGCCACGGGGATGGCTGGCTTCTCTCCTTTCCTTTCCACAAAAAGGCTCCCTTCATGGCAGTTTCGGCTGTCTACCACAAAGGGAACCCTTCATTAAGGATGGACGCTTAATATGACGCTCCAGGGCATCGGTTGCAGGTTTTTTAGTTTGCCGGAATTAATATTTCCTGCCCGGGGAATATCAAGTGCGGATTGGCAAGGCTGTTATACTCCGCCAACC